>JBKGHI010000070.1:0-34273 GCA_046520405.1 Myxococcus sp. 1LA
GGAAGCCCGGCAGCGCGCCGAAGCGGAAGCGCAGGCCCGCGCTGAAGCCGATGCCCGCGCCGCCGAGAAGACGCGTGCCCGAGATGGAAGAGGAACAGCGCGCCACCCGGTCCGAAGCTGAAGCCAAGGCCCGGCTCGAAGCCGATGCCCGCGCCGAAGCCGCGCTGAAGTCCGCCGCGGAGGCGGAGGCCCGCGCCGAAGCCGAGGCGAAGCGCCGTGCCGAGGCCGAAGCCCGCGTCCAGCAAGCCGCGCAGGCCGAAGCCGAAGCCGCCGCCCGAGCAAAGACCGAAAGCCGCCACCGCACGGCCCTCGAGGTCCGCCTGGACGCGGAAGCGAAACAGCGCGCGACGCTGGAATCCCGGCTCGAGGAAGAGTCCCGCGCCCGCAACGAATCCGAATCCCGCCTCCTCGCGGAGAACGCGCGCAACTCCGAGGAACTCGCCGAGCTGCGCCTGGAGCATCAGCAGTCCCGAGAGGAACTGTCGAAGGAGCGCGAGGCCCGCGAGTCCCTCGAGCAATCCCTGGAGACCCTGCGCACGGAATCCGCCGAACAGCGCGCCCGCGCCGAACGCGAGCGCCACGAACTGGAGGAGCGCGCGCTCCGAGACGCGGAGGAAGCCGCCGCCCAGGCTCGGGCCTCCATGCTGCCCCTGGAAGCGCCTCCCGGCCGGCCCGAGCTGGCCGTGGCTCGCAGTGGCAGCGTCACCCAGGATGGCCTGACGAAGCTGGTGCTCCGGCTCTGCGAGGCCCGCATGGAGATGCGGCTGGAGCTGAAGGTGATGAACGCCCTGCGCGTGCTCTGGCTGCGGAATGGCGCGCTGGTGGGGGCCGTCTCCTCGGCGCAGGGGGAGTCGCTGGTGGACCGGGCCCGGGCGGATGGGCTCATCGACGCGCGGCAGGAAGGGGAGCTGCGCCTGGTTCGCAGCGCCACCACCGCCGCGCTGCTGGACGCGCTCCGGGGCCGGGGCTACCTGCGGGAGTCCGAAGCCGTGCCGCTGGTCCAGCGCTACACCGAGCAGGTCTTCCTGGACGCCCTGGCGGAGCCCTCGACGCTCTACCGCCTGGTGCCGGAGCCGGCGCCGCACGAGGTGGCGCTCGCCGCGGCCACGCGTCCGCCGCTGCACCTGCTTGCAGAGGCCCTGCGCAACACGCTCACCTCCGAATCCCTGCTGGAGGCCGCCGGGAGCCTGCGCGCGCGCGTCACCCGCGGCGACCTCCACCTGGCCCCGGATGACTTCGGTCTTCCCGCGCGGGACCTCCAGCTCCTGTCCCAGGTGGACGGGGAGCACACGCTGGAGGCGCTGCTGCTGGGGGCGGGGCTGCCCCAGGACTCGGCGCTGAAGTCGCTCGCGGTGGCGCGGACGCTGGGGCTCGTCTCGCTGGAGCCCGCCACGGATGAGGACACCAGCGACCTGCCGCCGGAGCTGGACGTGCGGCGCCTGGAGGCCAAGTTCGAGGAGATTCAGGACGCGGACTACTTCACGGTGCTGGGGCTGGCCCGCTCGGCGGGGGGCGAGGAGGTCAAACGCGCCTACGAGCTGCTGGCCGCCGAGTTCCACCCCCTGCGCTTCGCGGGGCACCCCGACGCGGCGCTCCAGCACCGCGCCCAGCAGATTCGCAGCGTGCTCGCGGAGGCCGCCCAGGCCCTGGGCGACGACCGGCTGCGCGCGGAGTATGCCCGGAGCCTGCTCGACTGATGCCCTCCGGACGGACGGCCTCCCCACGGTGAGGGGAGGCTCGCCCGGCGCGGTTGCCCGTCCGCCCCGGCGGGATTAAGACGGCGTCCATGGTCCGCGAGATCCTCATCTGGCCCGACCCTGTCCTGAAGCAGAAGGCCAAGCCGGTGGCGAAGGTGGATGACTCCATCCGCACGCTGGTGAAGGACATGTTCGAAACGATGTACTCCGCTGAAGGCGTGGGCCTGGCCGGCCCGCAAATCGGCGTGCTCCAGCGCGTCATCGTGCTGGACACCACGCACAGCCAGCCGGAGCTGAAGCCCATCGCGATGATCAACCCGGAGATCATCGCCAGGGAAGGCGACACGACCTACAACGAGGGGTGTCTGTCCATCCCCGGCGAGTCCGCGGAAATCGACCGCGCCGCCGCCATCACCGTGAAGTTCCTGGACCCGGACGGTCAGGAGCAGACGCTGCGGTGTGACGGGCTGCTGTCCATCGCCGTGCAGCACGAGGTGGACCACCTCGACGGCACCGTCTTCGTGGACCACATCTCGTCGCTGAAGCGCGAGTTCATCCGGAAGCGGATGAAGCGCCTCAAGTCTTCGCGCGAGCGCGACGTGGGCGCTCCGGCGTCTCCGTAGCCGCGGCGACCTTCACGCCCTTCTTCGGGCACAGGTCCGCGACGACGCAGCGCTCACACGCGGGCGAGCGGGCGAAGCAGGTCCGCCGCCCGTGCCACACCAGGAGCTGGTGGCCCAGCGTCCACCGCTCCGAGGGCAGCACGGCCTGCATGTCGGCCTCCACCTTGTCCGGGTCCGCCTTCGTGGTGAACCCGAGCCGGAAGGCGAGCCGCTTCACGTGCGTGTCCACGGGGAAGGCCGCGTCGCCGCCCAGGTGGATGCACACCACGCCCGCCGTCTTGCGGCCCACGCCCGGCAGCTTCTCCAGCGCGCCCCGTTGCAGGGGAATCTGCCCGGCGTGCTCCCGCACCAGCGCCCGGGCGGCCGCGACGATGTTCTTCGCCTTGGCGCGGTAGAGGCCGCAGGTGCGGATGAAGGGCTCCACGTCCGACGGTTCTGCTTCCGCATAGGCCTGGGCGTCGGAGAAGCGCTGGAAGAGGGCGGGCGTCACCATGTTGACGCGCTTGTCCGTGCACTGCGCGGAGAGGATGACGGCCACCAGCAGTTCCAGGGGCGTCCGGTAGTCCAGCTCGATGCGGGCATCCGGCATGTCCGCGGACAGCCGGTCCATCACCAGCAACGCGCGCTTTCGCTTCTCCGCGACCGTCTCACGTCCAGGCACGGCGCCGTTGTATGTCACACCGGCTGCGAGCCCAAGCACCGGTTGGGACTCACCCACGCGGGGAGATTCATGAAGCGCATCGACTTCCGTTCAGACACCGTCACCCAGCCCACGGCCGCCATGCGACGCGCCATCGCGGAAGCGGAGGTGGGGGATGACGTCTACGGCGAGGACCCCACCGTGCTCCGCCTGGAGGCCCAGGTCGCCGAGCGGCTCGGCCTGGAGGCGGCCGTCTTCGTGCCGTCGGGCACGCAGGCCAACCAACTGGCCATCGGCGCGCACTGCCGGCAGGGAGACGAGGTGCTCACCGAGGCGGGCAGTCACATCCTCCACTACGAAGGCGGCGCGGTGCCCGCGTTGTGGGGTGTCCAGCCGCAGCCCCTGCCAGGAGAGCGCGGCCTGCTGTCCCCCGAGGACGTGAGCGCCGCCGTGCGCGAGGACAACATCCACAACCCGCGCACGCGCTTGTTGTCGCTGGAGAACACGCACAACCGGGGCGGTGGCGCGGTGTGGCCGGTGGAGCGCTTCCGTTCCGTCGTGGAGGCGGCGCGCAAGGCGGGGCTGGCCGTTCATCTGGATGGCGCCAGGCTCTTCAACGCGGGGGTCGCCCTTGGCGTGCCGGTGTCCGCCTGGGCGTCGCTGACGGACTCGACGGCGGTGTGCTTCTCGAAGGGGCTGGGCGCGCCGGTGGGCTCGGCCCTGGCGGGACGGGCGGACGTCATCCGCGAGGCGCGCCGGCTGCGCAAGCGCCTGGGCGGAGGCATGCGTCAGGCGGGCATCCTGGCCGCTGCCGCGCTCCATGCGCTGGAGCACCATGTGGACCGGCTGGCGGACGACCATGCGAACGCCCGCCGGCTGGCCGCGGGGCTGGCGGAGGTTCCCGGCGTGAAGGTGGACGCTTCGCGGGTGGAGACCAACATGGTCTTCGCGGAGTTCTCCCGGCCCGCGCTGGAGGTCGTGTCGTTGCTGGAGCGGCATGGGGTGCTGACCAACCCCGCGGGCGCCCCACGGACGCTGCGCCTCGTCACGCACCTGGATGTGTCCGCTGCTGACATCGACGAGGCCCTGGAGCGCATCCGCCGCGCCGTGTCCTGAGCACTGCCGGTGGGTGAAACGCGCGCCCGTGGACATCCCCAGTGGGCGCGCGCCCAGGAAGGAGCACCGCGGGCGGGGCGTGGTAGGCTCGCGGTGCCGTGCGTCGCCTCAGCCTCCTCGCCTTCGTGACTGCCTGTGCCTGCGCCAGCCGTGGCGCGGAGCCGAAGATGAGCTTCGAGGAGCTCTATGCCAGCTCAGCCCCACGTCGTGGCGGCTCGGAGGTGGCGCCGGCCGTGATGCGGCCGCGTCAGCCCGCGCCCGAGACAGCGCCGGAGCTTCACGCCGTGCTCTCCGCCTTCGCCTCGCGGGCGCAGACGCTGCGTCAGCAGGTGGCGCGGGGTGGGGCGATGCCCACGGCGCAGGTGGAGAACTGGGAGCAGATGACCTTCGCGCTGGACGGCTTCCTGGCGCGTTCAGTGGCGCCGCGCGTGGGTTCCGGCGACCTGCTGCACGCCCAGAGCGTCCTGGAGGCCGAATTGGAGCGGGATGGCTTCACCTACGGCGACATGCCGGGTTCCCTGGCGGAGGCCGTGGTGCTGCGCGTGGGCCGGCTGGCGGTGCGCACCGCCGAGCTGCGCCGTCTGGAGCAGCCGCCCGAACCGGACGAGGACGCGCCCCCGCGCTTCTCGTGGCCGGTGGACCCGGTGTCCGTCACCAGCCTCTTCGGCTACCGCTGGCACCCCGTGACGGGCGTGCACCGGCGCCACCTGGGGGTCGACCTGGCCGCCACGCAGGGCCAGCCCATCTTCGCGGCGGACAAGGGCGTGGTGCTGCGGGCGGCGCGCAACGGCGACCATGGCCTCCAGGTGGAGGTGCAGCATGAGGGGCGCTGGGTGACGCGCTACAGCCACCTGTCCCGCCTGCTGGTGGTGGCTGGCGAGGTGCTGGAGCGCGGCAACGCCGTGGGGCTCGCGGGCGAGACGGGCCTGGCCACCGGCGTCCACCTGCACTTCGAGCTGTGGCGCGACGGCGAGCCCATGGACCCACTGGAGGCGCTGGGGGACGCGGAGCCACCACCCGAGCCCACACCGCCCATGGCACGCGGGCCCGACGGCCGCTACCCCGCAAAGCAACAGGGGCGCCCCCGTTCGGGTGAGCGCCCCTGAGCGAAGCCCACGCGGTGGTGGCCTAGAGCGAGTTCTTCAGCTCCTTGGCGGGCCGGAAGCCAATCGTCTTCGACGCCTTGAGCTTCATCATCTCGTTCGTCTGGGGGTTGCGAATCTTGCGCGCCTTGCGCGAACGAACCGACCAGGTCCCAAAGCCGGGGTAGCTGAAGCGAGCGTCCTTCTTCACCGCCTTGCCAATGTTGGTGAAGACGATGTCGAGGATCTGCGCCGCCGACTTCTTGGTGAGACGTGTCTGCGCCGCCACCACCTCGACGAGTTCTGCCTTGGTCATTACGCCCCTCCGTCCGTTGTCTGGCCTTGAAGTGCTTTAACCCGGCCGGTGGTAACAAATCGCTCTTTTCCCTGTCAATGCCGACCGCGGTTTGGAGCCGGAAAATCGGCCTCCATACGAAAAGTTGGCCCTCTGAAACACCGGGCGTAGGAAGAGTGTGGCGCGACGCTTCCGATACATCATCGCAACCCATGCATGATGAATGGGAAAGACCTGTGTGTGATCGCATTTTGAAGAAAGTCTTTGAGATATTGATCGTTTGCGAGGTCGGTCTGATCGCGTGCGCGTGAGCCCGGCGGGAAAGCGCTAGGATGCTTGCTTGCGTGCGTTTTCGAACCTTCCTGTCCTTGAGTCTGCTGCTCGCCGGAGCCTGCCGGAGCGCCTCGCATCGCGAGGCCCAACCCGCGCCAGAGGCCTCCACCGCCATCTGGGTGGACGCGGCCTGGGAGGGCCCCGGAGACGGCTCGCGTGATCGCCCCCTGCGCTCGCTTGGGGAGGCGCTGGCCCGGCCCGGACCCCTGACGGTGCGGCTGGCACCGGGCCGGTACACAGGGCCCTTCGTTCTTCCGCCAGGGGCCCGGCTGGAGGGGCAGGGACAGGGGGTGATCCTGCTCGCGGAGGATGCCTCTCACACCGTGTTGAGGGTGAGCGGGAGTGGCTCAATGTCGGGCTTGGTGGTTCAGGGTGGGCAATGGGGGTTGGAGGTCACCGGCGGGGGCCATGTGCGGCTGGAGCGGGTGGGCTTCAGCGGACAGCAGACGGGCGCGGTGCGGGTGGAAGCGGGGCGTCTGGACGTGGAAGGCGGTCGCTTCGATGCGGCGCCAACGGCCACGGTGGGCGTCCTGCTCGAAAGCGCGGACACCCTGGCGTCGGACCGTGGTGCGCAGGTCGTGGGCGCGGAGCGCCGCTCCACGGCCCCATCGGCGCCGGTCACGTCACCATCGGTGGGGGCTGACGAGCGACGGAAGGCTGAGTCAGGTGCGGGCGCCGCCGGCGCGAGCGCGGGAGGACCGAGAGAAGGCGCTGGGCACCTTGAGGGCGCAGTGTCTCCCGCCGACGCCGAAGGACCGCGAGAAGGCGCTGGGCACCTCATGGGCGAAGCATCGCCCGCCGAAGGACTTGAGCATCCCCAGGCCGGGGGCGAGGCGCACATCCGCGACAGCACCTTCACCGGCCCCTACCGTCGGGCAGTCCGCCTGCGCGGCGCCAAGATGCGGGCCCGACTCGAGGGCGTCCGATTCTCCGGCCCCGCGACGGCGGTGGGCGTGGATGGCGCGCATGCGGAGGTGCTCCGTTCCTCCGCGGAAGGTGGGCAGGCGGCGGCCTTCTCCGTGATGTCCGGCACGCTCATCCTGGACGAGGTCACCGTCACGGGGCACGAGTACGCCGTATCGGCCATGCAGGCCGTCCTGCTCGATGTGCACCGCTTCACGACGGTGCGGGCCATTCGGGCGGGCATGGGCGTGTCGCTGTCGCGTGCTCGGCTCCGGGACATCGTGGTGCGGGAAAGTGGCGCGTATGGCGGGCTTCAGTTCCTGGGCGGAGACCAGGACGTCCAGGGGGTTCGCGTCGAAGGCGCCAGCGAATATGGCCTGATGGCGCTGCGCGGAAAGCTGCGGCTCCGTGACGCGGACATCCGTGGTGTGCACACAGCGGACGGCGTCACTGGAGATGCCCTTCACCTGCGTCAGGTCGAAGCGGACGTGGAGGGCGTCGTGGTGCGTGATGCGCAAGGGGCCTGCGTCCTGGCCGCCCAGGATGCTCGCGTGTCGTTGCGCGGCGCGAAGCTGGAATCCTGCGGAGACGTGGGTTTGATGACGGACACGCTGGCCCGGATGGACGCGTCCAACGTGAAGATTCAAGGGGCGGCACGCGCGCTGAAAGCCCACGGAGGCAGTGAGCTGCGTGTGGATTCCCTGGATGCACAGGGACTGGAGAAAGGGTTCGTCCAGGCGGAGTGCGAGGGCGACACGCAGGTGCACCTGAAGGACCTTCGCTCCGAGGACCTGAGAGGCCTGTCTGCGGCCCCATGTGTCCAGGTCATTTCCAGGTGAGCGCGCGCTTCAGTCCCCAAGGCGCTGGTTCGTGGCGCGGACCGTGACTCAGGGGACGGACCGCTCGGGCTCGCGAGGTTCCTCTTCCACCGGGTCGGGCGCGGGGTCGGTGACGGCGGTGATGAGGGCGGAGGCATGTCGCTCCAGCCACTCGCGGATGACGGGGTAGACCTCCGTTGGCGCGCCGGTGCCGAAGACGAGGTCCCCGTGCCCGTAGTTCATCCTGTCGCCATGGTCCGTGCCGAAGATGTGCAGCGTGCGGTCGGGCGCGGTGGCGAGCGCGAACTGTGACTCCACGTTGGCGGCCGTGGCCAGCCGGTCCGAGCTGCCACCCATGACGAGCAACGGAAGCTGAAGCTTCGCGATGCCGGCGCGCCAATCCACAGTGCGGTCGAAGGAGCGGAACGCATCGTGCTCAATCCAGTCCTGGAACTGGAGCAGCACCTTGCGACTCATCGACGACATCATGTTCGCGTAGACCTGCCGCTGGATGCGCGGGGGGATGTGCTCGGGGTTCACCAGCAAGTCGGACAGGGGCAGGGTGACGTAGCCCAGAAAGGGCGCGAGGCTGGCGCTCATCCACTCCTGTCGGAAGCGTGCGGGCCAGGCCGCACGAACACCCATGGAGATGAGGGTGCGCAGGAAGGGCTCCGACTTGAAATGCACGGGCGCGCCCAGCGTGAGCAACCCCGCAAGCCTCTCCCCCTGCGCCCCTTGGGCGACGCCGTAACCCACCAGTCCGCCCAGGGAGTGGCCGAGCCAGAAGGCGCGCTTCGCCCCCGTCTCCTTCAGCGCCAGCTCCAGCAGCGCCGGGCCGTCCTGGAGGATGTGGTCGTCGATGGTGAAGTCCGTGTACCTCCGGCCGCGGGGAGGCTGGCGTGAGTGTCCGGTGCCGCGCCACTCGACGCTGAAGCAGTCGAAGCCCGCTTCGGCAAGGTAGTGCGCGACGGAGTAGGGGGGCTCGAAGTCGAAGGTGAACCGGTTCGCCGCGAGCCCGTGGCACAGCAGCACGGGCTCCTCGAAACGGCGCACCTCCGCGCGGCGGGCATGAATCACCAGCTCCCAGCCGTCCTCGCAGCGGGCCCGCAGGACCTGAGGCTGCTCCGCGCGGGGCCGGTACCATCGCCGCACGGCCGCCACCCAAAAGACGTTCCACAGCACGAGTGCGACCCCAGCGACCAGTACCCACACCACCCACCGCGAAGCATCCATGGAGCCTCCTTTTCCAAAATAAAACCCTGCTAAGGTCGGTTCACCCGCCGTCCTGCCGCCGGGAAGTCACGGCCATCAGAGGAAGTCGAGGGAATGATGAAGTTGCGGAAACTGATGTTCGTGCTCCCGAATCTCTTCACAGTCACGTCCATTTTCTGCGGCTTCTACGCCATCACCCTGTGCACGGGGGACGTTGAACCGGTGCAGCTGTACCAGGCGGCGCTGGCCATCTTCTTCGCCATGTTCTTCGATGGATGCGACGGCCGGGTGGCCCGACTGACGAAGACGCAGAGCGACTTCGGCGTGCAGCTCGACAGCCTGGCGGACGTCATCTCCTTCGGGGCAGCGCCTTCCCTCCTGGTGTACAAGTGGGCGCTCGAGCCCCTGGGCTTCGTGGGGCTGTTCATCGCGTTCTCCTTCGCGGCGTGCGGCGCGTTGCGGCTGGCGCGCTTCAACGTGCTGGCGGCGCGCAACCCTCATGGCGGTGGTGGCAGCTTCTTCGTGGGCCTGCCCATCCCCGTGGCGGCCGGCATGCTGGTGTCGGTCATCATCTCCCACCACGCGGCCACGCAGGGCGAGCCCCTGGCCGAGGGCGCCGTGGTGCCCATGGCGGTTGCGGTGGCGGGCCTCTCGCTGCTGATGGTGTCCACGGTGCGCTACCGGACCTTCAAGGACACGCGGCCCAACCGGAAGAGCGCGCTGGCGTTCATGCTGGTGGTGGTGGGCGGGACGGTGATTGCCACGCAGTTCCACCCGGCCTGGGTGCTGGTGGCGTGCTGTGGTGCCTACCTCGCGCTGGGGCTGGTGGAGTCCGCGGTGCTCGTGCGCAGCCGGCTGGCCGCTCGCAAGGTGGCGGCGCCCTGCGCGGTGGCCGCGGTCGCGGTGGCCACGGTCATCGACGACGAGGACGAAGAGGACGCCGAGTCCAACCCGGGCTCCGACGGACCCGCGTACCTCTGACCCCGGGCCCGCCGTTTCCTGCCCGGCTCCCGTCCAGGCCGGGAGGCGCCGTGCGCCGGACCTGCTTCGGTCCGTGCCCCGCCGACCGGCTGCCGCTAGGATGCGCGGCCCATGCGCGTCGAGCTGCTGTGCACCGGTGACGAGCTCGTCACCGGCCTCATTACGGACACGAACAGCACGTATCTGGAGGCCCGCCTCTTCGACCTGGGCGTCAAGGTCGAGCGCGTCGTCCTCGTTGGAGACGTGCGGCCGGACATCACCCGGGCCCTGACGGAGGCCGCTTCGCGTGCGGACGTGGTCGTGGTGTCGGGGGGCCTGGGGCCCACGGCGGACGACTTCACCCTTGAGTGCGCCGCGAATGCCGCGGGTGTGCCGCTGGAGGAGCACCCGCAGGTGCTCGGCTGGCTGCATGAGCGCTATGCCGCTCGCGGGATTCCGCCCAACCCGAGCGCCCTGCGCATGGCCCGCGTCCCCCAGGGCTCCGAGCCCGTGAAGAACCCCGAGGGCTCCGCGCCGCTCGTCGTGATGAAGCTGGGAAGCGCCCAGCTCTTCTTCCTCCCGGGCGTGCCCCGTGAGTTCCGGGCGATTCTGGAGGCGGAGGTGCTGCCCCGCATCCGCGCGACGCTGGATGCCCGCCCCGGACGCACGTACCGGGCCTTCCGGCTGCTGCGCACGGTGGGCATCCCGGAGTCGGAGCTCGACCTGGCCGTCGCGCCCATGGCGCCGAGGCATCCCCGCGTCGTGTTCGGCTTCCGCACGCACGCGCCTGAAAACCACCTCAAGCTGATGGCGGAGGCCTCCTCCCAGTCGGAGGCGGACGCCGCGCTCGCCGCGGCGGAGGCGGAGTGCCGGCAGGTGCTGGGGCCTCGAATCTTCGGCGCGGACGCGGAGACCTACGCCGCGGCGCTCCTCGAGGCGCTCCGCCGGGCGGAGGCCACGCTGGCGCTGGCGGAGAGCTGCACGGGCGGCCTCATTGCCCAGCAACTCACGGCGGTGCCGGGCTCCAGCGACGTCTTCATCGGCGGCGCGGTGGTGTATTCGGAGAAGATGAAGTCCGCATGGGTGGGCGTCCCTCCCGAGGTCCTCGCACGGCACACCGCGGTCTCTCGCGAGACGGCCATGTCCATGGCGGAGGGCGTGCGCGCGGCCTGTGGAACGACCTACGGCTTGTCGGTGACGGGGTATGCGGGGCCCGGTGGCGGTACGCCGGAGGACCCTGTGGGCACCGTGTACTGCGGACTGGCGGGCCCGGGCCTCCTCCCCACCCGCTGTGAGCGCATCTCTGTCACCGGCGACCGCGACCGCGTCCGCCTGTTCGCCGCTTCCTTCACGCTGGAAATGCTGCGGCAGCACCTGCTCGCCGCGCCCGCCAACCCATGAGCCGTTCCAAGTCCAAGCGACCCCGTCCGTCACCCTCCGAACCAGGGGCTTCCCAACCGGTCGCGCCAGAAACCTCCGCGGTGTCCCCCGTCGCTTCCCAGCCAGATGCAGGGGCCGTGGCGCCATCGGCGGCCGCACCGGCTCCGGCGCCCGCGCCAGAATCCGCCTCGCCATCACCGGGGGCTCCCGTGCCGGGGAGCCTGCCGCTCAACGCCGCGCGCGTGTGGCTGTCCGCCTATCGGGTGGAGGTGGTGCTGTTCCTGGTCGCCTTCGTGGTGCTGGCCAGCTTCAGCTCCCAGCGCTTCTTGCGGCAGAGCGCGGCGCCCCACTTCGTCTACCAGGCCCAGGCGTGGTTGGAGGGGCGGCTGGACGTGGATCCGCAGGTGCTGCCCAACATGGAGGACTGGGCCTGCGTGCGCGGGGTGCAGGGCGACAAGGTTCGCTGCACGGGCCGGCCGCTCCCGACGGACCGCTGGTTCGTGAGCTTCCCGTCCTTCCCCGCGGTGGCGATGCTGCCCTTCGTCGCGCTGCACGGCTACCAGTTCAACGACACCTCGTTCGGCGTCATCGTCGGCGCGTTGGCGGTGGCGCTCTTCTACTCGCTGCTGCGCTTCCTGGCGAAGGAAGGGGAGACGGCACGCAACCGCAATGAGAACGTGGCCCTGGCGCTCATCCTCGCCTTCGGCACCCTGTTCTTCTATTGCGCCATCCGAGGCGAGGTCTGGTTCAGCGCCGAGGTGATGGGCGTGGCGCTGACGTGCCTTTACGTGCGCAACTCGGTCCGGGCGCATCGCCCGTTGCTCGCGGGCCTGTTCTTCTCCATGGCGACGCTGACCCGCACGCCCTTGCTCTTCACGGGCCTCTTCTTCGTCCTGGAAGCGCTGTGCCCCGGGCCGGAGCCGCGCCTGGCGCAGCTCAAGGCACTGGCGCGGGACTGGAAGCCCGCGGCTCGGAAGCTGGGGCTCTTCACCCTGGGCGCCGCGCCGTTGGCGGGGCTCGCGGCCGCGTACAACGTCTACCGCTACGGCAAGCTGAGCGAGTTCGGGCACGCGTACCTCTTCAACAACCGCGTCAACGCGGACATCGACCGCACGGGGCTCTTCAATCTGGAGTACCTGCCACGGAACCTGGAAGCGGCTTTCTTCAAGCTGCCCTCGGTGTCCTTGTCGCCGCTGAAGCTGGGCTATGACCCGCACGGGCTGACGTTGCTGCTGACGCTGCCGTTGCTCGTCTTCCTGCTGATGCCGAAGACGCGCCCGCGGCTGCATTGGCCGGCCTGGCTCACGGTGGCGGTGTGCGCGTTGCCCGGGCTCTTCTACCAGAATACCGGTTACATGCAGTTCGGCTTCCGATTCAGCCTCGACTACACGCCCTATCTTCTCCTGCTCTTCGCGTTGGGAGGCTGGTCCTTGCGAAACCGGGCAGTGCTGGCCGCGGTGACGCTTGGCGTTCTGGTGAACTTCTGGGGGGCCGTGGCCTTCCGTGGCTACACGGAACTTGTCCGGAACTGGTAGCGGTTCCCGCCTCACGGGCTTGAATCCTTCACGCGTCACGCGCAGATGAGAGACGTCATGCAACCACCCACCGGACAGCCGCCTCCCGGCAAGCGCTGGCACACCCGCGAGGACAGCGGCATCCGCCTCGACGCCACGATGCGCTGGTGGCACGACGACGAGCCCATCCTCCACCCCAAAATCATCGAGCTCTTCAACGCCTCGCTCGTGTTGGACGAGACGGGCCGTTATCAGCTCCGCATCGGCAACGACTGGTGCTTCGTCCAGGTGGACGGCGCCGCCTACGAGGTCCGCACCGTGGACGTCACGCCCGACGAACGGGTGTCCGTGCGCCTGAGTGACCGCACCGCCGAGGCGCTGGACGTGGCCAGTCTGCACCTGGACCCGGATGGAGTGCTGACCTGCCGCGTGAAGCAGGGCCGGGCCCTGGCGCGCCTCTCGCGCGACGCGCAGTACCAGTTGGGACAGCTCCTGGAAGAGGGGCCCGACGGCGGGCTCGTGCTGAGTGTCGGTCAACACAAGCTCGCCGTCCCTGTCGCGCTGGACGCGGTGTCGGCCTCCGCTTAGGCCGCGACCTCCACCGCCGCCGGTGCGGAGGGAAGTGCCGCGCCCGTGAGCTCCTTGCCGAGGGACTCCAGCACCTCCGGATGCTCGCGCAGCCACTCGGCGGCGCGCTCCCGCCCCTGTCCGATGCGCTCCCCGCGCAGGCTGAAGTGGCTGCCTGACTTCTCGATGAGGCCCGTGGCCACGCCCAGGTCGAGCACCTCGCCCACACGGTGGATGCCGCTGCCGTACAGCAGGTCGAACTCCGCTTCCTGGAAGGGTGGGGCCACCTTGTTCTTCACCACCTTCACCCGCGCCCGCGAACCGACCACTGCGTCGCCATCCTTGATGTTGCCCGTGCGGCGAATCTCCATGCGCACCGAGGCGTAGAACTTCAGGGCGTTGCCACCGGTGGTCGTCTCAGGGTTGCCGAACATCACCCCAATCTTCATGCGAATCTGGTTGATGAAGATGATGCATGTGCCGGAGCGGCTCACCGCGCCCGTCAACTTGCGCAGCGCCTGACTCATCAGCCTCGCCTGGACACCCATGTGGGCATCTCCCATCTCTCCCTCGATTTCAGCTCGCGGCACCAGGGCCGCCACGGAATCGACGACGATGAGGTCCACGGCCCCGGAGCGCACCAGGTGCTCGGTGATTTCCAGGGCCTGTTCGCCGGTGTCGGGCTGTGACACGAGCAGCTCCTCCACACGGACGCCCAGCTTGCGCGCGTAGGACACGTCCAGCGCGTGCTCCGCGTCGATGAACGCCGCCACGCCTCCCGCTGCCTGCACCTGCGCAATCGCATGCAGGGTGAGGGTCGTCTTGCCCGAGGACTCGTTTCCGAAGACTTCCACCACGCGTCCACGCGGGTAGCCGCCCACGCCCAGCGCTCGGTCCACGCCCACCGAGCCGGAGGGGATGACGGCCACCTTCTGCTCGCGGGCCTCGCCGCCCAGGGTCATCACCGAGCCTCGTCCGAACTGCTTCTCGATGCTCGCCACCGCCGCCGCCACTGCCTTCAGCTTCTCCGCCAGCTTGCTCATCGCGTCTGCCGCTCCCTCGCCGCCCCAGTTGTGTGAAGCACTGCGTTCGGGCCCGCCGTCATGGCGCGCCTGCGCAGCGATCGAGCAGGGGAGCAACGGCCGTGCCGCCGGCTTCCTCTCCGTGAAGGCTCCGTCTGGAAGGAATGCAGGCGTCCAGGTGCGCGGCTGTGTGTCCGATACCGTGGAGTGTGCGTGAACCGTCCCGGCAGTCGCATGAGAAAGGCACATGGGAGCGCATGCCTGCTCGCATAGCGCATGGCGCTTTGCGTTGAAGATGGGCTGGGCAGGCATGACCTTCCCTGCGTGAGCCCGAAATCAAAGCGCGAAGACCTGCCCCATGTGGTCATCCTCGGCGGTGGTTTTGCCGGCCTCTATGCGGCCCGCCATCTCTACAAGGCACCGGTGCGTGTCACGATGGTGGACCGGCACAACCATCACCTGTTCCAACCGCTGCTGTACCAGGTGGCCACGGCGACGCTGAGCCCCAGCGAAATCGCGGCGCCGCTCCGGGCCCTGCTCGGCCGCCACGACGTGAGTGTGGTGCTGGCGGAAGTGACGGGGGTGGATACCGCCGGGAAGCGGGTGCTGCTCTCGGATGGGGAGCTGAAGTACGACTACCTCGTCATCGCCACGGGAGCCACGCACTCCTACTTCGGCAACGATGCCTGGGCTCAGTATGCGCCAGGGCTGAAGTCCATTGAGGACGCGGTGGAGATTCGCCGCAGGATTCTGGTGGCCTTCGAGTTGGCGGAGCGTGAGACGGACCCGGAGGTCCGTCGCGCGCTGCTCAACTTCGTCATCATCGGCGCGGGCCCCACGGGCGTGGAGCTGGCGGGCTCGCTGGCGGAAATCAGCCGGCATTCGCTGCCGGGTGACTTCCGGAACATCGACCCGCGCGAGGCGCGCATCATCCTCATCGAGGGAATCGACAGGGTGCTGCCCGTCTATCCCGATGACCTGTCGCAAAAGGCCTGTCGCACGCTGGAGAAGCTGGGCGTGGAGGTCCGCACGGGGGCTCGAGTCACCAACATCAACGAGCAGGGTGTCTTCATCGGCACGGAGTTCATTCCCGCGCGGACGGTGTTGTGGGCCGCCGGTGTGGCGGCGTCGCCCGTGGCGCGCTCGCTCGGGACCGAACTGGACCGGGCTGGCCGTGTCCTCGTCACGCCCGAGCTGACCGTCCCGGGCCATGACGACGTCTTCGTCGTAGGCGACCTGTCGTCGGTCAATGACGCGGACGGCAAGCCCGTGCCCGGGCTCGCCCCCGCGGCGATGCAGGAAGGCAAGCATGCCGCGCACAACATCCGCCGCCGGTTGCAGGGCAAGCCGATGGAGCCCTTCTCCTACTGGGACCGTGGCTCGTACGCGGTGATTGGACGTGGCCACGCGGTGGGCATCGCCTTCCGTCGCTTCAAGCAGGCGGGCTTCAGTGCGTGGATGGCGTGGCTGCTCATCCACATCACCTTCCTCATCGGCTTCCGGAGCCGGCTGGCGGTGTTGCTCAACTGGGCCTACTCGTACCTGACGTTCGGCAAGTCGGCGCGCATCATCACTGGCCCGTCTCCACGCCTGGACCGGCTCCAGCCCACCCACGCCTTGCCGGAGGGCGGGAAGACGTCCTCCGCTCCTGAATCGCGCTTCCAGACGACGGCCTCACCCGCGGAGCCCGCATCGACCGTGACGCACTGATGGGAATGACAGCCTTCAGCCGTCGAGGTCCTCCAGCGGGCTGGCCCTGCTGGAGGGCCCGACCGCTGCGCGCCATGCGGCGTCTCCGGACGAAGGGGTGGGGCGGCTTCCATGATGCTTGCCCGGAGCCGCGCCCCGCCGGTCCAACATGCGGCAGTTGATGGCGAGTTGCATGTCGGATTGCTCGATGCGGTCGTGCTGTTCGAGGTCCGCCCGCGTCAGCGCCAGCTTCATGAGGCGGTCATGGGCTCGCGCGGACAAGCCATACATCCTCACCGCTTGTTGAAGCATGGCCTCCGCCCGCTCACTCATGCCGCAGTACCGGCGCAACAGGTGCGCGGGTAGCTGCGCGTTGCAGTGGATGCCTGGCTCATTCCGATAGCGGGCGCGTTGACGCTCGCGCGCGGCCTGGGCGCGCTCCCGGTAGTAGCGGCTGGTGGGCTCCTGGGCCGTCGACCGGGCCATGTGGTGGTACTCCACCGGACGCGTCTGAATGCTGATGTCGATGCGGTCCAGCAGGGGGCCACTCACACGCGTGAGGTAGTCGGAGACACGCTGCTCCCCGCAGGTACAGGGTCGGTTGGGGACGTTGTGATAGCCGCACGGGCAGGGGTTCATCGCGGCCACCAGCATCACCCGACAGGGATAGGTGATGTTCTGGTTGGCGCGTGCCAGATGGATGACGCCTTCCTCCATGGGCTGACGCAGCACCTCCAGCACGTGCCTCCGGAACTCCGGGAGTTCATCAAGGAAGAGCACGCCGTTGTGCGCGAGTGAGAGCTCACCGGGCCTCCCCGAGGGGCCACCTCCCACCAACCCCGCGTCGGAGAGGGTGTGGTGGGGCGCTCGGAAGGGGCGCTCGCGCATCAACGCGTGGCCTTCGCCCAGCAGCCCCAGCACCGAGTAGACCTTGGTCACCTCCATGGCCTCGGTGAAGGTCATCTCCGGGAGGATGCCGGGCAGTCGCCGCGCCAGCATCGTCTTCCCGGAGCCCGGTGGCCCGGACATCAGGACGTTGTGGCCACCCGCCGCGGCGATTTCGAGTGCGAGCTTCAGGTCTGCCTGCCCGCGAACGTCGGACATGTCTGGCAGTTGCCCCGTCGGCGACAGGATGCTGGGCTCTCGCTGCCGCGAGTAGGGCGCGATGGCGCAGCCCCCCGTCAGGTGGTCCACGGCCTCTCGCAAGGTCTTCACCGGAAACACCCGCAGGCCTTCCACGAGCGCGGCCTCCGCGGCGTTGGCCGAGGGCACCATGACGCCTTCAAAACCGCCGTTGAGGGCCGCCACCGCCAGGGGAAGCACTCCTTTGATGGGCCGGAGGGTGCCGTCCAATGACAGCTCGCCCCCGAAGAGAAGCCGCCCCAGAGGTCCCTCATCCATCAGCTTCGCCGCCGCCAGGACGCCCAGCGCGATGGGCAGCTCGAATGCCGCGCCTTCCTTCTTCAAATCGGCGGGCGCCAGATTCACGGTGATTCGCTTCTGGGGCAGCTCGAAGCCCGTGTTCTTCAGCGCGGAGATGACGCGCACCTTCGACTCGCGGACCGCGCCCTCCGCCTGCCCGACGACGTTGAAGTAGGGAAGGCCGAGCGCCATGTCGACCTCGCACTCCACCACCACCACGTCGATGCCCATCAACGCCCCCGACCGCACCCTCGCCAGCATGTCCCGTCCTCTCGCCGTACCTCGCGAGGCGCTTCAGCAAGGCTTGTACCGAAGCCCACCCCAGGCGTAGGGACACGCCCGCCAATCCCTGGTGGTGGATACCCATCCCGACATCGGGAACACGCGTTTCAGCTCGGGCATATTTGTGAACCCAGGACTAGCCAGACACGGATGAGTCCGGTAGCGTTTCACCCACCTTGGGGGACGCGATGGGGGCAAAGGCTGCAGTGGAATCGGGGGTCGTTCGTCAGCGCCGGCAGGTCCGCATCCGAAAGGCGGACATCAAGCGTGGCCAACGAATGAAGGCGGCATTCGCCGTGTTCCGCTTCTGCCTCTACGGCATGGTGGGACTCAGCGCCGAAATCTTCTTCTACAACCTGGTGCGGATTGCCCAGCACGTGCCGCTGCTGGAGGCGCTCTTCCGTTTCCAGTGGCGCGTGGATGACCGTCTGGGGCTCAACGCCATCTGGGACACCCCCATCGTCACGGCCTACGGGCAGTGCTCGTTGTGGATGTTCGCCATCTACGGGGTGGCGTGCTTCTTCTTCATCGAGCCGCTGTACCGCTGGATGCTGTACCAGCACACCGGCCTGCGCGCGGCGGTGTACGGGGTGGTCATCCTGCTCTTCGAGGGCTTCTCCGGCGTCGTGCTGGAGCGGCTCACGGGCTACCGCATCTGGTACTACGCGGATGCCGGCGCCATCTTCTGGCAGATGACTTCGCTGTACATCCTGCCCATCTGGATGGTGACGGGCCTGCTGGCGGAGTTCATCTACAGGGAGTTGATGGACCCCGACCTGCTGGCCGCCTTGGAGTCGCCGCTGCCGGCCACGCCGGAGGAGACCGAGGCTTCGTTCCAGTTGATTCGGTAGACGCAGGCGTGGCCGTCGTAGCCGGACATCTCGATGAGGATGTCCTGTGCGCCGGCCACCCGCAGCCCGGCGTGGATGATGCCCGCGGTGAAGGCGGGGTAGGGGCCCACCTCGTTCATCCACAGCTCGAACTGGGAGGGGCCCAGCTCGCGCAGCTTTGACTCGGTGTAGTTGTTGCCAGCGCGGAAGTTCTGCGTGGCCCGCATCAGCGTCCGCCGGGGCCCCAGCACGCGAAGCAGTGACAGCACGGCGCGTCCCAGCATCGTCTCGCGGAAGCCCTCGATATAGGCCTCGCCCAGCTTCCACGTGCCCTGCTCGAGCGGGAGCTGAGGGAAGAGCTCCTCCGCGGTGATGCGCAGGAAGGTCATCCACGCGTCGAAGGCGTAGGCCGGACGGAGCTTCTGGTCCAGGTCGAGCCCTGCCTGGCGCAGCCGCGCCTTGCACTCGGGCGTCAGTCGCCCGTGCAGCGCCCGCAGGAACAGGGCTTCGATGGTCTGCTCGAAAATGAGAAGCTCGTCGGCCATGAGGAGTGAACTCTAGCCGACGAGCTTCTCGATGTGAACCGCGTACCCACCCGGAGCGTAGGCTCCGGAAGAGGAGTCTCAGGGCGTGGGTGCCGGGTCCGGGGCTGGCGTCGGCGTATCGACCGAGGTCCCCTGGATGACGGCGTTCTGCGGGAGCTCCGTGGCCATGCCGAGCACCTTGGCGCCAGCCGCCTTCGCGCCGTCCAGAGCGGTGATGAGCCGGCCGTAGTTGGTGGCGTCATCCGCCATGAAGAAGACGACCTTGTCGTCCGCCTTCTTGGCCGCCAGCATGCGCTTGAGCCGCGTCACGTAGTCGGCGGCGGTGATCTTCTCCGTGTTGATGGAGTAGCCGCCGTCCTTGTCGAGCTGGACCACCAACTGCTGGTCGTTCGGGTCTGGAGGTGTCGGATCCTGCTCCACCTCGGTGTCCGGCACGCGCACCACGATGTCCTTCTCGAGGAGCGGCGTGACGACCATGAAGATGATGAGGAGCACCAGCACCACGTCGACCAGCGGCGTGACGTTGATTTCCGAGTTCGGCTGCGCCTGGGGTTTGACCCACTGTCGTTGCTTGCGGCCGGCCATTACTTCTTCTCCTCGACGCCCAGGGAGATCTGCTTGGCCTTGGACTTGCGGGCCACATCCAGCACCTTGCGCACGTCACCAACGCTGAGCGCGTTGTCGCCCTTGAGCAGGATCTTCTTGCCTGGATCCTTCAACATCTCCTCGGTGAGCTTCTCCTGAAGCCCCTTCTCATCCACCTGGTCGTTCTCCACGAACACCTTCTTGTCCGGGGTGATGGAGAGGATGAGTGGGTCGGCTTCCTTCCCTTTTCCTTCCTTCTCGATCTCGGTGGCCTTCGGGAGCTCCACGGACTTGCCACGCTGGAGCATCGGGGTGACGACCATGAAGATGATGAGGAGCACCAGCACCACGTCGACCAGCGGCGTGACGTTGATGTCGCTCTTGACGCCCCCCTTGGGGCCTGCTGACATTCCCATGTCTTTACCTGTTTCCTGGTAAGGAGGTGCCCGCCTTCACGGTGGGCCTCCAGCTCCCCGAAGAAGAGCTGGAGACAGAGTCACCGTGAAGGGCATCGGGTCGTCCCCGGCTCGCCCGGGACGTCTCAGGCGGCGTGCGAGGAGTGCGCGCCACCACCCAGGTGACGGGCAACCACGTCCAGGAACTCGTTGGACGACTCGGAGATGTCCACCGAGCGCGCGTCCACCCAGCCCTGCAGGAAGTTGTACGCCATCACCGCGGGGATGGCCACGAGCAGACCGAAGGCCGTGGTGATGAGCGCCTCGGCGATACCGGCGGAGATGGTACCCAGACCGCCGGAGCCCGCCTGCGCCATCAACTGAAAGGCGTTGACGATACCCATCGTGGTGCCGAGCAGACCGACGAACGGCGCCGTGGAGCCGACCGTGGCCAGCAGGCCCAGACCGCGCTTCATGCTCTGGACCTCGCGCTGGGCCTGACGCTCCAGCGCGCGCGCCACGGACTCCACCGCCACGTCCTTGTTGTTCGGGCTGATCCGGTACGCCGTCAGACCGGAGTTGATCACGCGGCCCAGGTGGCCCACGTCCTTGCCCAGGTTGGTGTTGGCAGCCGTGTTCAGGTCGCCCTTGGCCAGGATGGCACCCATCTTCGCGGCGAAGTTGCGGCTGTCAGACCGCGTCTTGCGGAAGACGATCATGCGCTCCGCCATCACGACCAGCGAGGCGATGGACATGATGCCCAGGGTGAAGATGATCATACGGGCGAAGAGGCCCGTGTGCGCCCAGATTTCTGCGAGAGTGAATTGCATGGTAGGGTTGAGCGCTCCTCCTCACGAGCGCGGGGTAGTCGGCGTTACGTCTTTCAACGACGCGCCCGGACTCAGCGCGGCAGCTTGAAGTTCAGGGTGAAGGTGTAATCCACCTGGACAGGACGGCCCTGGAACGTGACCGGCTTGTAGCGCGACGACGCCAGCGCGTCCAGGACGGCCCGGTCCATGTGGGGCAGGGGCTTGATGATCCGGCAGTTCTCCACTCGACCTTCCACGGTGACGATGCACTTCACGATCATCGTTCCCTGGACGCGAGCCTCGAGCGCCTCACGAGAGTACTCGGGCTGAGGGCCGGACAGCTTCTCCGGACGGGTCATGCCCGCACCGAAGGGAAGCACGTCGGTTCCCGTCCCGCCCAACTGGCCGCCAACCACGCCGCCAATCACACCACCGACCACGCCACCAACGACGCCGCCCACCACGCCGCCTTCGACGCCGCCTTCCACGGCCTCCTCGCTCGCCTCTTCTTCCGCGGGAGGCTCTTCGGAGGGCTCCACTTCCTTCGGAACCTCCTTCGGAACTTCCTTCGGCTGGACGATGGTGTCCGGCTTCTTGGGCTTCTTCGGCTGCGTCTTCGGCTTGCTTGAAGAAGCAGGAGGAGGCGGCGGAGGCGGGGGCGGCGGAGGCGGTGCCATGGTCGCCTTCAGCGTGACCTCAATCTCCTTCTCCTCCTCGACCGGCGGCCGCGTCGACAGCCAGACGGCGAGGCCGAACAGCGCCACATGGAGGATAACCGAGACAGTAGCCCCGACGCCGAACCGCGACTTGGGCCCCTGACCACGGTCAAGGACTGAATCGAACATGCACTAGACTCCTCTTCACCAGTGGACACCCATCGACGACGCCCCGCCCGGATGAAAGGGCGCGCTACCATACAGAAACGCGTTCCGGGTTCAAGCAAGCATGGTCGACGGTAGTGGCGTGATCGGGCAATTGCCCCACTGGTTACCAAAAAGCAACGGTCTATTGACAACTGCTCGACCTCGGCTATTTTCCCGGGTCATTTTCACTTGCAGCCCACCTTGGAGGGGTCTGGTATGCACTTGAACCGAGTGCTCCGGGAAACCGGAGTTGTTGTTGCCGCAGGTCTGCTGTACGGATCGGCGGCTTTCGCCCAGTCGAGCGTGATCATCGGTACTGTGATCGACGCTCAGAGCCGGCAGCCTGCCGCTGACGTCGTTGTGACCGCTACTTCGCCCAACCTTCAGGGTGAGCAGACGGTCGTCACCGACGCGCAGGGTAACTACCGCATTCCCCAGTTGCCCCCCGGCGACTATACCCTGCGGTTCGAGAAGGAGCAGTTCAAGCCGTACGCCCGCTCGAACATCCAGCTGCGCCTCAACCGCACGATCCGCGTCAACGTGGAGCTGCTCCCCGAGGCGCTCGGTGAGGTGGTTGAGATCGTCGGCGCGCCCCCGACCATCGACGTGGGTTCCACGACGATGGGCGTGAACGTCGATCAGGAGTTCATCAAGCGCATCGCCGTTGCGCGTCCGGGTGGTAAGGGCGGTGCGACCCGCTCCTTCGAGTCCCTGGCCGAGCTCGCGCCTGGCGCCCAGAACGACAACTACGGCGTGTCCATCAACGGCTCGACCTCGCCTGAGAACGGCTACGTGGTGGACGGTCTGTCCACGAACGACCCGGCTTTCGGCGTGAACGCCAGCCCGCTGAGCATCGAGTTCGTTCAGGACGTGAACATCATCACCGGCGGTTACATGCCGGAGTTCGGCCGGTCCACCGGCGGCGTCATCAACGCGGTCACCCGGTCGGGCTCCAACGAGTTCCACGGCTCCGTGTTCGCGAACTGGACGCCGGGTACCTTCGAGGGCACCCGCAAGCAGGTTCGTGAAGAGGGTACGGTCATCAGCGGCCTGAACCAGCTTCAGAACTTGGGCGACTTCGGCGCCACCCTCGGTGGTCCGATCCTCAAGGACAAGCTGTGGTTCTTCGCCGGCTTCGCGCCGTCGTTCACCCGCTACCAGCACACCCGAACGCTCAACACGCTGCGCGTGGACAGCGAGGGCAACCCGGTCACGGACAGCGCCGGCTTCACGCTCTCGGACGCAATCCCTGGTTCCGCCACGAACTACTACGCCGACTCCCGTACCATCCAGTACATGGGTAAGTTGACGTACCTCATCAACCAGGACCACAACGTGTCGTTCGCCCTGAACGGCACCCCGTCTTCGACGGGTGGTCGGGGCAAGCTGTCCATCGACCCCCGCTCCGGCGGTCTGCCGGGCGTGCTGGCCGCGCGGCCGGGTGACTTCGGTCAGACGGAGACGAGCGCAAACACCACGTCGCTGGCTCTGAAGTACGCCGGCGCGTTCGCGGACAAGAAGGTCCTCGTTGACGCCAACCTCGGTTGGTTCCATCAGACCGCGTCCACGCTGCCTGCCGACGGCAGCAACCTGGGTGACCGGACGGGCCTCGCGGGCTACTCCCGCATGGCGTACATCAACCCGCGCCCGCTGACCCTGTTCGAGGCCCTGCCTGACGGGCAGCAGGATGCTTGCGGCACCACGCCGGAGGAGCAGCTGATCCGCTGCCCGGTGACGGGTTACTCCGTGGGTGGTCCTGGTTTCATGAGCGACCAGACCCTGGATCGCTACCAGGCCAACGCGAAGGCGACCTACCTGTTGAACGCGCTGGGTACCCACGTGTTCAAGGCGGGCGTTGACGCCGAGTTCCTGTCCTTCGATCAGGTGAAGGCCTACGGTGGTGGCGTGTTCTTCCAGGAGGGTGGTTCCTGGAACCCTGCGATCCAGGGTCCTCGCGCCGTGCACGACGCCCGTCGCTACGGCTACCAGACGGGCCCTGACTCTGCGGTGACGCAGTACACCCAGATCGCGAAGACCACCAGCACCACGGTCGGTGGCTTCCTCCAGGATTCCTGGTCCATCGCGAACCGGGTGACGCTGAATCTCGGTGTCCGGTACGACGTGCAGGCGCTCTACGGCGGCAACGGCGACCTCTCGCTGCTGCTCGGCAACCAGTGGTCGCCGCGTATCGGCGCCATTGTCGACCCGTTCGCCAACGGCCGCGCGAAGGTGTTCGTGAACTTCGCTCGTTACTACGAGCAGGTTCCGCTCAACCTGATGGACCGCGCGTTCCCGGGTGAGAACCGCATCGCCGCGCGTCGCTACCTCGCGGAGCCTGGCCAGGGCACGGCCACGGCGTGCGATCCGTCCTCGTTCGAGAGCCAGCAGGCGACGTGCCAGAGCGACGCCAACCTGCAGGACATCCCCGAGAGCAGCCGCCAGGTGAACCGCTTCTACACGGGCGGCACTGCGGGCGGTACGCCCGTGGACCCGGACATCAAGGCGCAGTCCTCTGATGAAATCGTGGTCGGCGCGGAGTACGAAGTGCTGGCGAACACCCGCCTGGGTGCGAGCTACACGCACAAGGACATGAACTCGGTCATCGAGGACATGAGCCGCGACGACGGCAACACGTACTTCCTCGGTAACCCTGGCAGCGGCTTCGCCGGTGAGTTCCCGACGCCGGTTCGTAACTACGACAACGTCACCGTCTACCTGAACCGCACGTTCTCCGACGGCTGGCTCGCCCAGGCCAACTACACCTGGTCGCGGCTGTACGGTAACTACCCCGGTCTGTTCCGTCCTGAGACGGGCCAGCTCGACCCGAACATCCTCTCGGACTTCGACCTCATCGAGCTCCTGGAGAACCGCACGGGTCTGCTGCCCTTCGACCGTACGCACCAGATCAAGATCTTCGGTGCGAAGGAGTTCAACATCTCGAACGCCCTGTCGGCGAGCGTGGGTGTCTCCTACCGCGGTAACTCCGGTACGCCGATCAACTACTGGGGGCACCACTGGGCCTACGGTCAGGACGAGTCCTTCGTCCTTCCCCGTGGCGCTGGCGGCCGTACGCCGTGGATGAACACCATCGACTCCAACATTGGCGTCAACTACCGCGTCAGCAAGGACAGCGTGGTGTCCTTCACCCTGGACGTCTTCAACCTCTTCAACTTCCAGGGCGTGAACTCGGTCGACCAGACATTCACGGTGCGTGACATCAAGCCCATCCCGGGCGGCACGCCTGCTGATCTGGAGCCGGGGAATCTGCCGGGTCGCGTGGAGTTCCAGGACCAGGCGCCGCGTGACGAGGCGTTCGGTAGCGTGGACGGCGACATCAACCCGAACTTCAAGAACCCGACCTCGTACCAGGCGCCCCGTCAGGTCCGCTTCGGCATCCGGTACACGTTCTAATCCCAGGCCCCATCACGGAATCGGAACAACAGTCAAATGACCAAGAACATCGTCAACACTGCGTTGGTTCTCGTGGGCGCCGGTAGCCTGCTGACGGGCTGCAGCTTCGATCAGCCCGAAGTCGGCTGCTTCGTGCAGGAGTCCCCCCACTGGGCCGTGAAGTACGACCAGGTGGAGCCTCCCCGGGATGCTTCGGGCGCTGCCTGCGACACCGTCGCTCCCACCGCGGAGATGCTGGGTGTCAACCGGTATATCGACCTCGACAACGGCACCGCGAAGCTTGCGCTCCGTCCTCAGACGCTGGCGACCCTCGGTGCTCGGGACGACACCACCGACCAGAGCCTGCAGTCTGCCCTTGGCGACATCTCGAACGACCGCGACGGAGAGGACTTCTGCAACGCGCCGAGCTTCCCGGCGGCTCGCGTCAACGTGGCCTCCCCGGCGAACGAGATCGTGTACGAGTTCTCCAACGTCCGCGTGTACTCGGCGCCCTCGGCTCCGGGCACCCAGCTGACGGGTACGCTCCGCTACACGAACAACGGCTGCACCTCGACGTACGTGGTGAACGGCATCTGGCCGGCCGTGGGTTGTGACCCCGAGTCGGATGAGCCGATGGCCAACTGCGGTCCGGGCTCCGGCCTGAACCCGGACTTCGCGGCGACGTGCATCACCACCGCGAACTGCGCCTCCGTCTTCTCGATGTATGGGGGGAACTGCTGCGTCCCGACGAAGCAGGTCCCGTCGTTCAAGTAGTCGAAAAAGTCGTCTGCTGAACCGCGCCACCCGACCTGGGTGGCGCACCTCGGCCCCGGCGGTCTCTCCCCACATGGGAGTGGCTGACCGGGGCCGCGGTGTTTAAAAGGCTGGACCAGTCTGGAGGCACATGGAGGGCCGTTACTCACTCATCGAGCGCGTCCGCACGCTGTTGGCGGACGAAGTGGGCACGCTGCACAAGGCGGCGCCCTACCGGGTGGCCCTCTGCTACCCGAGCCCCTACCACGTGGGCATGAGCTCGCTCGGCTACCAGGCCATCTACCGTGAAATCCACGAGCACTCCGGGGCGACGGCAGAGCGCGTCTTCCTTCCCGACGACGTGGAGGCCTTCAAGCGCACCCGGACGCCGCTCTTCACCTGGGAGTCCCAGGCCCCTGTCGCGGACTTCGACATGCTGGCCTTCTCCGTGGCCTACGAGCTGGAGCTGACAGGGCTCTTCTCCATGCTGGAGCTGGCGAACGTGCCTTTGCTGGCAGAGGAGCGCCAGGATGGCCGGTATCCGCTCGTGGTGGGCGGCGGCCCATTGACGTTCTCCAACCCGGATCCGCTGGAGCCCTTCGTGGACGTGCTCGTCCAGGGGGAGGGGGAGGACCTCATCCACCTGCTGGTGGACGCCGCGGCCACCATGGAGCGTGATGCGCTCCTGTCGCACCTGGCGCGCATCCCAGGGTTCCGGGTGCCGGGGCGGGGCGGGGCGCGCTACCACGTGGCCAAGGCGACGGACGCCCGGCTGCCTGCCCGTTCGCAAATCGTGACGCCGCACACCGAGCTGCGCTCGATGTTCCTCATCGAGCCGGAGCGGGGCTGCTCGCGGGGCTGTCATTACTGCGTCATGCGGCGCACCACGAACGGGGGCATGCGCACCGTGCCGCCGGAACGGGTGCTGTCCCTGATTCCGGAACATGCCCGCCGGGTAGGCCTGGTGGGCGCGGCGGTGACGGACCACCCCCGCATCGTCGAGTTGCTCCGGACGATTGTCGAATCCGGCCGCGAGGTGGGCGTGTCCTCCCTGCGCGCCGACCGGCTGACCCAGGAGCTGGTGGATCAGCTCCGGCGGGGAGGTGCCACCAACCTCACGGTGGCGGCCGATGGGCCGTCACAGCGGCTGCGGGACATGGTGGACCGGAAGCACTCCGAGGAACAGATTGTCCGAGCCGCGACCTTCGCCCGCACGGCGGGGATGAAGCAGCTCAAGGTCTACAACGTGGTGGGGCTGCCCACGGAAGAGGACGCGGACATCGACGAGCTCATCCGTTTCACCGCCGAGCTGTCGCGCATCCTCCCGGTGGCCCTGGGCGTGGCGCCCTTCGTTGCCAAGCGCAATACGCCCCTGGATGGCGCACCCTTCACGGGCATCCGCGAGGTGGAAGGGCGGCTGGAGCGCCTGCGCAAGGGCCTGCGGGGACGCGCCGAGGTGCGCCCGACGTCCGCGCGCTGGGCCTGGGTGGAGTACATGCTGGCCCAGTGCGGCCCCGAGGCGGGGCTGGCGGCGATGGATGCGTGGAAGGCCGGGGGTAGTTTCTCGGCGTGGAAGAAGGCCTTCGAGGCCCGGGGCTGTGAGCCGTACCTGGCCCGGCGGGTGGAGGACGGCCGGCGCAACCCCGTCCTATGGCCCACCGTGCCGAGGGTCGCGCCCCCGGCGTCCGCCGCCTGACGGGGGATTGCACGTCATGGTGCACGTCCGGCCCGGCTTCCGCTAGAAGGCGCGCTGGCGCGCCGATGGCCGGCGTCCAGGGCAGCGGAGATCCAGGTGAGCACGCAGCGAGTGGACAAGTCGTGGCAGCAGAAGGGCCTGAAGGAGTACTCGACGGAGGCCCTGCTCGGGACGCTCGGCCACTACGGCATTGCGGTGGGCGAGGACGACTTCCGCAAGCTGGCGGAGTCGGCCTTCCCCATCGGGATTGCTCAGCAGTGGCGGCCGAAGTGGAAGGGCACCGGCCCCTTCAAGGACTTCGTGGTGGCGGTGGCGGTGGAGCTGTGGAGCCGCTGGCTTCCGGACCGCGTGGCGCCCATGGAGATGGCGGACACGCTGGCGAACCTGATGCAGCAGCTGTCGTTCCTCCTGGGAGGGCGGCAGGACGCGGCCGTGGACGCCGCCTTCGAGAAGATGAACGCGGTGCGCGCGAAGATGCCGCTCGACGAGAAGGGCGCGCCGCAGGAACGCTTCATGCGTGAGGCGCTGGCGCCCTTCACGGAGAAGCAGGCCGAAATCTTCGACAGCCTCGCCGAGGCACTGGCGTCCTCCGGTCAGGTGGCGCACGCCGAGGCGTTCGCGGACCTGGAGGAGTTCCTCCTGCCAGACCGCCGCGGCATCTCCCGCGCCATCGTCCGCGCGGCCAAGGGCGAGCTGCAGCCCGCCACCGAGGACATGGTGAAGCTCACCGAGGACACCGAGCGCTCGCCTATCGCCCGCCTGCTGGCGGTGGACGGCCTCATCCACATCAAGGCGCACGGCCAGGCCGCGGCGGCGGCCCGCACGCTGCTCGCGGCGGCGGAGCAGGGCGGTGACCTGCACCTCGCGCTGGACCTCGTCCCCCGCCTGGAGCACGTCTACAAGGCGCAGAACGACCGCGAGTCGCTGATGGAGCTGATGGGCATCGCCGAGCGCCTGGAGGCGGCCCACGACAAGATTCACCCCGGCCACCGCCGTCACCGTCACGGTTGAGCCGCCCAGGTGACAGGGGGCATGAGCCGCCTCCTGTCACCGCCGGTTGACGGACCCCTGCGTGGGCTCCGGGGAGTAGAGGAGGGCGGCAGCGCAGCCGCGACGCCCCTCACTCCATGCCGCTCGTCTCCTGGCCCTGTGGGGATTCGGAGGAGGGCGGGACTTCTTCCACCTCGTTCTTCGCGCCGCCCCTGCGTTTCAGCGGAATGCGAAGCACGCCGGGGACGCCTTCCGCCACATCCCGCACGGAGACCACGGCGCCCACGGTGGTGTAGCGGATGGCGCCCGTCTGCGTGAAGGCGTGCTTGAGCGGGTACTCCTTCGCGCGTGGGAGGAACCAGTCGCGCGCCGCCTTCAGGGGCACCACGTGCAGCTCTCCCTGCGAGAGGAAGACGTACACCAGCAGGTCCGCGCCGCTGTAGAGGAAGCAGCCGGGAGTGTCCTTCTCCAGGTTGGACACCAGCTCGAAGAAGTAGCGGCGGCGGGTGGCGTTGCGGTCGCCCTTCACCTCGATGCCGCGCACCTCGCCCGAAGGGAGTTCCCAGAGCAGGTCCACACCGCGGTGCTGGAAGCGCGGGTCCAGCTGCACGTCATGCACGCGTGAGCCCGGCTCCGTCTCCAACATCCACGCGCGGGCGTGCTGCACGGCGCGGTCCGCCGCGCTCTGCACCCCGCGCATGCTGAAGCTTCGTGCCATGTCGTCTCAGCGGCGCAGTTCGACGCCCGTGGCCACCAACTGCACCTCGCGCGGCTTGCCGTCGGCGCCGCGGGGGACGATGGCGCCCTCCGACTCGTAGTGCTGGGCGCGGCTGTCAGTCAGCTCGGCCACCTTCAGCACGCCTTCCACGCGCGCCTGCGCGCCCGCGGAGTCCAGCGGAACGAAGAAGCCATAGTCCTTGAACGTCACGCGCACACCCGGGCCCTTCTCCTGGCCGGTCGCCGCCAGCTCCATCCAGCAGCCCTTGCGCTCACAGGCCTTGCGCACCTGACCCTCCAGCAGGACCGTCTTGCCGTCGTGGGCCTGGGGCTTGGCCAGCACGTCCTCGAGCTTCACCGCCTTGGCGCCCTTGAGCGGCTCGCCGCGGGTGAGCTTCCAGCCGTTGCTCGCGGGCGAGGCCTCGCTCTTGGCCGCGGCCTGGGGGGCCGGCGGGTGGTGACAGTCGGCCTCGGCGGCCTTGTCGGCCTTGGCGGACGTCTTGTCACCCGCGAGGGCGACCAGGGGAACGGCGACCAGCAGCATCAGGGACGTGCGGAGCGTGTTCATACCCCGCCCGCTTAGCCAAAAGTCTTTGCTCCGGCAAGGCGACCCCCGTACTAAAGTCCATCCATCCGCACACGCTGACGAGGTGCGCTTGAAGGTCATCATCCCTCCCCGCAACCGCCGTTTCAGCACCGTGGACGCCATGGGCCTTGCTGGCGTGGTGGGGTTGCTGGTGGCGCGCTACATCCCGGTGGCCCGCATCATCCCCTTCTGGGGCTGTGTGCTCCGCGAGCAGACGGGCTGGCCCTGCCTCGGCTGCGGTTTGACGCGCGTGGCCGACCGGGTGTCGCACCTCAACTTCGCCGGCGCCTGGGAGGCCAACCCCCTGGGGACGGTGGCGGCCCTCCTGTTCGCCCTGGCGGCGGTGGTCATGGTGCTGCACCTGGTGTTCGCGATGCCCATCCCCCAGGTGGAACTCTCCCCCCGCGAGTGGAGCATCCTGGGCGTCCTGGCGCCCATCATCATCCTGGTCAATTACGCCTACGTGGTGGTGAAGACGCGCTTCCCCCACCTGCTGCTGTAGCCTTCCACTTCGTGACCTCCGCGCTCGTCCTGCTGGGCTACCTCGCCGGCTCCATTCCCTTCGGTGTGTTGCTGACGCGGTGGCTGCGCGGCGTGGACGTGCGCAAGGGCGGCAGTGGGAACATTGGCGCCACCAACGTCACGCGCGTGGCGGGCAAGAAGCTGGGCGCGGTGGTGTTGCTGCTGGATGCCGTCAAGGGCGCGCTGCCCGTCATCCTCGCGGTGCGCCTGCTGCCGGATGCGCCCACGGTGCACGTGGCGGTGGGGCTGGCCGCGGTGCTGGGCCACATCTACCCGGTGTGGCTGAAGCTCCAGGGTGGCAAGGGCGTGGCCACCGCGCTGGGCGTGTTGTTGGTGCTGGTGCCTCAGGCCGCGCTGGCGGCCGCGCTGGTGTACGTCGCCGTCTTCGCCGTGTCGCGGGTGAGTTCGCTGGGCTCGCTGGCGGCGGGGGCCACGGCGGTGGGCACGTCGGCGCTCACCGCGCGGGCCATGGAGTACGCGGGCCTCTCAGCCCTCCTCTTCGCCCTCATGCTGTGGACGCACCGGAGCAACATCCACCGGCTGGCGCGGCGCACCGAGCGGCGCTTCTGAGCCCGTCTCCGTGTCCCCTCGCGCGCTGCCACCGTCAGGCGGGCGGTAGCCCAGCAGCGCGCAGGCGATGGGGCCGTTCCAGAGGTCCCGCTTCGCCGAGGGGCGCGCATGGAAGGCGCTCTCGAACGCGGGGTTGCCGCAGATGACCCACACGCGCCAGCCTGGCACGCGCAAGGACTCCCCCAGCTTGAAGTAGAAGCTCTTCATGCCCTTCTGGCCGCCCGTGCCAATCCGGTCGCCGTAGGGCGGGTTGGTGACAATCAATCCGCCCGTCTCCGGCAGGGGCGGCATCCGGGTCGCGTCCCCCTCGGCGAGCTGAATCTCCTCCGTCAGCCGCGCGGCGCGCACGTTGCGGTTGGCGGCCTCCAGCGCCTCCGGGTCCTTGTCGAAGCCGAGCAGGGGCACTTCCACCTTCCGCTCGTTGCGGCGGGCATCCGCGCGCATGTCCGCGAGCAGCTCCCGGGCCCGCGCGCCCATCTCCGGCCAGCGCTCCACCGCGAAGTCCCGGTTCAGGCCCGGGGCCCGGCGCCGGGCGATGAGCCCTGCTTCGATGAGCAGCGTGCCGGAGCCACACATCGGGTCCACCAGCCCCTCCGTCCCGGTGTAGTTCGCCGCGCGCAGCACCGCCGCGGCCAGCGTCTCCTTCAGGGGGGCGGGGGTGGGGCGCACGCGGTAGCCCCGGCGGTGCAGCGGCTCGCCGCACAGGTCCAGGGAGAGGGACAGCGTTTCGCGGGCGAGGTGCGCCACCACGCGGATGTCCGGGTCGCGCGTATTCACGTCCGGCCGGGCGCCTTTCGTGTCCCGCATCCGGTCGACGATGGCGTCCTTCACCTTGAGGGCCACGAAGCCGGAGTGGCTGTGCTCGCTGTCCTTCAGCGTGGCATCCACCGCGAAGGTGTGCTCGGGGGTGAGGTGCTCCTCCCAGGGGATGCTGGCGGCGGCTTCATACAGGCCCTCCGCGCCCCGGGCCTCGAAGGCGCCCAGCGGGTAGAGCACGCGCATGGCGATGCGGGACCAGAGCGCCACCATCAGCGCCTCGTCGAGCGTGGCCATGAAGCGGACACCGCCGCGGTCCTGGCGGATGCGGCGGGCGCCGAGCTCCTTCAGCTCGTCGGCCAGGAGGTCCTCGGTGCCGCGGGCGGCGGTGGCGAAAAGGGCAATGCGTTCAGCCATGGGACACCGCCCATAGACGACACCGGGCCGCTTGGGAATCGGCATTGCGTTTCATGTGCCCACCACCTCGTAGAGGGCGAAGGTGGCGTCCTCCTGCTGGGCGCTCGCCTCCCGGGCCCGCTGGAAGTCCTCGGACTGGAAGTAGGCCCGCATGGAGGCCTTGTCCCGCCAGCGCGTCACCAGCATCAGCTCCGGCGCTGGCTCGAAGGAGCGCAGCACCTCCAGCCCCAGGAACCCGGGGTATCCGTCCACCGCCCGCGTCCGTTCCTGGAAGCGAGCAACCAGGCGGTCCGCCTCCTCGGGGGCCGGCCGGAAGCGTGAGATGGCGACAATCATGGACACCTCTGGGTGAAAAACAGCGAGGGCGTCCGGGCCGAGCCAGGACGCCCCCTGAAGTGGAACCGCCAGGTCCGCCGTCTCCCATCCCTCGCGGGGGGAGCCAGCGGTGCGTGGCTACATGGCCCCGGCGCCGGGCATGTCGCCCAGGCCTCGGATGAGCACCTCGCGGGGCTTGGCGCCGTCCGCCGCGCCCACCACGCCGTCGCGCTCCATCCGCTCAATCATGCGCGCCGCGCGGTTGTAGCCGATGCGCATCTTGCGCTGGAGCATGGAGATGGAGACGGCGCGCATCTCGCTGACCGTGGCGAGCGCCTGGTCGTACAGCTCGTCGGACAGCTCGTCCTCCTCGCCGCCACCTTCCACGTCCTCGTCGCGCGGCTTGAGGATGGACTCGTCGTAGACGGGCTTGCCCTGGGCCTTGAGGTGGTCCACCGCCTTCTTGATTTCGTTCTCCGACACGAAGGCGCCGTGCACGCGCTGCAGGTGCGCGCTGGTGGGCGGCATGATGAGCATGTCGCCCATGCCCAGCAGGGCCTCGGCGCCCACCGTGCCCAGAATCGTCATTGAGTCCGGCTTCGAGCGCAGCATGAAGCTGACGCGCGTGGGGAAGTTGGCCTTGATGACGCCGGTGACGACGTCCGTGGACGGGCGCTGCGTGGCGACCATCAGGTGGATGCCGGCGGCGCGGGCCATCTGCGCCAGACGGGCGACGTACGTTTCCACCTCGCGGCTGGCCACCATCATCAGGTCGGCGAGCTCGTCGATGATGACGACGATGTAGGGCAGCTTCTTGAGCTGCTTCTTCTCCGGCTCGGACGGCTCGCTGGCCTCCATCGCCTCGGTGTCCTCGGGCTCGGCCTCCATCTCGGGGACCTCGGCCTCGGACGCCTGGGCCTCGAACATGTCGTCCTCGTCGTCGCGAGGCGCGGCCACGCCCAGGCTCTCGCCGCCCGTGGGCATGGAGGACTTGGGGCTTTCGCCGTCGAGCACGAGCACGTTCTTCGGCTTCGCCTTCTTCTTCGGCGCGGACTCGGTGGTGGTCTTCACCTCCACCGCGGTGCTCTCCACCAGCTTGTTGAAGCCGGCGATGTTGCGCACGCCCGCCTCGGACAGCATCTGGTAGCGGCGCTCCATCTCCTCCACGGCCCAGCGCAGCGCGAGCGCCGCCTTCTTCGGGTCCGTCACCACCGGCAGCAGCAGGTGGGGGATGCCCTCGTAGACGGAGAGCTCCAGCATCTTCGGGTCTACCATGATGAAGCGGACCTCCTCGGGCGTGGCCTTGAGGAGGATGCTCATGATCATGGAGTTCACCGCCACCGACTTACCGGAGCCGGTGGTGCCTGCGATGAGCAGGTGGGGCGCCTTGGCCAGGTCGAGGACGTACGGCATGCCCTCGATGTCCTTGCCCACGCACATGGTCAGCTTGCTGGCGCCCTTGTTGAACGCATCCTGCTCCGCAATCTCCTTGAGGTAGACAGTCTCGCGGTCCTTGTTGGGGACTTCGATACCGACCACGCCCTTGCCGGGGATGGGCGCGACGATGCGCACGCGCATGGCCTCCATGGCCATGGCGAGGTCGTCCGCGAGCGCGGCAATCTTGCTCACCTTGATGCCGGGCCCCGGGAGGAACTCGTACATGGTGACGACGGGGCCGGGGCGAATCTCCACCACCTCGCCGACGATGCCGAAGTCCGCCAGCTTCGCGCGCAGCTTCTCCGCCGTGGACAGGTAGGCGTCCTGGTCCAGCGCGGAGCGCTCCTTCTTGTCGCACTCCAGCACGTCGAGCGGCGGCAGCGAGAAGCTCCTGCGGTCCCCGACGAACTCGAACTGGTCCTGGCTCTTCTTGGCGGTGGGCTTGGGCGGGGCCTTGGGCTCCACGATGAGCGGCATGCGCGCCAGCGCGGCGGGCTTCGCCGGGACGATGTCGGCCGGCGCGGCGGGGGCGGGCGCGGGGG
>JBKGHI010000071.1:0-34018 GCA_046520405.1 Myxococcus sp. 1LA
GGGCAGCCAAGCGCCGTGGCCAGGGCGCTGAAGCCGCCGGGGCCCAGCGGAGGCCGTGTGTCTCCGGGCTTGGAACCGGGGGCGAAGACGGGGCTCACCAGGGCCAGGTCCGCGCCCCGGGCGGCATGGGCCTCCGACGCGTCATGCACGGCCGCGCTGATCCACGTCCCGGAGGGAAGGTGAGGACGGACGTCCGTCGGAACGGGCCCATGGGCGGGGAGGTGGACATGGGCGCCCACTCGCAGCGCCACGTCGAAGCGGCCGTTGACGAAGAGCGGGTTGCCCCGCTGCTGGCACAGCACGGCCAGTTCCCGCGCCTCTTCGAGGAAGCGGCGCCCGGTGGCCTCCGGGTGGCGGTGTTGGAGGGCCACCTCGGGGCCGGCGTCGAGCGCCCGGGAGAGCGCCCACCGCAGCCGCTCGGCTGGCAGGCGCCAGTCGGTGATGACGATGAGCCGGGGAAGGGAAGGCGTCATCGTCCGCACCTGCGCGTCAGTGGTGGACAAGCCCTTCGATGGGGCTGGACGCGGAGCCGTAGGCCTTCCGCGGAATGCGACCGGCGAGGTACGCGTCGCGGCCGGCCTCCACCGCCTTCTTCATGGCCACGGCCATGCGCACCGGGTCCTGCGCGCCGGCGATGGCGGTGTTCATCAGCACCGCCTCCACGCCCAGCTCCATGGCGATGGCCGCGTCGGACGCGGTGCCCACGCCCGCGTCCACGATGACGGGGACCTTCACCGTCTCCAGGATGAGGCGGATGTTGTGCGGGTTGCGGATGCCCAGGCCGCTGCCAATGGGCGCTCCCAGCGGCATCACGGCCGCGCAGCCCACGTCTTCCAGCTTGCGGGCGGTGATGGGGTCGTCGCTGGTGTAGGGCAGCACGGTGAAGCCTTCCTTCACCAGGATGCGGGCCGCCTTCACCGTCTCCTCGACGTCCGGGTAGAGCGTCTTCTCGTCGCCGAGCACCTCGAGCTTCACCCACTTGCTCATGCCCAGCTCCTCGGCGAGCCGGCAGGTGCGGACCGCGTCATCCGCCGTGTAGCAGAGCGCCGTGTTGGGCAGCAGGCGCAGGCGGTTGCGGTCAATCCAGTTCATCAGCGACGCCTCGCCCGTGGCCTTGAGGTCCAGGCGGCGCACGGCCACGGTCACCATCTCCGTGCCGGAGGACTCGTGGCAGCGCTTCATGATGTCGTGACTGGGGTACTTCCCCGTGCCGAGGATGAGCCGGGAGTTGAACGTCACTCCGGCGAGGGTGAAGGGCTTGTCCTGGATGCTCATGTGCCGACTCCTGGCTAGCCGCCGCCGACGAAGGTGACGATTTCCACGCGGTCCCCCGCGTGGAGTTGGTGTTCGGGATGGCGGGCGCGGCGCACCACCTCCGCGTTCACTTCCACGGCGACGCCGGGGCCGCCGACATGCAGCGACTCCAGCAGCGCGGAAAGGGTGGTGCCTTCCGGCACTTCGCGCGTCTCTCCGTTGACCCAGACCTGCATGGCCTCACGGCTCCTTGCGACGACGGGGACCTGGGCACGCAGTACAAGGGTGACTCCGCGCTGTCAACGCGCTCGCCAGCCCGTGCGCCCGCCATCATCACCGGTATACTCCGGGGCATGCTCATGGCTTCCAGCCGGCCCATCGCGCTCGCACTGCTCTGCATGGTCGCCCTGCCTGCATCCGCCGCGGAGCCCGCCGCGCTGGACGTCCCCCGCCGCGACGCCACGCCTGTCCTGCACGGGCACCGGTACGCCTACGTCGCCGGCGGTGTGCTGGCGCTGGGCGGATTGGGGCTGGGCTTCCTCGCGCAGGGAGAGTCCCGGCGGGCCCAGGGACTGCGCTCCGCGCGGGAGGCTCGTGCGTCGCTGGACCGGGCGCGCACCGCCTCCGCCACGGCCAATGTCCTCTACGCCGCCGCGGGCGCCGCCGTGTTGTACGGACTGTTGGTGGAGCTGCTGCCCGAGCCGGCCGCCCAGGCCGCCAGCCTCACGTACCACTTCTGAACCCTGCGGCCCTCCGTGACTCTTCTCCGAGCCTCCCGTCTGTCCGCCTGTGTGGCCGTGGTGGCCACGGGGGCATGCGCCATTCCAGAAGGCGACGCCACGGGCCGCGCCTGCGTGGATGATCCCGGATGCCCTTCCTCCTACGAGTGCGTGGCGGGGCCGTCCGGCCAGCGCATGTGTGAAGTCATCTATCCGCCGCGGCCTTCATCAATGGACGGTGGGACGGACGCGGGCAGCGCCTCACAGGATGACAGGGGCGTGGCACCCACGTGGTGCAAGGACGTGCAGCCCATCATGGCCGCCAGCTGTGTCTCCAACTGCCACGGCGCGGAGACGTACAACAGCGGGCATGCCTCGTTCCGCCTGGACTACGACGTGGCGGAGGACGGCGGCGTGCCGGGCGCGAAGTCCCAGGCGCTGCGCATCCTGGCGCGCGCGGTGAACGCCACCACGATGCCGCCGTCGTATTACAACCCGAAGCCCACCGCGGAGGAGCGCGAGCTGCTCGGGCGGTGGATTGCCGCGGGCGCCCCCTACTGCGACACGGATGGGGGGAACTGAGGTTCCTCCGGATTGTCACCTTCGCTTCGTCAGCTCCGACACGCCCCCATGAAGAGACTCCTCGCGAGCGCATCCCTCTCCGTCTGCGTGGCCATGGCCTGCACGCTGGACGTCATCGATTTCACGGGCAAGACGTGCGAGGACGCGCAGGACTGCCCCGCGCCGTATGTCTGTGTCGCCGCGCGGCCGGGTGAAGGCCGGACGTGTGAAGTGCTGGGGCTTCCGGGCGCGCCGGATGGCGGTGACCTGGGGCCCGTGCCCACGTGGTGCGCGGACATCCAGCCCATCCTCGCGGCGAGCTGCGTGAGCTCGTGTCACGGCGCGGATGCGAGCAACAGCGGCGTGACGTCGTTCCGCCTGGACTCCTACGCGCCCGAGGATGGAGGCGTCCCGGGCGCGCAGGCGATGGCGGCGCGAATTCAGGCGCGCGCGTACGTGTTCCAGGACATGCCCCCTCCGGGAAGCGGCGTGCCCATACCGTCCGCGGAGGAGCGTGAACGCATTGCCCGGTGGGCGCGTGAAGGCGCTCCACTGTGCGCGGATGCTGGCGGCATCTAGCACTTGCAGGTCTTGTTCCCTGGCAGGGCAGGCAGGCGGCCATGCGCCCCGTGGTCCGCATTGTGCCCCTAATCCCTCCGCACGCGCCGGACAAGCCCTGTTCAAGGGCGGGGCGAGCACCCACTTTCTGCCCAACGCCGGGGGAAACGCTCCCTCGGCCGCAAGTGAGTGAGGGGGAAACCTTCTCCCGTTTCCACGTGAAAGGAGCAGGACACAATGCGCAAGCTCATGATGGCGGTCACTGCGGTTGCGGGTATGTCGCTGGTCGTCACTGGTTGCAGCAAGCGCGACAATGTCGAGTCGCAGCGCCAGGACGTCGCCGAGGCTCAGCAGGAGACCGCGGAGATCCGTCAGGACGCGCAGGAGGACATCGCCAGCACGCAAATGGAGGCCCAGGAGGACATCGCCGGGACTCAGCGTGAGGCCGCGGAAGAGGTCGCCAGCGCGCAGCAGGACGTCCAGGAAGAGCGCCAGGATCTGGCTGAAGCCGAGGCGGATCGCCAGTCGGACCTGAATGACGACATGGCGCTGGGTGGCTCCGGCGCGGCGGGTGCCACCGCCGCGGCGAGCAGCGTGAGCGGCCGTGTGCTCTCCACGGGCAGCGATGAGCTGACCGTGGTCGACACCAGCAACAACAAGCAGATCGAGCTGAAGACGAACGACCAGACGCGCATCCTCCACAACAACCAGCCGGTGAAGCTGGGCGACATCGAGGAGGGGGCCCAGGTCCGCGCCTCGTACGTGCAGGACGGTGAGGACATGGTGGTCCGTGAGCTGACCGTGACGCAGCCGGTGCAGAAGAAGAAGTAGTCGTCGGCGCCTCCAGCGCAGCGAGCGGATCGTTTCCTCACGAACCGCTCAGGGACGCCTCCACTTCGGTGGAGGCCGTTTCCTTTTCTTTCCTGAATCCGTGCTGGGAGGTTGGAAGGGTGTGTCGGACGTGGGTGGTAGGAGAGATGCGTGAGGTTTTCTCACGCCTTCCCAACCCAGGGGAGGACTTCCTGACCAGGAGGCATCACCCGAGATGTCCACTCACCCCCCAGAGCCACCCGCTTCAAAGCCCATCATCATTTTCACCACCGGGGCCACGGCCTATGAGCTGATTCGCTACATCGGGGCGCGCGGCTCCGGGGAACTGCTGCTCGCCCGGCGGCACTACGCGGGCGTGCCCGGCGACCTCGTGCTCATCAAACGCTTGCAGGATGCCGGGGACGCGCATGGCCGCGCGCGCCTACGCGAAGAGGTCAAGCTGTTGATGCGGCTCAGCCACCCGGCCATCGCGCAGGTGTTCCTGGTGCGGGTCCACGAAGGGCGGCCCCACCTCGTCATGGAGCATGTGGACGGGAAGTCCCTGGAGACGCTCATCAGCTACGCGGCCCTGCGCCGCCGGCCCTTCTCGGAGGCCTTCTCCGCCTACTTGGGCGCGGAGGTGGCGGACGCGCTCCACCATGCCCATACGCTGGAGGACGCCCGGGGCCGGCCGCTGGGCATCGTCCACCGGGACGTGTCGCCGCGCAGTCTGCGGCTGGACGGGCGCGGCCACGTGAGGCTGTCTGACTTCGCCATGGCCTGGGCGAAGCTGCCGGGGCGCATCGTCACGGAGTCCCACGTCGTCCGGGGTGACCTGGCCTATTCCTCTCCGGAAGCGCTGGCGCGCCAACCGCTGGATGGCCGCGCGGACCTGTTCTCCCTGGGCGTGGTGTTGCTGGAAATCCTCACCGGGCTGCACCTGCTGGACCTGGAGGACGTGGAGCGCGCCGCGCTCGCCACGGGGCCCTTGCCTGACGCGGAGGTGCTGCTGGCGGAGGTACCCAGTTGGCTGCCCGCGCCGCTGATGGCCGCGCGCATGGCGTGCCTGACGCCGGCGCACGTGGAGCGCGCCACCCAGGGATTGTCACCTTCCATGCGCGCAATCCTCGGCAGGCTCTTGCGCAGGGACCCCTCGGAGCGCTTCCAGTCCGGTCAGGAACTGGCGGACGCCCTGCGCGCCGTGCTCGCGGGCCAGGGGTACGCCTACGGTCCCCATGAGGCCCTGCGGGAGGCCACCCAGGTCCGCCGGGACGCACGCTGCCGCCGGCAGACGGCGGATGTCCTGCGTTGGGAAGATTCCGTGCGGCCGGAGGCCCCTCCGCGCTCGGCGTCCGGTTCCGGCTCTTGAGTGGGGCAGGGGACGGGCGCCCCGGGCCTGGGGACTTCGCCGGGCCTGGGGACGCGGGTGGTGCTTGTTTCGCGCACGCGGGTGGGCAGACTTGGGCGCATGGGTGACGTGAAAGAGTTCCACCAGCGGTGGTGCATCGCGGACGGCCATGCGGATTCCCTCATGTGGAACCGCGACCTGTGTGAGCGTTCCGAAGAGGGCCACGTGGACTTCCCCCGGCTGCGGGAAGCGGGGGTGAAGCTCCAGTGCTTCACCATCGTCACCCGGGGCTTCCCCTTCATCGGAGGCTTCCCTGTGTTCGCCGCGTGGCGTGGGTGGCCCCGCGCGGCCCGCGCCAGTGAGTGGACCCGGGCGCTCTGGCAGATTGAGCAGATGGTGTCGTTCTGCCAACGCTCCGGTGACACGGCTCGCATCACCACCACCGGGCACATGCTGGAGGACAACCTCGTCCAGGGGCGGCTGTCCGCGGTGCTGGGGGTTGAAGGGGGCCATGCCATTGAAGGCCAGGTGGAGCGCCTGGCGGAGCTTCACCGGCGTGGGGTGCGCTTCATGGGCCTCACCCACCTGTCCAACAATGACCTGGGCGGCTCCTCCTTTCCCATGATGGGCAACCGGGGCCTGACGTCGCTGGGCCGCGACGTCATGGAGGAGATGGCCCGGCTGGGGATGAGCGTGGACGTGGCGCATGCCTCGGAGACAACGCTCAAGGACCTGTTCAGCCACCCGTCGGTGCGCTTCTTCTGCTCGCACACGGGGGTTCGCGCGGCGGGGGGCGGCTGGCGCAACCTGTCTGATGAATCCCTGCGCTTCATCGCCGACCGGGGCGGGGTGGTGGGCATCATCTTCGCCCCCGTCTACCTGGGCGGGGACACCGTGGATGACGTGGTCCGGCACATCGAGCACGCCGTGGATGTCATGGGGGAGGGCGGCGTGGGGCTGGGCTCGGACTACGACGGCATGGTTCCTCTGCCCAAGGGCATGCGGGATGTCACCGGGTTGCCTCTGCTCACTGAGGCGCTCTTGCGCCGCCATCCACCGTCCTGGGTGGAACGCGTCATGGGCGGAAACTTCCGCCGTTTCTTCCAGGAGACACTGGGTGGTTGACCGGCGGCGGGACGCTCGAAATATTGGCCGGTGCCCATGAACCGTTCTCTTCTCGCATTCGTCCCGTTGGTTGGCTCTCTGCTCCTTGCTGGCTGTGGCCCGAGCGCGGGAGGTGACTGCGACGGCGGCGGCTTCGTCTGTCAGGAGCGGGTGTTGGCGCTGGAGTGCCGCGGTGGCACCTGGCGCGAGCTGCCCTGCCGGGGCCCGCTGGGCTGCAGTGAGACGAGCGAGGCGGTGCGGTGTGATACGTCCAACAACGTCGCGGGGGACGCCTGCGCCTCCAGCGCCGAGGGCACGGGCCTGTGCCGCGCGGACGGCCTCGCGGTGCTGGAGTGCCGGCAGGGCGTGCTGACGGAGACGGCCTCCTGCTCCGCGTGCTCCGTGGAGAACAGCCAGGTGACGTGCCAGCCCTGAGGCCGGCCCCCGTCGGGGCGTCAGGCCTTGTGGCATCAATCGTGTGGTAGCGTCGGAGCGCCGCTCGCGGGACTCCGATGCGACTTCCGATTCAAGCCTCTAGAGCCTGACCCGCGGTCGTTTCACTCTTCCCCGAGCGGCGCTTCCTTTCCCAGCCCGGCTGTCCGGGGAGGACGTGCTCACGATGGCCGCACTGGCGGAAGTCCGCGTCGAACAGGTCGCCCGCGAGGACCTGGTGATGTTCGTCAACGCCTGCTTCTCCTGCACGGGGCAGCGGGAGTTCTACGGCGACGCGCTCGGCCAGTCCGTCTCCATCGAGTTCCTGCACCAGTACATCCTCGGCAACTACCGCCGGCTGTACGCGCGGACGCTCGCGGCGGGCATCAATCACTTCAATCAGGCGCAGATCATCCTCAACCTGCTCGCCAGCGGCAGCTCGGCGAATGCCCGGGACAAGGTGGAGGAGGGCGCGCTCATCGCCGCCGCCCTGCGCGCCTTGCCGCCCCAGCGCGCCTTCCGCGTCCTCGAGTCGCTGCGGAGCCGCCGCATCAACAACCGCCGGGCACGAGCCGTTGCCCGGGACTACGTGCATGGCCGCGCCAACCTGGCCTTCGACGCGGTGAAGTACCGCTCCAAGCTGCGCGCCGCCGTGGCCCACGGCCACCTGAAGCTGGAGGGCGAGCTGGGCCCGTTCCTCTTCCACGGCTGGAAGAAGCGCTCCTTCACCCAGCCCTTGCTGGAGACGTTCCGCCGCGCGCACTACGCCCAGGAGGCCCTCTACGAGCTGCCGTACACGGTGGCGGAGGGCCTGTCGGTGAAGCATGGCGTCCCCCGGGAGGTGTTCCTCCAGCGCATCGAACCGCGCCTCACGGCCGCGGAGCGCCTGCGGCTGCAAGAGTCCGCCGCACGCGAGCGAGGCGCGCCGCCCCCGGTGGACCTGGGGCGCGCCGCCCTGACGAAGCTGGCGCTGTACGTCCTGGCCCTGGCACCGGAGGCCCGGCGCGAGCGGCAGGTGGAGTTGCACGCCGCGCTGGAGCAGGCCGCTGCCCGCGTGCTGCGCCGTGCGCCGTCACCCCTGAAGCGGGTGGCCGCGATTCTGGACAACAGCTATTCGTCCTCCGGCTCCCTGGAGAAGCGCCGCCGTCCCCTGGGCGTGGCGTTGGCGACGCACTACCTGCTGTCCGCGGCGGCCCGTGAATACCGCGCGTGGTGGACGTCCCCGGTGGAGGAGCCGCTGCTCGTCAGCGCGCGCGGGCAGACGGACATCGCCACGCCCCTTCTGGACGCGCTGGCCTGGGGCGCCGACCTGGTGGTCATCGTGTCCGACGGCTACGACAATGATCCACCCAAGGCGGTGGCCGAGCTGACGCGCGTGTTCCGCTCGAAGCTCGACCCGGGGCGTCGAACGGCGCTGGTCCACGTCAATCCGGTGTTCGATTCGGAAGGGTACGCCCCTCGCTCGTTCGGGACGGCGGTGCCCACCGTGGGCGTCCGGGACGCGGAGGATGTGCCCACCGTGCTGGGCTTCGCGCGGTTCGCGGAGGGCGCGGCGTCGCTGAGCGAACTCGAGGCCTACCTCGCCTCGCGCGTGGAGGCGGAGCTGGCGCGCGACGCCCGGGGGCGGCCGCAAGACGTGGCGCCCGGCGTGGACGCTGCGCAGGCAGAGGAGGGGGAATCATGACGGACGCGCGGCTCATCGAACGGCTGGAGCCCGCGGGGCTGCGGCTTGCGCCGTCTCAAGTCTGGGGTGGCATCCGGCTGGTGCCTGTCCTGCGGGACGAAGTGCGAGGCGACCTCCGCATGCGCTTGCGGACGTATGACGACCTGGCCGCGGTCGTCTCGCTGAAGGGCGGGGTGAAGGAGCCCGGCCTCAAGTACACCTCCTATGTCCCGCACGGGCTGGTCATGACGTGGGGCAACCGCCAGGCGGACGCCGTCTATGGGACGCAGTTGCACGCCGTGGATGGGAAGAGCCTGAAGGCCGGCCCCTACTCCATCCGCCTGCTGCAACGGATGGTGCACCGCGAAGACCGCCGGCAGCTCCGGATGCTCCCGTTGCACCTGGCCATGGAGGGCTTCCTGGCCTTGCAGTTCGGTGGGCCGGAGATTGCATGGGCGGAGTATTCGCGCGAGGGCCTCTCCCGGGGCCTGGACCCTCGTTTCGAGACCTCGGTCCCAGGGTGGGCTTCGCCGATGTTGGACGGCGCGTTGCGCACCTTCGAAATCCATCCCCAGCAGGTGGGCCTGCTGCTGTTCAACGCGGATGAATTGCTGTCGGCCTTCGTCGTCGCCCACCCGGACGACTACCGCGCGCTGCACAGGACGTTGGTGGAGGACTTCTACGGCGAGCTGCTGCTCCAGTACGGCTACCTGGGGGACGCGCCCGAGTTGGGCGTCACCTTGGATGCCGCGCGGGTGGCCAGCCTGGACGACTTGCGCAACGAGGTGAGCCGCATGCGCCAGGACTGGGCCGACTTCCATGGCTTCATGGCCGGGAGCCTCTTCGGCGTCAGCGTGGCGTCCACCCGCGTCTACAAGGCGGGTGGTTTCCTGCTCCAGCGCTTCCACACGTCGCTGGACCCGGCGGAGGAGAACCACATTGGCGAGGCCATCGTCGCTACGGACGGCACCCTGGAGTACCTCAAGTCGTATCGCCTGTCGGCGGCGCAGACGCGCCGGGCCTACCTGCTGTCTCAGCTCGCCGAGAGTGACTGGCACCTGGAGGAGACGGCGGAGCGGCTTCGCACCACGGCCAGCGACCTGATGCTGCGCCTGCGAAACGCCGGGTTCGGCTACCTCCTCAAGGACTCCGTGCTCGAAGCCGCCCAGCGGCAGCACCGGCGCTGAGCGCGGGCGCGGCGGTGTTGCTCAAGCGCTGGGCCCGTGCAGCGACGTCAGGAAGGCGTCCAGGACGGCATTCACCTGTGCCGGCAGCTCCTGGTTGGCCAGGTGCCCCGCGCCCGGGATGATTTCCAGCCGCGCGCCGGAAATCAGGCCGGCCATCTCCTTCGCCTTGGCCACGGGGGTGAGGGCGTCGTGTTCGCCCACCACGACCAGCGCCGGACCTGCGTATCGCGCCAGGATGTCCTTGCTGTCCGGGCGCAGGGCCATGCCTCGCAGCGCGGCGGCGACCCCGGCGGGGGAGGCCTCGCGCATCAACGCGGCCACCTCCTGGCCCACGGGGGAGTCCGGGTCCGCGGCCAACAACTTGGGAAGCATGGCCTGGATGATGGGCTCCACGCCGGCGTCCAGGGCCAGCTTCGCGTTGGTCTCCCGCAGCGCCTTGCCCTCCGCGTCGTCCGCGGTGGCCTGCGTGTCCATCAGCACCAGCCCGCTGACGCGGCCCGCGTCCTCGCGCAGCAGCGCCATGGCCGCGTAGCCGCCCATGGACACGCCGCCCACCACCGCCGTGTCCACGTTCAGCGCGTCCAGCAGCGCCAGCGCATCCCTCGCGACGCGGGACATCTCCGTGGGTCCTTCCCCGAGCGCGCTCTCACCAAAGCCCCGGATGTCCGGGATGATGAAGCGGTACCGCCCCGACAGGGCCTTCACCTGCTTGTCGAACGCGCGGCCGCTCAGCGAAAACGCATGCAGCAGCAGCACGGGCGGGCCCTTGCCCTCGTCCCGGTAGTGCAGGGGAACGCCATCCACGGTGATGGTCAGCATGTTTCCTCTCCTCGCGGAAATGTCAGAGCCACTCTTTGTGCTTGAACCAGAAGACCATTCCCACCGGCAGCGCGAGAATTGACGCCCACATCACGTACCAGGCGTCGTTCGTGTAGAGCCGGTCGAAGTTCTGCCCGAAGAAGCCGACGATGCAGGACAGCGGCAGGAAGATGGTGGCGAAGATGGTGAGCTGCTTGGAGATGTCGTTCGTCTTGTTCGCCACCATGGAGAGGTAGCCATCAATGACGTTGCCGATGATGTCGCGCCCGGCGTCAATCTGCTCGTACAGCCGCACCAGGTGGTCGTACACGTCCCGGAAGTAGAGCGTCGTCTTCTCGTGGATGTTGGGGATGCCTCGGCGGGACAGCAGGCCCACCACGTCGCGCTGGGGCGACAGCACCCGCCGGAACGTCACCAGCATCCGCTTCATGGCGAAGATGCGTTGCAGGTGGGACTTCTCCGGCTTCTCGAAGATGGCGACCTCCAGGTCCTCCAACTCGTCGCTGAACGCGTCGAGGATGGGGAACTGCGCGTCCACCAGCGTGTCCGCCAGCATGTACATGACGAAGTCCGTCCCACGGATGATTGTCCCATGCGGGTCGTCCCTCACGCGGCGCACCACGGTGTCGTGGCCGGCGAAGGGGAGCTCGTGGACGCTGATGAGCCAGTCCTGCGCCAGGAAGAAGTGGTGCTCGTGCAGCGTCAGATCGCAGATGTCCTTGCCCGTGACGGTGAATCCCTGGAGGACGACGAACTGGTGGTTCGGGTATTCCTCCAGCTTGGGCCGCTGGTCCAGGTGGAGGCAGTCCTCCACGGCCAGCTTGTGCAGTCCGAACCGCTCGGCCAGCCGGGCCAACACCTCCTCGGTTGGATGAAGCACGTCAATCCACTTCCGGCCTTCCTCACCCAGCAGCTCTTCACCACCGGTGAGAAGTTGACCGTCTTTCACAAGACAGACCTGAATCATCCCGTAGCGCTCCCAAGCCAGCGGCATGGCCCGCAGGCGAGTGCTAGAACTCCCCCGCGCGGAAGTCGAGCGCTAGAGTGTGACACCCGTGTCTGAAGCCGCTGAGACCCCCCAGGCCTCGCTGTCCGCGAGGCTCGAAGAAATCCTCCAGTCCCATCCGGATCCGGCGTTCGCCGGCCGCCTGCGCAAGGTGTACGTCGCCACCGCGCACGCCATCTCCCGGCTGAGTGACCTCGACCTGGTGCGGTACGAAACGCCCGTCGTGGACTCCTCCCCGGACCTCTCCCTGTGGGAGGAGATGGCGCCCGTCATTCGCGACACGGTGATGGACGTCAACGGCCTGCTCAACGTCATCCGGGAGGAGTTCCCCGTGCAGTCCCCGGGCGGCGCCAGCGCGCAGGCCCCCGTGGGCATCCTCCAGGAGGCGATGAGTCAGATAGCCCAGGGCATCACCCAACTGGGCGAGGCCATGCGCAACCCGTCGGTGGTGAGCGACCGGTGGACGCTGCTGGCGGAAATCCAGCGCATTCGCGCGCGCTTCCGCGAGCAGATGAGCAACCTGGTGTTCGAGTCCGCGAGCCTCCTGGGCGAGGTGACGCGGGCCCAGGTGGTGCCGGGCTACGCGGCGGAGGTGAAGGCCGCGGTGACGGTCCGCGCCATCACCGCGGACCTGGGACGCATCCTCACCGCGCGCCTGAAGAAGGTCCGCGACGCGGAGGCGCAGGACGTGCAGTGGAACGCCCAGCAGCTCCAGACGGAGCTGGACGCCTTCGGCCGCACGGCCGCGTACCGGAACCTGCGCGCGCAGGACAAACGGCACGTCGTGGAGATGCGCGCGGAGGTCGGCCGGCTGGCCATCCTTCCCAACCCCTCCCGCGAGGAGCTGGTGACGGTGGTGGAGGCCCTGGACACCTTCGTCCAAGGCCTGTCCGCGGTGAACCAGCGCCAGTTGCTCATCATCCACGACCGCGAGGTGTGGGCGTCGTGCGGCGTCCGGCTGGAGCGCGCCATGTCGCTGGTGGGCTCGGACCCGGCGGGCTCGGCCAGGGCCCTGGCCGAGGCTGCGGGCAGCGGGCAGTCCCTCTACGGCCGAGATTCGGAGCTGGACGCCTTCCTCCGCAAGGCGCGCAAGCTTCAGGTGGGGCAGCTCACGCACGCCGAGCTGCGGTCCACCATCGCGACCTTCCAGGGGCTGCTCGCCGGTCTGGACGTGATGTGATGAGGACGCTGGAGAAGGCGCGGCTCCCACGCCCGCTGCGCGAGGCCGACCTGTCCCGCGTGGAGGGTGTCTTCACCGACGTGGATGGCACGCTGACCACGGACCACAAGCTGCGCTCGGACACGGTGCGGGCGCTGGAGCGCCTGTCGTCCGCGGGCCTGCACGTGGTGCTGGTGAGCGGCCGGCCGGCGGGCTGGGGAGAGGCCTGGGCGCGGCAGCTCCCGGTGGACGGCGTCATCGTGGAGAACGGAGGCCTGTTCTTCCTGAAGGGGGCGAACGGGCGGCTGCGGAAGGTGTACGCGGAGGCGCCGGCCGAGCGGGTGGCGAACCGGCGGCGGCTCCAGTCCGAGGTGGCCCGGGTGTTGAAACAGGTGCCCGGGGCGCGGCTGTCCATGGACAGCGCGTACACCGAAGTGGACCTGGCGGTGGACTACAACGAGGAGGCACGGCTGGGGCTGGCGGGCGCGGACCGCATCGAGTCCCTGTTGGTGGCGCGGGGCGTGACGGCCGTGCGCTCGTCCATCCACATCAACTGCTGGCTGGGCCGCTTCGACAAGCTGAGCGCCACGCGCCGCTTCGCGCGGACGGCGTGGGGCGAACGGCTGGACCCGCGTGACGGCCGTTATGTATACGCGGGGGATTCTTTCAACGACGCCCCGATGTTCGCCGCTTTTGGACTGGGCGTGGGCGTGGCCAACGTGCGGGCCGTCCTGGACCGCATCGAGGCGCCACCTGCTTTCATCACCCGGGCGCCCGAGGGGCGGGGCTTCGAGGAACTGGCTCGCGCCATCCTGGCCCGGAGGGGCCGCGGCGCGGCCCATGAGGAGTGACACCGTGAATGTCGTGAAGCTGGAGCTGGCGCGCGGGCTGGGGCGCCACCTGCGCGCGGGGCACCCGTGGGTGTTCCGCAAGGCGCTGGAGTTCGTGCCGAAGATTCCGGCCGGCAGCGTGGTGGACCTGACGGAGAACGGGAAGTTCGTGGCGCGTGGGTACTACGACCCGCACTCCGCCATCGCGGTGCGCGTGCTGACACGCGACTCGCGCGACACCGTGGACGCGGCCTTCATCACCCGGCGCGTGCGGCAGGCCCTGTCCGAGCGCACGGCGCTCATCGACCTCACCGACACGGACAGCTACCGGCTGATTCACGGCGAGGGCGACGGGCTGCCGGGCGTGGTGGTGGACCTGTACGCGGGCTGGGCGGTGATGAAGCTGTACTCCGCGGGCCTCACGCCGTACCGCCCGCTCCTCATCGAGGCGCTGAAGGCCGGTGTCCCCGGGCTCAAGGGCATCATCGGCCGCGATGAGGTGGGCCGCGACGACGTCGACGAGGACGAGGGCCGCGGCTCCGGGAAGATGCTCTACGGCCACGAGGCCCCGGAGCTGATTCCCATCCGCGAGCGTGGCGCCACCTTCATGGTGGACGCCTGGAAGGGGCAGAAGACGGGCTTCTTCCTGGATCAGCGGGAGAACCGCTACCTCATCCGGCGGCTGGGCAAGGGCCGTGACGTGCTCAACTGCTTCAGCTTCAGCGGCGGCTTCTCCGTCAACGCGGCGCTGGGCGGGGCCAACAGCGTGTTCTCCGTGGATCAGGACCCGGACGCCATCGCCCTGGCCCGGGAGAACTTCACACGCAACGGCATCGCCGCGGAGAAGCACGACTTCCTGGCGGCGGACGTCTTCAAGATCATCCAGTCCTTCAAAGAGGAGGGCCGCACCTTCGACCTCATCATCCTGGACCCGCCCGCCTTCGCGAAGACTCAGCGCGCGGTGCAGGCGGCCATTGACGGGTATGCGTCCCTCAACCGGCAGGCGCTGGCCATCCTCCGGCCGGGTGGGCTGCTGGCCACGGCGTCGTGCTCGGCGCGTGTGAGTCCGGATGACTTCATGGGCGCGGTGCGCGAGGCGGGCTTCAAGGCTGGTGTGGACCTGGCGCTCGTCGAGGAGCGCTACCAGCCGCCGGACCACCCGGTGCGCCTCCAGTTCCCGGAGGGCAAGTACCTCAAGTTCTACGTGCTGCAGTCCGTGTAGCCCGCCGCTGTGAATCGCGCGGGCTGAAACACGAGAGGCCACGAGGTTCATCACCTCGTGGCCTCTGCTGTTTCCCCGTCAGGGGAGGGCGCCTCAGAAGTTGCCGGCGCGGGCCTCGTCGAACGGGGCGCGGTGGTTCAGGTACGTGTCCGTCAGGGAGTGCGCGCCGCTGAACATGCCCTTCTCGGAGAAGTGGTGCACCTGCGCGCCCTTGCCGGCGTCGCGGAACAGGTCGCCCGGCGTCCAGCCCTTGCTGCCCTGGCCGAAGATGACGGGCACCGGGTCCTTGTTGTTGACGTAGTGCACGTAGTTGGGGCCGTCCGGGTAGGTGGCCGCCGCCGCGCCGAAGGTCTCCACGTTGACGCGGCTGAGCGTCTGCTCCACCTGCGCCTTGGACATCCCATCTTCGATGCGCAGCCGGTTGGCGACGTCCTTCAGCGCGCGCGAGGTGATGAGGCCACCGTGGCTGTAGCCCACCAGGTGGATGTCACGGCCCGCCTTCAGCTCGCCGTAGACGATGTCCGACAGCGAGTCGACCGCGGGGTTCTTGCCCTTGTTCAGCTTGTCCTTCGCCGCCTGGATGACGTCGGCGATCATCCCGGACGTGGCGTTGTGCACGCCGATGGCGCGCATTCCAGTGCTGTTCGCGAGGGCCTGCAGCTCTCGCGCCTGGCCGTCCTTGTTGGTGCTGATGCCGTTGACGTAGACGACCGTCGCCGTGGCGTTCGGGTTGTTCGCCGGAACGAAGGCGGGCACCTGGTTGAGCGGCGTGTTCGGCTCGAACGTCTGGCCGCCGGCGCCCACCAGCTTGCCGTCGAAGACCTTGTCCTTGGAGCCCGCGGGCGCGGTGAAGACGCCACCCACGGCCGCCGTCTGCGCGGAGCGGCTGTCGAAGCCATCCACCACGGCGCCGCGCAGAGCGGTGGCCCCCGTCGCGGGAGGCTGCACGGTGTTGGTGGCAGGCGAGCCACTTCCACGGACGCTGTCGGCGGTGCTGCGGGAGGTCTGCGCGATGCTGTTCCGTCCGCGCTGGATGGTGGTCATGAGGTGGGGGCTCCTGCGGAAACTGGGGGTGTTTCCGCATTGTCCTCGAATCCACCTGGAAGTTTCCTGCGGGTGAGGATTTTGCGTGAAATTGAGTGTGGGTCCGTGTCAGACGGCGCGTGTGGGCTCCGGATGGGAGGGGTAGGGGTTAAGGTAGGGCATGGTCCAGAAAGGTCAGTTCCTCGAACGCGCGACGCTGGTGCCGGTGGGCTCGGAGGTCATGGAGGGCACCACGCACCGGGGGAGCCGGGGCCCGCCGCTGCTCGTCATTCCGCCCCGGCCGGATGAGGGGGGCGGCATGGACCACGTCATCGCGGCGGAGCTTGTTTGGGCGGCGGCGAACGCGGGCTTTCCGACGCTGCGCTTCAACCACCGGGGCGTGGGGGCCAGTCAGGGCAAGCGGGGCCGGGATTTGGAGCTGCTGGCGGACGCCGAGGCCGCCATGCAGATGCTGCTGGAGAACGCGGGCAGCAGCGCGCTGGCCGTGGTGTCGCTCCACGGGGGCGCTCAGGTGGCCCTGGCGCTCCAGGCGAAGTACCCCGCGGTAGGGGGCCTGTGCCTGGTGGCCCCGGCGATGGTGGCGCCAGAGGTCTTGTCCCGGGTGACGTGCCCGCTCCTGGTCGTCCAGGGGGAGGAGGACACCCGGATGCCCCGGGCCGCGGTTTCCGCCGCTGTCGCCCGGGCGGGGGGCGACTTAGAGGTCATCGACGATGCCGGTCCTACCTTCCAGCGGAACCTTCCCCAGGTGGGCCGGGCCGTCGCGGCTTGGCTGCGTCGGCTCTCCGGCGGATGACCGATGTAGCGCAAACCATTGTACTTCTTCACGTTTCTTCCCCCTGCCGCCCTTGCACGCCGGGAGAGGGGACATCCAGACTGTCGGTGCAGACCCAATCGTTGCGACGTTCGTTCGTAGGGGTCTTCCAGACGCGTGTTTCGTTTCTCAAGGAGTGGCCTGATGCGGAAGGTGCGATGGACCCTGGGTGGCGCGGCGCTGGCCCTGACGCTGACGGCCGCCTGTGCGTCCGCTTCTCGTGAGCAGGACACGCCGCCGCCCGCGAACCTGGAGGCGCTGGATGCCCGGGACGTGGTGTCGGGCGCCATCGTCGTGGACTTCAAGGACGGCACGACGAAGGCGGAGTTCGACGCCTGGGAGACCGACTGGGGCGTCGACCTGGAGCTCAACTCCGTGGAGAGCGCCGACGAGGCCCTCACGGTGGCGGTGGGCGTGGATGACGTGGACGCGGTGCTCGCGCGCATCCGCCAGCACCCGGCCGTGGAGGCCGCCGAGCCGCTGATGGAGGTCCGGGCCAGCTTCACGCCGAACGACCCGCAGTTCGCGCAGCAGTGGAACCTGCGGATGATCGACATGCCCAAGGCCTGGGAGCGCAACCGGGGCAAGGGCGTGGTGGTGGCGGTGCTGGACACGGGCATCGCGTACGAGGACTACGACGACTTCAAGCAGGTGCCCGACCTGAAGGGCGTAAAGTTCGCGAAGGGCTACGACTTCGTCAATGACGACGAGCACGCCAACGACGACCACGGGCACGGCACGCACGTGGCGGGCACCATCGCCCAGGCCACCAACAACGGCGAGGGCGTGGCGGGCGTGGCCTTCGAGGCGACGCTGATGCCCGTCAAGGTGCTCAACCACTTCGGCGGGGGGAACACGGCGGACATCGCGGACGCCATCCGCTTCGCGGCGGACAACGGGGCGGACGTCATCAACATGTCCCTGGGCGGCGGGGCGTACTCACAGGTGATGGCCAGCGCGGTGGAGTACGCGCGCAAGAAGGGCGTCACCGTGGTGGCCGCGGCCGGCAACGGCGGGCGGGCGACGGTGGAGTTCCCCGCGGCGTACCCCGGCGCGGTGGCGGTGTCGGCGGTGGGGCCGAATGGCACGCTGGCGCCGTACTCGTCCTACGGGAAGGAGCTGGACATCGCGGCGCCCGGTGGCGACAAGCGCCTGGGCGACCAGGGCGGCATCCTCCAGAACACCATCGACCCGCGCGACGTCTCGCGCTCCGTCTACGCGTCCTACCAGGGCACCAGCATGGCCACGCCGCATGTGGCCGCGGTGGCGGCGATGCTGTACGCGGCTGGCGCCAAGGGGCCGGATGAGGTGGAGCAGGCCCTGTACGCGGGCGCGAAGAAGGCCTCGGACCAGGCGTGGACCGAGCAGTACGGCCACGGTCTGCTCAACGCGGAGGCGTCGCTCGCGTCGCTGCGTGGGGGCTCGGCGCAGTGGCCGCCCTTGTACTGGGCGCTGGCGCTGCTGGCGTTCGTGCTGCTGACGCTGCGTGGCCGTGCGCGGCCGGGTTTCCTCAACGTGCTGGTGCGGCCCGCCTTCCTCATCCCGCTGCTGCTCTCCACGGTGGGCGCCTTCTTCCTGCGCGGCTGGTTCGGGGGCGCGGACGGCGCCGCCGGGGACGTGGTGCAGGTGGCGTCGCTGCCCATCCCGGATTGGGAGCGCATCATCTTCGGCCGGGGCAAGACGGTGAACCCGCTGTTCTACAGCGCGCTCATCCCGCTGCTGCTGTCGTTGCCGGCCATCAAGTGGAGAGGGCTGCGGTCGGCCATGGGCGGCGTGGCGCTCGGCTTCGCGGGCTTCCTGGCCTACGCGGCCTGGACGGGCGCGCCGGCGCTGGCGTGGATGCCCTTCGCGTTCCTCGCCAAGCCCTGGCTGGGCTTCAACACCGTCATCTGCCTCGTCATCGCCCGCGCGATGCTTCAGAAGGAGGACGCGTGAAGCTCACCGGCCGCGTCGTCTTCCGCGACATCGAAACAGGCGTCTGGGTGCTGGAGGGCGACGACGGCACCACGTACCAACTGGCGGGCGGTGACCGGAAGCTGAAGAAGGACGGCCAGCGCATCGAGGCCGAGGGCAGCGTGGATGGGGACACCCTCACCAGCGCCATGGTGGGCCCCGTCTTTCACGTCAGCACGTACCGCTTCGTCTGAAGCGGCACGCCCCGGGTCAGGGCTTCAGCCCTGGCCCGGTTTGCAGCGGGTGCACACGAATCTGGCGCTCGCGCTCTTCGTAGTAAGCCTCCATGGGCAGCTCCCCTCGGCGCGCCGAGGCGCGGAGCGCGCTCAACGCCTTGCGCTCCGCTTGCTGCGCCGGGGGCACCGGGTCCTCCAGCGTGGGCAGCGGGTGCTGCGCGTCGTAGAAGTTGAGGCTCAGCCCCCGCGAGTCCACGGCCACCAACAGGCCCAGGGACACCGTGGCGCCCACCACCCACGGCAGCAGCAGCCGCGCCAGGGATGGACGGGGCCCGGGCGCCTGGGCTTCCTCGTCCGTGGCGAGCGTACCGGGCCCCCAGACGCCGGGATTCCGCCGGGCGTAGGAGAGCAGGGCGCTCAGGCCCGCCCAGCCCGCAGCGGCCAGGACCAGCACCAGGCGCGGGTCGGTCGCCTCGGATGACGCGTCGGTGGCGTCGGTGCCCAGGGCCTTGGCGGAGAGGAAGAGCACCGAGGACACCAGGTTGTTGGCCGCGTGCGCGCCAATGCCGGGCCACAGCGAGCCGGTGCGCAGGAAGAGCCACCCGAAGAGCAGGCCCAGCTCGGTGCGCGCCAGGAAGCCCACCGGGTCCAGGTGGAAGGCGCTGAACACCACGGCGGAGACGACCAGCGGCGTGGTGGAGGGCGCCGGCGCGGGCGGGCTGATGCCCCGCTGGAAGATGCCGCGGAAGAAGAACTCCTCGCAGACGGGCGCGGCCACCGACACGCCCGTGAGGATGATGGCCAGCTCCAGGGGCGTCTGGTCCGCGAACAGCCGCGAGCTGTCGAACATCCGAGTCAGCCACTCTGGCGCCACGGACTGGGCCAGGAACTGGATGGGGACCACCACCGCGAAGAAGTTCGCCACGCCCAGGAGGAAGCCGAGCAGCGTGGCCTCCTTGGGCGCTGGCAGCAGCCCCGTGTAGACGGCGGGGCGCCACCCGGCATGGCGCAGCATCACCCAGCCCAGGCCGAAGAACACGACCAGCTCGGTGAACCAGATGCCGAAGGCCGGATTGGCCAACTGCACGGTGCCGCCCACGAGGATGAATGTCCCGAGCGCGAGCACGGCGCCCACGACCGCCAGCCACTTCGGGCTCGCGCTCGGCCTGACGCTTGGAGGAGGCCCCGGAGGCGGGGGCGGGACGTCGCTGGGGGTGGAGTCTTCCAACGTGCTTTCTCCTATACTTTTCGAACCTTGACGTCCTTCATCCTGGCTCGAACAGCGTGGCGGACGTGGAGCGGCGGCTTTGCCCTCGTGGGCGTCCTGGGCATCCTGGGGTGTGGCTTGGGTGCGGCCACGTCGCGCGCGGCGGCGTTTCAGGTGGAGGCCCGCACCGAGGCGCAGGCGTACCAGATTCGCGCGTGGCGTGGCAGCACGCCGGACAATCCGGTGCTGTTGCCGCGGCGGCGCATCGTCCAGTACCTGGGGCTCAACGCCTTCGAGCTCGTCACCGGCGAGGACATGGGCTTCGAGTCCAACCTCCGCATCTGGGCGGACTTCGGGCTGCCCCGCGGCGAGGCGGCGCTGGTGGATGGCCTGCGCTCGGAGGACGCCGAGCTGCTCCACGCCTACGCGCGCTACGCCGCCGGGGGCTTCGAGGGGCGGCTGGGGCGGCAGCTCTATGGGGACGTCGGGGACATCCTCGCGTTCGACGGCGTGCGCCTGCGGTACGTGGGGCGGCTGGGCCTGGGCGCGGAGGTCTACGGCGGCCTGTGGGTGAAGGGCACGAGCTTCCTCGGCTCGTCGGCCTACGTCCTGGACGGCACGCGGGAGAGCGATGCCCGGCGCTTGGAAGCGGGCGTGACGGGCGCGGACCCGCCGCTGGGTGGGTTGGAGCCGCTGTTCGGGGCCCGCCTGCTGCTGGAGGACGTGGGCGGCTTCAACGCCGCGGCGGGCTACCGGAAGGCGCTGGTCTACGCCAAGGGCTTCGGCTTCAGCGCGCTGGCGGGCGTGGAGTACGACGTGCTCCAGCGCAAGCCCGCGCAGGTGCGCTTGCAGGCGAGGCTGGACAGGACGCACTTCGCCGTGAGCGCAGAGGCGATGCGCCTGTCGCCCGTGCTGTCCGCGGACTCCATCTGGTACTACTTCGCGTGGGCGCCCCGTGACGAGGCGCGCGTGCGCGTGGACTTCACGACGCAGCCCTGAGCCGCTCCGGCCGCACAGGTCCCCCCCACCGCGCCCCGTCCGCGGGGACGGGGCGGGGGAACGCATCGCTCAGGCGCGCTTCAGGTACTCACGGATGGAGTCGACGAGCTGCGCGCGGGCCTGCGGCTCGGAGGCGGCGGGGCCCAGCGTGAGCTTCTTGTCTGCTTCCACGAGCAGCTTCTGGTCCAGGAGGTACGCCACCGCGTTCTCCAGCGTCACCTTGGCCAGGGACTCGGAGGCGGTGATGCGGCCGGCGTGGTACTCCGCGCGGCCCGTCTCCAGGGCCAGCTTGACGAAGGACTTCTTGTCCTCGGCGATGCCGGTGGACACGTCCTGGAGCGTCATGGCCGCCAGCAGGTAGGCCTCCAGGTAGTCACGCAGCATGTCGGCCAGGAACTCCAGGTCCGGACGCGCGTGGGCCTCGGGGGCCAGGCGGAGCGTCTCGTTCTCCTCGAGCACCAGGCCCATGCGCTCCAGCCGTTCCACCGTCTCGGCGAAGATGGAGTCGAAGGTGGTGCCCACCCGGTAGATGAACTCCACCTTGAAGAGGCGCGACAGGAACAGCGCGCGCTCCTTGACGGTGTCGTAGGACGCGGGGCTGTCGCTGGCCAGGATGGCGTTGGCCACGAGGCTCCGGGCGGCCACCAGGTTCATCAGCGTGTTCTTGTAGAAGGACATCTCCGGGCGGCGGGTGTCCTCCACCTGGTAGATGACCTCGCCCCGCGCTTCCTGGGTGCGCACCATCTCGTCGGAGATGAACGTGCGCATGGCGTCCTGGATGGGGCCCATCGTCTCCGGGTTGCTGGGCGCGTTGCGCATCTCCACCGACTGCGGCGAGCCTTCTTCCACGGCGATGCGGCGCAGGATGTTGATGCGGTCGGCCATCTCCCGCTGCGTCAGGCCGCGGCGGCGGTGCGCCAGCAGGGCGGTGCTGACCAGCGCGTGCGGCGTCACCGTGGACACCTTGCTGATGCCGTACATCACCCGGTTGCCCAGCGCGCGCACGAGCCCCTTCTTCTGCTCGTCCGACACCGGCTCGTCCGGGTTGATGCCACGCGCCTGCATGAAGGCCCGCAGGGAGATGGGCTCGTCGAAGCCCAGGTGGATGCGGCCGTACCGCGCCGCCAGCACCTTGGGCGCGCTCAGCAGCGCCTTGATGTCCTCGGGCTTCTTCTCACCGCCAGCCAGCTCCTTCGAGTAGCTGCTGGACTCGACGACCTTCTCGTAGTCGATGGCCACCGGCACGAAGATGAGGTCGTCGCGCGCGCCCTCCAGCACGGACTCCACCTGCCAGGTGAACATGCCCAGCTTGGGCAGCAGCAGCTTGCCGGTGCGTGAACGGCCGCCTTCCGGGAAGAACTCCTGGTGGATGCCGTCGTGCACCAGCTTGCGCACGTAGGCCTTGAAGGACGCGGCGTAGACCTTGTCGCCCTTGAAGGAGCGCCGCAGGAAGAACGCGCCGCAGCGGCGGAAGAAGGTGCCCAGGGGCCAGAAGGAGAGGTTGGCGCCTGCGGCGACCAGGGGGACCGCGTAGCCCCGGTTCCACAGCACCCAGCTCATCACCAGGTAGTCGACGTGGCTCTTGTGGCTGGGGCACAGGACGATGGGCGCATGGCTCGCGGCCTTGAGCGCGCGGTGGAGCCCTGCCTCGTCCACGTGCATGCCGTCGTAGATGCGGTTGAACACCCACTCCAGCACGGGGGAGGTGAACGCCAGCGCCGTGGGGCTGGGTTTGGCGGCAATGGCCTCCAGGTTGCGGCGCGCCTCGCGCAGGACGCTCTCCGGCTTGCGCCCGGATTCAGCCGCGCACTCATCCACCACCTTGCGCAGGGACCGGTCGCGCAGCGTCTCCTCGATGACGCGCGAGGCGGGCTTCACCGGCGGACCGAACACGGCCCGTGTTTCGCGCGCGAGGTGGACGTGGAGACTGCTGCGCACCTTGCGGGCCAGCAGTTCGTCCGAATCGCGAGGGTTCTCCGCGACGAAGCGCTGCAGGTCGATGGGCTCGCCCACGCGGAACTGCGCGCGCTTGTAGTTGCGGAAGAAGGCGAGCATGGAGTGCAGGAAGCCCGGGGCCTCCGGGCTTCCAAACACCACGTCCACCCAGTTGGGCTTCAGGCGCGCGGGGCGCTTCTCCCAGACGAACAGCTCCGGCACCAAGTACACCGGCTTGTCGGTCTGCCGGGCCATGGCCACCAGGGCGGGGAAGGGGTCCTCGCGCGTCTCCTTCCCGGACGGACGGAGCAGGGCGGTGCGGCGCAGGAAGACCAGGCCGCTGCCCCCCGTCTGCCGGGCGTGCTCGAAGCGCTGCGTGAAGTCACCGCGCTGTTTCGCCTGCCGCCACGGTTTGGTGAACCACGGCCGCAGGTTCACCACGGCGCGCACGGGCGGCAGCGCCCGGCGCACCATGGCCCACGTCAGGTAGAGGAAGTTCACCCAGGCGGTGGTGCGCATGACGTGCACCACGAAGCCCTTGGCGTGCAGGTTCCGGAGCTCTGTTTCCGCTTCCGGCGGGAAGTGCACGCTCTCCAGGTAGCGCGTTCCCAGCGCCCGGCCCATGGGGCCGAACTCGTCCTTCAGCGAGGACGCTCCCTGATTCGCAGTCGGTGACAGCGCGGTCTCCAAGAATGCTCCCGGCTACATGTTGTCGGGCGTAGGAATGCCCAGCAGCGTCAGTCCGGCCGCCAGAGTAACTCGGGCGGCGTCGATGAGGGCGAGTCGCGCAGAACGCAGCGCGTCATCCCCTTCGACGTTGATGCGCTTGTCGCGCTCCTGGTTGCCCAGCGTGTAGTAGCGGCTGAGCGCCGAGGCCACGTCGAGCAGCAGCCGCGCCACGAGGCTGGGCTCGTACTGCTCCGCCGCGTCGCGGACCACCTCGGGCAGGCGAATGATTTCGCGCAGCAGGGCCTGCTCCTCCGGGAGCGTCAGCAGCGCTGCGTCATAGCTGGCCGGCGCGCCCCCCCCCTTGCGCAGCACGTTGACGGCGCGCGCGTGGGCGTACTGGAGATAGGGGCCGGTGTGGCCTTCGAAGCTGAGCACCTCGTCCCAGTCGAAGGTGTAGTCGCTGGCGCGCTTGTGCTTCAGGTCGCCGAAGGCGATGGCGCCCAGGGCAATCTGTTCGGAGAGCGCGTCTGCGTCATCCGTCTGGATGCGGCCCGCCTCCACGTTCTCCCGCACCTTGACGGAGACGCGCTCCTTGGCCTCGTCCAGCACGTCGTTGAGCTGAACCACCTGGCCCTTGCGCGTGCTCATGCCGTGGATGCGGCCGAACGCGACGTGGACGGTGCGGTCCGCCCAGGGCAGGTCCATCTCCTTCAGCGTGCGGAACACCTGCCGGAAGTGGAGCGCCTGGTCCTGCGCGACGACGTACAGCGACTTCTCGAACTGGAAGCGCTCGTGGCGGTCCTGCGCGGCGGCCAGGTCACGCGTGGCGTACAGCGTGCTGCCGTCGTTCTTCTTCAGCAGGATGGGCGGCTCGTTCTCCGCGTAGGGCAGGTCGACGATGAGCGCGCCCTGCGACTCCTTCACGCCGGGCTTCTTCGCGATCTGGTCGATGACCGCGTCCATCTTCCCCTGGTAGCGGCTCTCGCCCTCGATGTGCTCGAACTCGATGCCCATCCGCGCGTAGATTTTCTTGAAGCCCTTGATGCTCGTCTCGCGGAACTGGTTCCAGAGCTTGAGGGCCTCGGCGTCACCGGCCTCCATGCGGCGGAAGAAGGCGCGGGCCTTCTCGTCGAACTCGGGCTCGGCCTCGGCGCGCTTGTTGGCCTTGACGTACACCTCCACCAGGTGCGCCATGTCGTCGATGCGGGCCGGGTCGCCGTACTCCTGGAAGCCCACGGCCACCAGGCCGAACTGCTTGCCCCAGTCGCCCAGGTAGTTGATGCCCTCCACCCGCCAGCCCAGCGCCCGGTAGATGTTGGCGATGCAGTGGCCGAGGAACGTGGTGCGGATGTGGTGGAAGCCAATGGGCTTGGCGATGTTCGGCGACGAGTAGTCGATGACCACCGTCTTGCCGCGTCCCGCGTCCGCGTCACCGCCGTAGCGGATGCCCGCGCCGCGCGCGGCGTCGATGACCTCCGCCGTGAAGGGCAGGGGGGCGAAGCGCGCGTTGACGTACGGGCCCACGGCCTTGATTTCCAGCCCGGGCACGGTGAGCGCCTGCGCCAGCCCCGCGGCGATGGCGGGCGGGGCCTTCTTCTGGGCCTTGGCGAGGGGGAAGGTGGCGAAGCTGAGGTCGCCGTGCGCCGGCTCGGCGGGCTTGACCTGGGCTTCGATGTCGGCGCCGGCACGCCCAGGGCTGAGGCAAGAGCCCGGGCGAAGGCGGCGCGATAATGGGAGTAGACGGATGTGCTCATGGGACGCGCGGATACTAGACAAACCGAGGTGGCTTCCGGCCACCTCTTGTTCGCGCCCATGGCGAATCCCCCACTCAAGGCACGGCGGGGGCTCGTCGGCTGGGCCGGACCACCGCGGAGACGGTGTCCAGCAGCTTGGGCAGGTTGAGAGGCTTTTCGAAGAAGCCGTCGATGCGCTCCAGCCCCTGGCCCGAGGTGAGGGACGCCACCTCACTGGCTCCGGAGATGATGTACACGACGATGTCCGCCAGGGACTCGTTGCCGCGGATGAAGCGGAGCACCGACTGCCCGTCCTCCTCGCTCAGCCGCAGGTCGAGCAGGACCATGGCCGGCCGGATGTGGGAGAGGATGGAGCGGGCCTCCGAGGCACCCGAGGTGGCCATCACCCGGTAGCCCTCCTGCTCCAGCACCTGTTGGAGCACCTCGCGGCAGTCGGCGTCGTCCTCCACCAGCAGGATGCCGCCGGACTTGGGCGCCGCCTGGGCCATCTCCGGCGCGCTGACGGCGCCGGCGAACATGGGGAGCACCATCTGGAAGGTGCTGCCTTCGCCCAGGACGCTGGAGCTCTCCATGCGCCCGCCGTGCAGGGCGACAATCTTCCCCACCAGGGGCAGGCCCAGTCCCGCGCCCGGGGGCCGGGGCATGCCCGGCGTGGCGCGATAGAAGGCGTCGAACACGTGCTCCAGGGCCTCGCCGGACATGCCCGGACCGCTGTCCTTCACGGTCAGCATCGCCAGGCCGTCCTCGGCGGAGACGCGCACCTCGACGGTGTCATCCGCCTCGCTGTGGTGGATGCCGTTCTCCACGAGGTTGTGGATGGCCTCCGCGATGCGTTCGCGGTCGCCGCGCACGAAGACCTCGGGGCAGGGGGGAATCACCACGCGCACCTTGCAGTGCTCCGCGAGCGCCCCCAGCGTGCGCACCACTTCCTCCGCCACGGCCTTGAGCCCGAATGGACGCTGATTGAGCTGCATCTTCCCTGACTGGAGCCGGGACATGAGCAGCAGGTCGTTCACCATGCGCAGCATCCGGTCCGAGTTCCGGTCGCAGATCTGCACCGCGCGGCGCTGGGCATCCGTGAGGGCCCCAGCTTCTCGCGCCCCATCATCGCCAGGTAGGACTTGATGGTGGTGAGCGGGTTCTTCAGGTCATGGGAGACGTTGCCCAGCAGTTCCTCGCGGTTCTGCTCCAGGCTCTTGAGGCCCGCGATGGCCGTCTGCAGGTCCTTGTTGCGTCGCGCGCTGTCGTCGCGCAGGCGCGCTACCTCGTAGGCGGCGGTGAGCTGCGCGGCCAGCGACTGCAGCAGCGTCTCGGAGGGCTCGCGCCGGGGGCCCAGCACCACCAGGACACCACCCACGCCTTGCGAACCCTCGAGCGGAACGGCGATGGTGTCCCCGTCGCGCAGCAGGGCCTTCTGGGAGAACGCCCGGCCCACCACGCCTTCACCGGGGACGGCTGCGGTGACGCGGTCGTCATAGCGGCCGCGCACGTGCTCGACGTGGAGCTGCTCCCGGGACGGGAAGTAGCGCGCCACGTAGCAGACCTTCGGCTTGAGCAGCGTGTGGATGGTCTGCAGGTGGGAGCGGAGCGCTTCAGTGGGCCCCGCGTTGTCCGTCAGGTGCCGCGACATCTCCAGCAGGGCGCGGTGAGCGACATCCGCATCCACCGCGGGGAGCGGCTTCGCGGGCCGCTTCGGAGTCTTCTTGGCCGCCTTCGCAACCGGACGCAGCGGTACGACTTCCGCCAGCGTCCCCTTCTTCTTTGAGCGCACGGGGTGAATCCTTGCTCAAGTTCCGCGCGCATGTGAACGGCATCTGCCCTCCGGGGCCTTCCGGAGGACAGTGTTCATGTCGGCTGGCCGACAGCGGGGGCTCAGGCCCGGCGCTGGATGCGCTGGTCGTTGCTCAGAGCGTAGGGCTCCACCAGCAGCGGCTGCACCTTCTCCTGGTAGCCCTCCACGGAGAAGCCGCCCTCGGCCAGGGCGTTGAGCGCGGACGTCTGCACCCGGCGAGCTGTCTCATCGGCGGTGAGCAGCTTCAGCATGGGCTCGCGTGCCGGCTCGTACTTGAAGGCGCCCAGCGCCTTGAGCGCGGCGATCTTCACGTCGTCGGACATGTCCTCCAGGAAGGGCACCACCACGGGCGGAATGCGAGCGTCCTGGCTGCTGGCCACGTGGTGCAGCAGCACCACCTTCTTCTCCGGGTTGCGCGTGTAGTGCGCGGACAGGTGCTGGAGCGCATTCACGCAGGCGCTGATGACCTCTTCCTCGGAGGTCAGCTCACCGAGCAGCCGCAGGGCCCATGAAGCGGCCTGCTCGCTGGTGCGCAGGAACTCCAGGATGGGCGGCACGGCGACGTCCTTGCCGAAGCTCTTCACCAGCTCGAACGTGTGCTCCTTCTCATCCGCGTCCGTGGTGAGCGGGTCCACGGTGATGGTGAAGCGGCTGAGCAGCACGGACACGGCTTCGGGGTACTTCATCTCCCCGAGCTGCTGGATGGCCTTCTGCCGGGTCGCGGGGTCTCCGTACTTCTGGATGACCTTGGGCTTGAGCTTGAGGGCTTTCTCGGGGCCCGAGCCGCCCGTGAAGATGTCTAAGAGGCCCATGTGCGCGTGTGCTCCGTATGGTTCGGCGGCGTGATGAGGTGGGGCGCCGTCCGTCTATGACGGTGCGGCGCCCAGGACAAGAGGCAAGAGGCTAGAGCGTCAGCTCGCGGCGGACGTCGCCCTGGTAGGCCCGGGCGAGCGCCTCGGCGGCGGCTTTCGCCTCGGCGGTGGTCTCCTCGGGCACCTTCACCTGGAGGTGGAGGTACAGGTCTCCCTGCGTCCCGCCCTTGAGCGAGGGAACGCCGCGCCCCTTGAGCCGCATGCGGCGGCCCGACTGGGAATGGGGCAGCACCTTCACGGTGACTTCCCCCTGGAAGGTGGGGACCCGCACGTCGGCCCCCAGCAGGGCCTCCGAGACTGTCACGGGCAGGTCCAGGTGCAGGTCGTCACCCTCGCGCCGCACCAGGGGGTGCTCGGCCACCGCGGTCTCGATGTACAGGTCGCCCGGGGGACCTCCTCGAGTTCCGGCCGCGCCCTGTCCGGAGAGCCGCACCTTCGAGCCGGTCTGCACGCCCGCGGGAATCTTCACCGTCAGCCGGGTCTGCTCCTCCTTCACGCCCGAGCCTCCGCATTGGGGGCAGGGGGGCGCGGCCTTGCCGGAGCCGTGGCAGTTGGGGCACGCGCCTCCACTGCCAAACAGGCTGCCGGAGCGGCGGGCCCGGCCCGTGCCGTTGCAGACGGTGCAGGTGGACACCGGGCCCGAGCTCCCACGGCCGCTGCAGGTGGAGCACCGGCCCGGGCGGCTGAAGGCCAGGGGGCGCTCGGTCCCGGAGACGGCCTCGGCCAGGCTGAGTTGGACGCGGACCGTCAGGTCCTCCCCACGCTCGGGCCCGGCGTTACGGCCGCGACGGCCGAACATCTCGCCGATGTCGAAGCCTCCCGGGGCGCCCGCGCCGCCGCCGCGACCTCCGAACAGGTCGCCGAAGAGGTCCCCCAGGTCAAAGCCCTCGGCGCCATAGGGGATGCCCCCGGCGCCAGCGCTCCCGGCCGAGGCTTTGTAGGCCCGGTAGGCCTCCGCCTTCTTCTCGTCGAAGCCAATCTTCTCCGCGTCGGGTCCGAACTCGTCGTAGAGCTTGCGTTTCCGGGCGTCCGACAGCACCTCGAAGGCCGCGCTGACCTGCTTGAACTTCTCCTCGGCGGCCTTGTTGCCCGGGTTGACGTCCGGGTGGTACTTGCGTGCCAGCTTCCGGTACGCCTTCTTGACGTCCTCCGCTGAGGCCGACCGGTCGACGCCGAGGATCTGGTAGTAGTCGTCCGCCATTTGTTCCCGCTCGTGGTGTACCCGAATCAACGTAACCAGCCGGTAGGCACGCGCCAGCAAGGACTGTCCGGACCGTGCGAGATGTATAAAGTCGCCGGAGGATGAGGGAGCCCATGTCACCGCCTCGCTGGCTCCGAGCGGATACCCTGTGGCTTGCGGGCTGGCTCTCGCTGGCGCCTGCCATGGGGCACGCGGCCGCCCCGCCGTCCGGCGCCGAAGGCCGGGTCGCGGACCGGGTGGTGGCCATCATCGAGGGCCAGGTGCTCACGCTGAGCGAGCTGCACTTCGAGGCCCGCGTCGCGCTCCTCCAGCGAGGCGGCGTGCAGGCGCTGGACCTGCCGCTCGACGAGGACACGCTCCGGGGCGCGCTGGAGCTCATCATCAACCAGCGGGTCCAGGTCCTCAATGCGGACCGGCTGCAGGCCTTCCCGGCAGAGCCCGCCGAGGTCCAGGCACGCCTGACGGCCTTCCAGGCAGTCCTGGGCGGCGAGGCGGCGTTGAAGCGTTTCCTATCCCGCTATGACGTGGACGTGCAGGGCCTGGAGCGGGTGCTGGCCCGGGGACTGAGGGCCGAGCGCATCCTCGACAGCCGCATCCGGCTGCGGGCGCAGGTGGGTGAGACAGAGGTCCGCCGCTATTTCGAGCAGCACGCGGACGAGTACCCGGCGGGCTACGAGGCGGCGCGCTCGGCCATCCGGGAGAAGCTGGTTCGGGAGCGCTACGGCGCGCTGGCGGCGGAGGAGCTGGCGCAGGTTCGGGCGTCGGCCCAGGTGCGCCGCGTGGCGCCCTTTGCCCGGGAGGCAAGTCGATGAGGCGGATGCGCGAGGAGCCGGCGCCCGAGGCCCGGCACGGCTACAGCATCCGGCAGATGACGGTGGAAGATCTCCCCGCGGTCATGTTGCTGGAGAAGGCGGCGTTCAAGAACCCCTGGTCCCAGGACCTGCTGAAGCGCGAGCTGCAGCACGAATGGTCCACCATCCTCCTCGTGGAGGAGGAGCGGGAGGGGAAGGCGCCCGAGCTCCTGGGCCTGGCCATCTTCTGGATTGTCCATGACGAGGTCCACGTGCTGAACGTGGCCACGGCGCCCCAGCACCGGCGCCGAGGCGTGGCGCGCGCCGTCATGGACGAGGTCCTGGCGCGGGGGAGGGCGAAGCGCTGCACGCTGGCCACCCTGGAGGTGCGCAAGAGCAACGAGGCGGCGCTCCAGCTCTACCGGACCTATGGATTCCGCGCCGTCGGCATCCGGCCGAACTACTACGTGGACGAGGGCGAGGACGCCGTCGTGATGGTCCTCGACTTCTAACCGCACGCGGAGTAGAGGACCGCCCCGTAGTAGACCAGCCGTGCGCGGAAGCGCCGAGGCGGGGAATGGGACCTGGGCCCCTTGCCGGTTGTAGGCAAGGGACAGGCCGTGCTTGACACGGATAGGCCCCTTCCTATACTCGCGCGCCTTTCCGTTGTCTTGTAGGTAGATATGCGCCGCTTGGTGTCTCTGGCGGCGACGAACCCGAAGAAGAGGTATCAGTGCCGACCATTAGCCAGCTGGTCCGCAAGGGCCGCGAGAAGCTCGTCGTCAAGGGCAAGAGCCCCGCGCTCAAGGAGTCCCCTCAGAAGCGTGGCGTCTGCACGCGCGTGTACACCACGACCCCGAAGAAGCCGAACTCGGCCCTCCGCAAGGTGGCCCGTGTTCGTCTGACGAACGGGATCGAGGTCACGTCCTACATCCCCGGCGTGGGTCACAACCTCCAGGAGCACTCGGTGGTGATGATTCGCGGTGGCCGTGTGAAGGACCTCCCGGGCGTCCGCTACCACATCGTCCGTGGAACGCTGGACTCCGTGGGTGTCGCGGGCCGCAAGCAGAGCCGCTCCAAGTACGGCGCGAAGCGTCCGAGCTGATCGCTCGTCACGCGGATCACCTTCTGTAGCGCAGAGTTCGGACGCATTGCCCCGCACCCTGGGGAGCGTCCTTGGGAAGTTCCTCCTGCAGTTTTTGAAGCCCCGTGCATTTCTCCCAATGGGAGTGGGGCGTAAGGGAAGAGAGAAGAGATGCCTCGCCGTCGCGTAGTCGCCAAGCGCAAGATTCTTCCGGATCCGAAGTTCCAGGACCGGCTCGTCACCAAGTTCGTCAACGACCTGATGCGGAAGGGCAAGAAGTCCATCGCGGAAGGCGTTTGCTACGGTGCCTTCGCCCTCATCGAGGAGCGCGCGAAGGAAGACCCCCTCAAGACCTTCAAGAAGGCCCTCGACAACGTCAAGCCGGTGCTCGAGGTCAAGAGCCGCCGCGTCGGTGGCGCCACTTACCAGGTGCCCGTCGAGTCCGTCAGGACCGCCGCGTGGCGCTCGGCATGCGTTGGATCATCACCTACTCCAAGGCGCGTGGTGAGAAGACCATGCAGGAGAAGCTGGCCGGTGAGATCATGGACGCCGCCAACAACCGCGGCAACGCGGTGAAGAAGCGTGAAGACACGCACAAGATGGCGGAGGCCAACAAGGCCTTCGCTCACTACCGCTGGTAGGCCCCAGAGGCTTCGCGGTTGCCGCCCGGATGCAGAGGATGCATCCGGGCGGTTTTGTTAGATGGAGCAGGTTCTCTGAAATCGTCCGGCCGGCAGGTGTGAGGCCTAGAGCCCGCCCTTCCTTCCTGGAGAGGTATTGAGTCATGGCCCGTGAGTACCCCCTCGAGCGCTACCGCAACATCGGCATCATGGCGCACATCGATGCCGGCAAGACGACGACGACGGAGCGCATCCTCTTCTACACCGGCGCCATCCACCGGATGGGCGAGGTGCATGAAGGCAACACCACCACCGACTGGATGGTCCAGGAGCGCGAGCGCGGCATCACGATTACGTCCGCCGCCATCTCCGCCTTCTGGGCCCGGCGAGACCAGCGCTACCGCGTCAACATCATCGACACGCCGGGCCACGTGGACTTCACCATCGAGGTGGAGCGCAGTCTGCGCGTGCTGGACGGCGCCATCGCGGTGTTCGACGCGGTGAACGGCGTGGAGCCTCAGTCCGAGACGGTCTGGCGCCAGGCGGACAAGTACAAGGTCCCCCGCATCTGCTTCATCAACAAGATGGACCGCGTGGGCGCCGACTTCGAGATGTCCGTGGGCACCATCCGCGAGAAGCTGGGCGCGCGTGCGGTCCGCATGCAGCTGCCGCTGGGGGCGGAGGACAAGCACCGCGGCGTCATCGACCTGCTGAAGATGAAGGCCCTGGTGTTCCAGGACTCGGAGCAGGGGAGCCGCTACGAAGAGACGGACATCCCCGAGGAGTTCCAGGAGGCCGCCGCGGCGGCGCGCTCCGAGTTGCTCGAGGCCGCGGCCGAGCAGGACGACGCGCTCACCGAGAAGTTCCTCGAAGGCGTGGAGCTGACCGAGGACGAGGTCCGGGGCGCCATCCGCAAGGGGTGCGTGGGCCTGAAGCTGTTCCCGGTGTTCTGCGGTTCGGCCTTCCGTCACAAGGGCGTGCAGCCGCTGCTGGACGCGGTGGTGGACTACCTGCCCAGCCCGCTGGAGGTGCCGCCCATCCACGGCAAGACGCCCACCGGCGAGGACGCCGTGCGCGAGACGCGGGACGACGCGCCCTTCAGCGCGCTGGCGTTCAAGATCATGAACGACCCCGCGTTCCCGGCCCAGACGCTGACCTTCCTCCGCGTGTACTCCGGCAAGCTGGAGGCCGGCTCGGCGGTGTGGAACTCGGTGAAGGGCAAGCGCGAGCGGGTCAGCCGGCTGGTGCAGATGCGCGCGGACAAGAAGGACGAAATCACGGAGTGCTACGCCGGTGACATCTGCGCGGTGGTGGGCCTGAAGCTGGCCGGCACGGGCGACACGCTCTGCGACGACAAGCAGCCCATCATCCTGGAGCGGATGGAGTTCCCCGAGCCCGTCATCGACATCGCCATCGAGCCGAAGTCCACGGCGGACCAGGACAAGATCATCCAGTCGCTGCAGCGCCTGGCCATGGAGGACCCGTCCTTCCGCGTGAGGACGAACGAGGAGACGGGGCAGACGCTCATCGCCGGCATGGGCGAGCTCCACCTGGAAATCATCGTCGACCGCCTCCTGCGCGAGTTCAAGGTCGACGCGAACATCGGCAAGCCGCAGGTGGCCTACCGCGAGACGGTCAGCACGCAGGTGGAGATGGAAGGGAAGTACATCCGCCAGACGGGTGGCCGCGGCCAGTACGGCCATATCTGGCTGCGCGTGGCCCCCAATGAGCCGGGGCAGGGCTTCTCCTTCGAGAACAAGGTCACCGGCGGCGTGGTGTCCAAGGAGTTCGTGGACGCGGTGAAGTCCGGGTGCGCCGAGGCCATGCAGAACGGCCCGGTGGCGGGCTACCCCATGGTGGACGTGAAGGTGGAGGCCTTCGACGGCTCCATGCACGACGTGGACTCCAGCGAGATGGCGTTCAAGATCGCCGGCTCGCTGGCGTTCAAGGACGCCGTGCGCACGGCCGCGCCGGTGCTCCTCGAGCCCATCATGAATTGCGAAATCGTCACGCCCGACGACTTCATGGGTGATGTGATTGGTGACCTGAACGGGCGGCGCGGGAAGGTGCTGGGGATGACGCCCCGGCCTGGACGGGTGCAGGCCATCCAGGCGCAGGTGCCCTTGGCGGCCATGTTCGGCTACTCAACCGACCTGCGCAGCCGCAGCCAGGGAAGGGCGACGTACACCATGCAGTTCAGTCACTACGCGCCTGCGCCCAAGTCGGCGCTCAACCGCTGAGTGGCTGGAGCCCGGCCGCGGACCGGTCGGGCGATTTCAGTTGACGTTGTGGCAGGTTTGGAGCAGGACGCAGCACCTTCGCAGTTGTTTTCCGCGAGTCGACTCGTGCCGGGCTTCGGACCGGCAACCCCGTGAGGAGAGGCCATGGCCAAGGAGAAGTTCGAGCGTAACAAGCCCCACGTGAACATCGGCACGATC
>JBKGHI010000072.1:0-33786 GCA_046520405.1 Myxococcus sp. 1LA
GACGCGGTCCGTGGCGAGCCGCTGGCGAACGTGCGCGCCGCCGCCGCGCTGCTGTCGAAGTACGCCGGCGAGGCGGGCATCGACCGCGCGGACCTGGGCGCGTGGGCCCCGGTGGCGGTGCGCCTGACGGACATCTCCGACCCGGACATCCAGGCGCACTACATCCACAACGACGTGTACGCGGTGCTGCGCGAGGGCGCGGGCGCCTTCACGCCTGCGGGCAAGGTCGCCGTGTCGCTGGAGGCCACCGCCGTCGAGCCGAAGTTCGCCCTGCCGAAGATGCAGGCCCTGGCGGCGGGTCCGGACTACGCGGCCTCCATCTGGCGCGCCTCGCCCAACTACAACGCGCGGCCCGCCGGCATCGGCCAGCAGATGGTCATCATCCACACCTGTGAGGGTGGCTACTCGGGTTGCTGGAGCTGGCTGACCAACTCCGCCGCGGGCGTGAGCGCGCACTACGTGGTCAACGAGACCGGCACCGAGGTGTCGCAGCTGGTGCGTGAGTCGAGCCGCGCCTGGCACGTGGGCGCCGCGTACCGCAGCAGCCTCAACGGCGGCGTGAAGTCGAACCTCAACGGCCGGTCGACGAACGACTTCTCCATCGGAATCGAGCACGGCGGCTATGCCAGCTCGGCCTCGTTCAACACGGGGATGATCAACACCTCCGCCCGGCTGACGTGCGACATCACCCGGGACCAGGGCATCCCGCGCGACAGCTACCACATCGTGGCGCACGCCCGGCTGCAGCCGGAGAACCGCACGGACCCGGGCCGCAACTGGCCGTGGACCACCTACATCAACCAGATTCGCAGCTACTGCGGTGACGGCGGTGGCACGAACCCGGCCATCATCGTGGACAGCAACAACGCCAACAACAACTCCGCCCAGGGCTACATCGCGGTGCCGTCCACCTGGCAGCGCGGCACCAGCGCCGGCTACTACGGCAACGACTACTACTTCGCCTCCACGCAGCCCATCTCCGAGCCGGCGGTGTTCCACTTCCACCTGCCCGCGGCGGCAGCCGGACCATCCAGGCCTGGTGGGTGCAGGGCACCAACCGCTCTCCCGCGGCGCCCTTCATGGTGACGCACGCCGGCGGCAACAGCACGGTGACGGTGAACCAGCAGACCAACGGCAGCAGGTGGGTGACGCTGGGCACCTACAACTTCAACGCCGGCTGGAACAAGGTGCAGCTGAGCCGCTGGGCCACCGAAGGCTACGTCGTCATGGCGGACGCCATCCGGATTCAGTGAGGGGATGATGCAGGGCCTTGAACGGCTTCAGCGTTCCTGGCCGTGGCGAGCGCGGTGGTTGACCGCGCTCGCCGTGCTCGGTGTCGGGTGTTCCGGCCGGTGTGGCGGGACGTCCGGCGCCGGGCCGCTGTCCCAGGAGGAGGCGCGCGCCATTCCGGGCGCGGTCGTCTTCCTGTCGGAGCGGGCAGGGCGGAAGGATGTCTGGAAGGTGAGTCCAGACGGTGTGGAGACGCAGCTGACGCGCGGTGAGGAGGACGTGTACCCCGGCCCCCCGTCACCCGACGGCAAGTCGCTGCTCGTCATCGCCGCGGCGGAGGAGGGCGGGCTGCACCGTCAGCAGATGCGCGTGCTGCCGCTGGATGGCAAAGGCCCCGCGGTGCCGCTGCATCCACCCAGGGCGCGTGCGCGCAATGCGAGCTGGGCGCCGGACGGCACCTGGCTGGTGGCCGAGTCCGACGCCGAGGGCTTCAGCGACGTGGTGCGCCTGGAGCCCCGCGAGGGCGTGCCGGAGGTGCGCCTCACGCAGGTGCCGCAGGGCTGCTTCGAGCCGGCGGTGTCTCCGGATGGCAAGGAGGTGGCCTTCGTGTGCAGCCGCGAGGGCGACCCCGAAATCTACGCGGCGAACGCGGATGGCAGCGGTGAGCGCCGCCTCACCTTCTTCCACACCGAGGACCGCACGCCGAAGTGGAGTCCGGACGGCAAGTGGCTCGTCATCGTCAGCGACCGCGAGGGCAAGGACCGGCTGTACTTCCTCCGCCCGGATGGCTCGGACCTGCGCGCCGTGTCGGGCGAGTCCTTCGCGGGCGAAGAGCGCGAGGCGGTCTGGAGTCCGGATGGGCAGCGGCTGGCCTACGTGAGCCGCACGCCAGAGGGGCTCGCGCGCATCTGGGTGGTGCCGGTGGCGGGCGGCGCGCCGGTGGCCGTGACGGACGGCACGCAGCGCGACGACATGCCCGCGTGGAGCCCGGATGGGAAGTACCTGGCCTTCGTGTCCGAGCGGCAGGGCGACACCGACGTCTACCTCATGCGCGCGGATGGCACCGGGCAGACGCGCCTGACAAGCGCGAAGGGCGCGGACTGGCTGCCGCGCTGGGTGGCTACACGCTGACGCTGGAGCCGTCTCCCGCCGCCGGGTCCTGGCCTTCCGGGACCTGGGGCGGGCGCGGGCTGGCGCCGGGCGAGGCGACGGGCAGGCTGAAGCGGAAGGTGGAGCCCTCGCCGGGCGCGCTCTCCACCCAGATGCGGCCGCCGTGCGCCTCGATGATGAGCCGGCTGATGTACAGCCCCAGGCCCAGGCCCTTCGCGTCCGACGCGCCGCTCTTCCGCGTGCGGTAGTACTTGTCGAAGACGTGCGCGGCGTCTTCTGGCGCCAGCCCGGGGCCCCGGTCCGTCACCGACACCACCACCTGGCCCGGCTCGAGCTGAGCGCGCACGGTGATGGGCTGTCCGGGCGCACTGTACTTGGCGGCGTTGCTCAGCAGGTTGGCCACCACCCGCTCCAACCTCGCCGCGTCCATCCAGACGGGCGGCAGCGTGCCCTGGACCTCCAGGTGGAAGCGCTCCCGGATGTCGGGCGCCACGTCCCGCTCCAGCACCTCCTCCAGGAAGCGGCCCAAATCACGGGGCTCGCGGCGCAGCGTCTCCCGCTGGGACTCCAGCCGCGAGCCCTCCAGCAGCTCTTCAATCATGGCGCTCATCCAGTCCACGCTGCGCTGGATGGACAGCGTCATCGACTCCTCGCGCTCCAGGTTCCGTTCATGCAGCGCGCGCCGCAGCAGGCCCACGCGCAGGTTGATGGTGTGGAGCGGGTTGCGCAGGTCGTGGGAGATGAGGCTGATGTACTCCTCGCGGAGTTGGTTCAGCTCATGGCGGGTGGACACGTCCTGGGCCGTGGACACCACGCCGCGCACCTTGCCGCCCGGGCCGAACACGGGGGCCGCGCTCAGCAGCACCGGCAGCCGGCGCCCGTCGGCGTGGAGGATGAGGAACTCCTCGGGCCCCACCTGCTGGCCCGTGTTCAGCGCTCGGACGATGGGCAGGTCCTCCCGGTGGACGGGCTTGCCGTCGGCGGTGAGCACGAACGGGTGGATGCCCCCTGACGTCAACAGCTCCACCCCCTTCAACGGGAGCCCCAGCAGTTGCTCCGCCACGGGATTGGCCACCAGCGGGCCCCCTTCCGCCCCGGCGAAGACGATGCCCACGGGGGTGTGGTCCAGCAGCGCCTGCACCTGGCTGCGTTGCATCTCCGCTTCCTCGCGGGCGCGCTGGACGCTGGCGAGGTAGCGCTCGCGCTCCGTCACATCCCGGAGGACGGCGAGCACGGTGGGACCATCGGGGCCGGACACGGGACTCAACCGCACCTCCAGCGACAACTGGCTGCCGTCCTTGCGGAGCCCGTGGATGGCGCGCTCGCCCAGCTCGGTGTCCAGGCTGCGCCCACCGAAGAGCCCCTCGGGCACCAGGACTTCTATCTCGCGCCCCAGCAGCGCCTCGCGCGGATAGCCGAACACCCGCTCCGCCTCCGTGTTGACGAAGCGCAGCAGGCCTTGTGCATCCACCGCCAGCAGCGGCGCGGGGGTGGTCTCCAGGATGCTCCGGTAGCGCGCCTCGGAGGCCTCCAGCGCCGTGGTGACCTGCAGGCGGCGCGCCTCGATGAGGTCCAGGGCCCGCGCGGACAAGAGCACGAGCGCCGCGCCTCCCGTGCTCACGAGGGTGGCGAAGATGGGGAGCTTGGCCTCCAGGTTGATGGCTCGCACGTCGTGGAGAATCATCAACACCATGCCGAGCAGCGAGGGGCCGAGCAGCGCCACCGGCACCAGCCGGCGCGCGAGGAAGCCGCCGAGCGAGTCGCGGGTGATACGGCTCATCAGCCCCAGACCCGGACGCGCGCACAACGTCCCCAAGGCCAGCAGCATCAGGGACAGCGCCGTGGGCAGGCCCATGCTGCGCTCGGCGAGGAAGGGCAGGGTGCCCACCATCAACAGGGGACCCATCAGCAAGCCGTTGAGCCCCAGGGTGGAACTCACCAGTGACAACACGACCAGGATGTCCCGGAAGCGGACGTGGCGGCCGTCGTTCCCCGGCAGCGCCAGCGCCACGCCCAGCAGCGTCATGCAGGTGGCGGACAGAGGGGATGGCCGGGGAAGCGCCGTGGACCGTCCGTCGAGCAGGCGCAGCGCCAGGCTTTCCATGCCCAGGTCCCAGCCCGTGATGTCGCGCAGGAGGCTCGCCGCGCCGATGAACAGCATGACCAGTGCGCAGGCCCTGGCGACGCGCTCCTGATGGCGGAACGGGTGGGCTGACGCCAGCCGCAGGCCCAGGGAGGCGCCGCCGAACACCATGGCGACGCCCGTCACCGGCGTCATGGGGATGCCAGCCACGCCGGGGCGCAGCATCTCCACGTCCCAGGCCCAGCCCATGAGGTACAGCACGCCCACGAGCGGGACGCCCAGCGCGGCGAGCCAGGCGATGCCGCGGGCCATGGCTGCGCTTCGACGCTGAGGACTCCAGCACTCGTTCATCGTGGCGTCCCCCCAGGAACGCACAGGGCTCCTCCCGTGACGGACCGGCCCGAGGCCCCCGTTCGAGACGCTCCAGCGAGAGATGCGTCGCTCCCTCGCGTCAGGGCATTGGACGCGAGTGCGGCACAGCGACGGGGGCGGACGGTTGGGGGCGCCACCGGTCATTGGCCTGGCCTCGTTCGCCTCCCACGGAACATGGGGCCGACCCGCGCCCGGGGCAGCATGCCTGGAGCGGCCGTGTCACGAGCGGGATGCCCGGTGCCGTGCTGACTAGGGAGGCGGGTAGTGGCCGGGATGCAGCGTGAGCACCAGTCCCCAGCCCGGCGCCACGCCCACGTTGCGCGGCACATAGCCGTCCATGCCCGCCACGGACAGGAGGAAGGCCTCCGCGTCCGCGCCCGAGTGGACGTAGACGAACAGGCCGTCCGAGCCGGTGCCCACCTGATTCACGCCGTTGAGGTCGGCGGTGGGGTAGTAGACGCGGCCGGCCAGTTCTTCCCGGTCGGGCGTCACCGTCGCGCCCGCGACGGGCTGGCCGCTGGCGTCCACCACGCGGCCCAGCACGAAGCCGGCGTCACGCAGGGTGGCGGCCCGGTCGTCGGTGTGGCCGCGGAGGGTGCTCTCCCCCACGGCGACGCTGAGCGCGTCATGGAAGGACTCCGGCAGCGCCCAGACGCGCGCGCCGATGATGTCGGTTCGCGGCCGCGCGCCCGTGAAGGCGGAGTCGTAGACGATGGTGTGGGCGGGCACGAACCCGGCGGACGCCGGGCCCACCGCGAGGCTCAGGTGCATCTCGCGCACCGCCACGTCGCTCACGGTGAAGGCGCCATCCGCGGCGGCCGGCGCCGTCCCGAAGGTGGCGTTGGCGTCATTCACCGCCAGCCGCAGGGGCTCCGCGGCGGTGAGCGGCACGCCCTCCACCGAGGGCAGGGGCTGCCCCCGGGCTTCGAGCAGCCGCCGGGCCTCGGGGAGCAGGTCGAACGTGCCAGTGATGCCGATGCGGAGGTTGTCCAGGTCCACGGCCTCGGCGTCATCGGTCTGGATGCCCGGGTCGGGTGTGAAATCGCCAGGGCCGCAGCCCACGGTGAGTCCCAACAGCGCACAGGGAATCATCAAGAGAGGACGCATCATCGCGGGCAAGCTCTTCATGGCCGTCCGCGGCGGCAATCCACCTCGCTTTGCGTCCGTCCCCTGGTCGACGCCTCGGTGCCGCTGGCCATGGGCGACGAGGGCCAGGCGCTGTCCGAAAAACGTCAGCGCCGCGCCCCGAAAGGGAGGCGCGGCGCTGTTCACCTGCCTGCCCGATGTCGAACCGGAAACGTCGTGGTCATCCGCCGCGCCGTGCCCCAGGGACACGGCCCGGCGTCAGGGCCTCACCGCCAGCGGCCGTTGCTGCTGCCCCCCGAGGAGGACGAACCCGAGCGGCCCGACGGAGGCGTCGCGGAGCCGGAGGAAGACGACCTTCCACCGCTGCCGCCACCCCGCGTGTTCCAGCCGCCGCCGCTGTTGCCGGAGTTTCCGCTGTTGGAGCTGCCGCTGTTGCTGGAGCCGCTGTCGTTGTCGCGGCGGTCATCGTCATTCCGGGGCCTGGGCGCGGCGTTGTTCGTGGCGCGTCCCGAGGGAGGGCTGCTCCAGCCGTTGCCAGAGCTGCCGTTGGAGGACGAGCCACTGGCGGGACGCGCGGGGGGCGGATTGCCGCGGCCCCAGCCGCTGGAGTTGTTGCCCTGGCCGCGATTGGGCCGGCTGTGGCCGCCGGAACTGTTGCCGCGGGGAGGCTGCGTGCCCCAGCCGGTGCCGGACGGAGGCGACCGGCCGCCGCTGTACGTGTTGCCGGGAACGACGGGGCGGGAGGGGCGCTGCGCCGGGCGCACGTAGCCGTAGCCGGCCGAGGCGCTGTGCGTGCGGCTCCACACGTAGCCGCGGTTGCGCTCGTAGCGGTAGATGCTGCCCGTGCTCGGGTAGTAGTCGTGGGAGTGGCGCCCGCGCAGGCTGCAGAGGCCGCCGTGCGCGTGCGGGTGGTCGTCCCAGTACCAGACCACCGACGGGCCGCTGTAGTAGTACGCGTTGTCGGAGTACGTGTAGTACGTCGTGGTCGGCTCGTAGTCATGCACGTGCATGTGCGAGTACGGGCACCAGCCGCCGCCGAAGTCATCGGGGATGGGGTGGTCGCTCGAGTAGCTGTACTCGACGACCTGAACCGGGGCGTGATGCGCCGGGCCGTGGACATGGGCGACACAGCCAGTCCCCATCATCAGGGCGAGCGGAACGGCGAGGGTGAGCAGGCGGCGCATGTGGTGACTCTCCTGGGCGGAGTGGACGGCGGGGCCGTCCACCGTGCGGCCACGCGAGGAAGACGGAGGGGCGTGGAGAAAATTCACGTCCGGGAGCAGCCCCGCGTCAGGCATCCGCCGGCCCCAGGATAGCGCCGTTCGTCCTCTGGTGGACATCGCCGGGGTGGTGTAGGGGGAAATGTGCGCGCTGCCTGTCCTGGAAGGATGAGTCGCGGCGCGCGTGGGGAGACGCACCATGGCGGAGACTGAATTCACTTCGGGCGCGAGCTGTCCGCTCCACCCCGGATTCGAGGCGGTGGGCACCTGTTCCCGCTGCGGCAACTTCATGTGCCGCACCTGCGGCGAGGGCGGCTCGCAAGCCTGGTGCCCGACCTGCCGTCAGCGCGAGGGCGTGGGGCAGGCGTTCCCCTTGAACCGTGACAACTGGGGCGTCTCCGAGTTGTTGGACGTGTGCTGGGTGGCGCTCAAGCGCGAATGGGTGATGCTCAGCGTGGGCGTGCTCATCTTCTTCGCCGCGTCCATCGCCGGGCAGGTCGTCTCGCAAATCTTCTCCGTCGTCGCGGGCGTGGTGGACAGCATCGCCGTCACCGTCCTCGCCTTCCTCCTGGGCACGATTGCGTCCTACGTCGTCCAGGGCGCGGTGACGCTGGGCTTCCTCCGGATGTGCATGGACGTGCTGACCGGTCAGCGCGCGGACCTGGGCCGGCTGTTCAGCCAGTTCCACAAGGTCCCCGCGTACCTGGGGACCCTGTTCCTGTCCTTCGTGTTGATGGTGCCGCTCCTGCTGCTCATCGTCCTGGGCGCCGTGGGCGCGGGGCTGGCGACCGGCACCGTGTCCTGGGCGCAGTTGATGGAGCTGGGCGGCCTGTCGCCCCAGGAGATGGAGTCGGCCATGACGCCCATGCTGCCCGGCTTCATGGTGATGGGGCTGGTGGCCTTCGCGCTCTACATCTTCCCGGGCGGGTGGCTGCTCGCGCCGCTCATCCTGATGCAGCCGGAGCTGGCCCGGACGGACTCGCCCCGCGTCGTGGAGACGCTGCGCCGCTGCTTCGTCTACGCGCGCGGGCAGCGCCTGGCCATGATTGGCACGTTGATGCTGGGAGGCTTCATTGTGATGGTGGCCTTCTTCCTCTGCTGCTTCCCCGCGATTCCCGCAGGGGCCTTCGTCTACCTGTTGCTGGCGGGGCTCTCCCTGACGCTCAGCCGCGGCGCGGAAGAGGTCTGAGCCCTTCGCCTCACGGGGCCTGGCGCGTCCGCAGCGCGAGGCCCCGGAGCGACAGGCGCTTCAGTGCACCACGCGCTCGGGCGAGCCCGAGCGGGGCACGGACACCTTGCCCAGGCACGCGAGGATGTGCTCGCGGTACTCGGTCAGCTCGCGCAGGCCGCACAGCATCCACCGCCCGCCAATGACGAGCGTGGGCACGCCGCGCACGCCGCGGTGGGTGGCGTCCCGGTGCTCGTCGAGGATGAGGCGCCGCGTCTCCTCCGAACGGAAGGCCGCGGAGAACTCGTTCATCGCCAGGCCCACGCGCGAGGCCAGCTCGAACACCACGTCCGGCCTGGACACGTTGACGCCCTGCTCCAGCGCCGCGCGCTGCATGGCGCGAGCGAGGAACGCGCGGGCCTGCGGGCCCTGCAGCCGCGCCGCTTCCAACGCCGCCAGCGCCGGCACGCTGGTGCGCGGCGGGTCTCCCCCGAGCCACAGGTCCGTGGACAACAGTCGCGCGGCGGCGTCCGGTTCGCGCTGCGCGCGCTCCACCTCCTCCACCAACGCGCGTTGTTCGCGCGACGTGGGCAGCACGTCATGGACGCGCAGCGGATACGGCCTGACGCTCCAGCGAACGGCTTCGCCCAGCTCCTGGCGCAAGACATCCAGGCGCAGGTCGGCGAGGTAGCACCAGGAACACAGCACGTCCTGGTAGACGGTGATCTGCAGCGGCTTGTGCAGCGTTTTCATTTGAGGGCCGCCAGATTAGAGGGCCACCCGCGTCGCTGCCAACTCCTCAGGACACACGGGCCACGGCGGCATTCCTGAGTTCCTGAGGAGCATGCAAGGTGCCTTGCCCAGGCTGTGCGTCTGCTCGAAAGCAGGCGAGCAACCTCAACCCGCCTGGGGTCGTGCTCACCCGGCGCGCTTCGCCTCGGCGTACCGCAGCGCGTGGTCGATGATGGCCCCCGCGATGTCCTTGCCGGTGGCGCGCTCCAGGCCCTCGAAGCCCGGGCTGGAGTTGATTTCCATCAGCCGGGGGCCGGCGCGGCCCTCCAGCATGTCCACGCCCGCGACCTCCAGCCCGACGATGCGCGCGGCCCGCACGGCTGCTTCCGTGTAGGGCACGGACAGCTCGATTGCCTGCCCTTCGCCGCCGCGGTGGATGTTGGAGCGGAACTCGCCGGACTTGGCCTTGCGCCGCATGGCGCCCACCACGCGGTCGCCCACGACGAGGGCCCGCACGTCCCGTCCCTCGCTCTCCGCGACGAACTCCTGGAGCACGATTTCCTGTCCCAGGTCCCAGAAGGTGTCGAGGATGGTCTGCACCTCCGGCAGCGTGTGGGCAATCATCACGCCCACGCCCTGGGTGCCCTTGATGAGCTTGATGATGACGGGCAGTCCGTTGACCTCCTCCACCAGCCGGCGCACGTTGCTGCGGTCGTGCGCCATGACGGTGCGGGGGATGTCCAGCCCGGAGCGCGACAGGTACTGCAACGCGCGCAGCTTGTCGCGGCTGCGCGCGATGGACGCGGGCGGGTTGAGCACCGGCACGCCCATCATCTCGAAGTGGTTCACCACCGCCAGGCCGTAGGCCGTAATCGACGCGCCGATGCGCGGCACCACCACGTCCACGCCACGCACCTCCACGCCGCGGTACGTCATGCGCGGTGCGTCTTGCGCGAGCAGCAGGCAGCAACGCAGCGTGTCCAGCACCAGCGGGCGGTGGCCTCGCTCGCGGATGGCGGACACCAACCGCCGGGTGGAGTACAGCGAGCGCTTGCGGGACAGGACGACCACCGTCTTCTTCGCGCGCCCTCGCTGGGGGGCCCGCTCAGGATGGTCGGATGCCTGGGGCCCGGGCAGGACCGGGGCCTTCTTCGGCTTCACTTTTCGCGGGGGCATGGGCGGGGCGCGGGAGCCTAGCACGGACGCCCGCGAGGGGCGGGCCTCGTGGGGGGCCTTTGATATCCTCGCGCGCAGATGAGTGCTCCTCCCCCTCTGCACCCTGACGACATCCACACCAGTCCCGGCGACGTCGGACAAGACCTGAACCACTCCCCGTTGTTGGGGGAAACGCTCGTGGTGGACCCCCGCACCACGGTGAAGCTCCACAAGTGCCGCCTGGCCGTCACTTCGGGACCGGACACCGGCCGCTCGGTGGTGAGTGACAAGGAGCGCCTGCGCTGCGGCGCGCATCCGGGCAATGATTTGGTGCTGGTGGAGGACCGCACCGCCAGCCGTCACCACTTCGAAATCCAGTTCACCGAGCGCGGCTACCTGCTGGTGGACCTGGGCTCCACCAACGGCACCTTCCTGGACGGCCGGCGCATCGAGCGGGCCTACCTGTCACCGGGCTCGCAGATTCGCGCGGGCTCGTCGGTGCTGACCTTCGCGCCGCTGGACGAAGAGGTCACCATCGAGCCCGACCGCGAGGGCGAGCTGTGCGGGATGGTGGGGCAGAGCGTGAAGATGCGGCAGATATTCGGCCTCATCAAGAAGATCGCCCCCATGGACGTGTCCGTCATCATCCAGGGCGAGACGGGCACGGGGAAGGAGCTGGTGGCGCGCGCCATCCATGAGTTGTCCGGCCGCACCAAGGGGCCCATGGAGGTGCTGGACTGCGGCGCCATTCCGCCCAACCTCATCGAGAGCGAGCTGTTCGGCCACGAGAAGGGCGCCTTCACCGGCGCGGTGAGCGAGCGGCCCGGCGCCTTCGAGCGCGCGCACGGCGGCACCATCTTCCTGGACGAGCTGGGCGAGCTGCGGCTGGACCTGCAACCCAAGCTGCTGCGCGTGCTGGAGAACCACGAGGTGCGGCGCGTGGGTGGCAACGACGTCATCGAGGTGGACTGTCGTGTCATCGCCGCCACCAACCGAGACCTGATGAAGGAGATTCAGGGCGGCGGCTTCCGCGAGGACCTCTACTTCCGTCTGTCCGTCATCACCATCCAGTTGCCACCGCTGCGCCAGCGCCGGGATGACATCCCCCTCATCCTCAAGCGCGCGCTCGCGGACCCGGAGGTCGTCGGCAAGCACGGCAAGAAGCGTTTCTCCGCGGAGTCCCTGGGCCTGCTGATGTCGTACTCGTGGCCGGGCAACGTGCGCGAGCTGATGAACGTGTTGTCACATGTCCTCACCTTCAGTGAAGGCGAGGAGGTTCAACCCGTCCATCTGCCGCCCCGCGTGCGGGGCCAGGTCCGCGAGGGGCCGCTGCCCTTCAACGAGCACCTCTCCTTCAAGGACGCGAAGGAGCAGCTGCTGGAGAACTTCGAGCGCGAGTACGTCACCAGTGTGTTGACGCGCTGCGAAGGAAACCTGTCTCGCGCCGCCCGCGAAAGCGGGCTTCACCGGAAATCGATTGAACGATTGGTGAAAAAGTACCAGCTGGACACAAAGGGGATGAAGTCACGCTAGCCCCACGAGCAACCGGCAGGACGTTGTAACTCGGTTGTTTCACGCCAGAAAAACGCGTTTGTCGCAGAGCCGTGTTCTCCTGTGCGCGATGCAAGGAACAGCCCGTCAAGTTGACGTATGTCCGATCGCGGCTGAATCCCCGGAACATACGCTCGCCATGAATTCACTGCGTCAGCGCCGTGGGAGGCAGTCCGGCCAGGCGATGGTGGAGGCGGCCCTGTCGCTTCCGCTCGTCGTGTTCCTGGTGTTGGGCACGCTCCAGCTCTTTCTGATGCTGCAGGCGCGGGTGCTCGCGCAGTACGCGGCCTTCCGCGCGACGCGCGCGGGCAGCGTGGCCCACGGCGAATGCGAGCGGATGACCCACGCGGCCATCCTCTCCCTGCTGCCGTCGTTCCACTCCTTCATCGGCATGCAGGTGCCGCAGGTGGGTGGTGAGCACGGCGGCGGCGCGGGCGCGCCGGAGCGGCTGGCCATGGCCTTCGCGCCGCGCCGCGACAACCGCTACCAGCCCGGGATGGACAGCGGGCACACCGGCAGCATCGTGTGGATCAACCGCGGCCTGGCGGGCGGCGGCGTGGAGAGTCCGCAGGACCGCGGCTTCGACGACCCCGGGCACCTGCGGCGCCTGGAGGTGCGGCTCATCTACTGGTACCCGATGCGCATCCCCTTCGCGAACTGGGTGATGTCGCGGATGTTCCTCGCGCAGCTCGGCATCCAGGACTACACGGACGCCAATCCGCTGGTGTTGGCCGAGCGCAACGCCAACTGGGGCTCTGGTGAGTTCACCAGCACCTACGAGCTGGCGGCGGATGTCCGCACCGAGCTGGCCAACCGCGTGGGCCGCCGTGAGTACGTGTTCCCCATCGAAACCAGCTTCACCATGCGGATGATGACGCCCGTAATCGCGCGTCACTTCGCCTCCATGGACTGTCCCCGATGAACCGCTCCCATTCCCGTGGCCAGACAATGGTGCTGTTCGCCCTCGGCACGCTGCTCATGGTGCTGATGGTGACGCTGACGCTGTCCTTCACCATGAAGGTGCGTGAGCGCATTGAAGCGCAGACGGTGGCGGACGCGGCGGCCTTCTCCAACGCGGTGGCCACCGCCCGCACCTTCAACAACATCGCCATCATCAACCGCGTGCAGATTTCGCACGCGGTGGCCCAGGCCGGCGCCGCCAGTCTGGTGAGCTGGGCCAGCCTCTACCGCGCGCAGCTCAACGCGGCGCGCGGTGGGTACAGCGATTGGGAGTGGCCGTATCAGCTGAACGTCATCACCGGCTGCCCCTGCGCCTGGAAGAGCGCGTCCTGCGCGCGGCGCTGCCGCTGCGGCAGCAAGGGCCTGCGCGACCTGGGCAACCTGCAGCGGAAGCTCCGCATGGAGGACCAGCGGGTCAACGCCGTGTTCCAGGCGTATGAGCCCCTGGTCGCGCTCCAGATGCGTGGGCACCAGCTGGCGCAGAACGCGCTGTACCTGGCCCAGCAGCAGAACTACCAGGAGCTGAAGGACGCGGTGGACTCGCAGCGGTTCGCCAACCAGATTCTCTCCAACATCGTCCCGGGCAGGAACCCCACCGATTCCGCGTGGAGCGTGCCCCCCATTGGTGGCGTCAACACGGATGAACTCACCGGCGGGCTGGCCTGCACGAGCGGCGGCGCCGTGTGCGACGTGCCGGCGACGGTGCAGCACGCGGTGAACGCCGCCATGGGCAGCCGCGGCTTCCACTTTGTCACCTGGCGCAGGGACATGGACTACGTCGCGCACCTGGCGAACCTGGCCTGGGTCATCAACCCTCCGGACATGGTCTTGGTGGAGCTGGCGACGCAGGGCACCACGCACTTCGGCAGGAAGGGGCGGCAGATGCCGATGTTGCCGCCCTTCGCGCCCGCGCTCACCGCCGAGGACGAGGGCAGCATCCTCTACCTCTACAACCACATGGCCAATGGCGGCGGCGCTCCGTGCCCCGCGGCCGTGGGTGGCACCGAGGGCGTGGAGGCGAGCCTGGTGAACTCCGGCGGCGCCATGCCCACGCCCGAGCACCGCTGGACGGGCGGCAGCGACCCCAATCCGTACATGCGGCACATGTTGATGCCTTGCATGAACCCGGTGACGAGCTGCCCGGGCATCTGGCCGCTGTTCCTGGACTACAACCTCACCCAGCTGTTGGACGGCGGGGACAACAACTACGGCCAGCCGAAGAACTTCGCGGTGGTGCAGCGCAACCTGCGCACCCGTGATCTGGACCCGTGGGACTACTCCTTCCGCTACCGCTTCGAGCGCGGCAGCACGGGCACGCAGTTCGACAACCGCAGCTTCCAGATGGCGGATGGGACGCCGAACGACGTCCAGACGGCCATGGCCACGGGCATCGCCTACTTCCACCGAGGCCACAGCGTGGCGTTCCACCACTGGAGCGAGCCGCCCAACCTGCTCAACCCGTTCTGGCGGGCCACCCTGGTGGCGGCGGACACAGACGAGTCCGGCCTGGATGACGCGGCGAACACGCTGGACCTCAGCGCACCCACCGCGGCGCGGACGCTGCGGGCCCTGCGCGCGGTGGGCTACAGGGGAATCCAATGATGAAGAAGACTCTTCGCGCGAAGCATGCCCGGGGCCAGGCGCTGGTCGAAGCGGCCATCGGCGTCACGCTCTTCGTCACCATCGTCGCCTTCGGCATCCACTTCGCCGAGGTGGGCTTCCTGTCCCTGAAGGTGCAGGAGGCCGCCATCTCCGCGCTCTGGAACGGCACGCACGGGCAGATGCACTACATCCCCGTGAACTACGACCCCGCGGGCGGCTCCATGCGAGACGCCGCGAACGATGCCCAGGCGCGCTACGCGGACTTCAACGGCCTGTCCTCCACGACGGGCGCGGGCATCACCCAGGCGCTCACCACCGGCAGCAACATGCAGGTGAGCTGTGACATGGGCGTGGGCGTGGACTGGGGCGGCACCGCCGTCACCCGCGCGACCTACCGTGACAACGGTGGCACCTCGTGCACTGCCTCCGCGACCCTGGCCGCATGGCGCTTCCCCCGCTCGTTCCTGGACCAGGGCGAGGCGGGCCTCTACCAGAAGCGGAACATGGAGGACTCGCTCGCCAGCCTCCAGGTCTGCGCGGTGGGGCGTCCGATGGGGGGCCGCTGCACGGGCAGCTACTCCATGCTCATTGACGACTGGGGCCTGGCGGGCGAGGGCGAGGCCCTCACCTGCAACATCATCATGCAGGACCAGCTGCTACCCTGCACCAACCCGGCGTACCACGCGGCGGTGTTCAGCATCTACACGCCCACGGTGCTCGCCATCCCCGGCGCCGCCAGCATGCTGGCCGAGCAGACGCTCTTCTGGAACCCGCTGCCGCCCACGGCCCTGGCCATGGTGGGCCTGGGCATGAAGGAGCGGACGATGTGGATCAGCGCCGCGGGTGAGGACGTCATCAACTTCAACCAGTTCCCCACGCTGATGGACCCCATCAACATGGGCGTCTGGGGAACGTCCCCAGGTTCCGCGCTGGGCGGCATCACCACGCTGCCGTACGCGGCAGCCCACCTGCAGCGCTTCAGCAAGGGCGCGTGCTTCCTTGGAAAGGAATGCGACTGAGATGATTCGCTTCTCTGGATGGATTCGGCTGGCCCTGGTGTCGGCGGTGTTGTCGTCTCCCGCGGCGCTGGCCGGGCGGACCGAGTGTGAGGCGGACTGCGGCGGCAAGGCCGGGTCGACGCTGGCGGAGTGCACGGCCCGCTGTCCCAACAATGGCCGGGACGCCGCCTGTGCCTCGCGCTGCACGAAGAAGTTCCAGGACCAGTTCGCCGCGTGCTCGAAGCGCTGCCCGCCGCGGGACAACATCGAGTCGCCGCGCAAGACGGGCTCTCGTCCGCAGCCCCAGGAGTTCGACGTTCCGGCCGAGGACGTCGTCGTCGAGTAGCCAACCGGCCGGCGAGGGGCGGCCATCTTCGTGGAGTGACGGATGAAGCAGGTGCTGCAGGGACTCCTGGCGGGTCTGGTGATGTGGGTGGCCGTGGAGGCTCGCGCCCAGCGCCTGCCGTTCAGCTGGGATGTGCCCAAGGTGGTGGCGGTGGTGGACGTGCCGGGCACCGTCATCGCGGAGGGCGTGCCCGTGCGGATGCACGCCGTGCTCAGCGCGGAGCGGCCGGAGGTCATCGGGCAGCACCTGGTGTCGCGCTTCCAGGCCTGGGAGCTTCACGTGCCCAAGCCGTCGCTTCAGCCGCAGCTCCTGCGCGAGACGATGATTACCGCGCTCGACACCAAGTTGTTCATCTCCTACACGGCCATCCTCCAAGCCAACCCGGACGGCACCACCACGGTGTTCATGGGTGAGGCGAACCTGGCGCAGGGCCGGCAGCAGCCGCAGTCCTCCGTGGCGCCGATGTTCCCGGGGGCCGCGGACCCGATGAAGGCGGAGATGGAGTCGTCGCGCACCCTCACGTATTCCGTCGATGCGAAGCCGGCGGAGGTGGAGGCCTTCTACCGGACCGAGCTGGGCAACGCCGGCTTCCGTGAAGCGGAGCCGCGCCTGTTCCGCTCGCCGAATGAGGAAATCAAGCTGACGCTCTCTCCCACGAAGGAGGGGCGGTTGGCGGTGGTGCTGGTGCGCCGCACCGTCGCCCAGGAGCCCACGAGCCCGACCTCGGATTGAAGCCCCGCGGGGAGCGTGTTACGGCCGCTGTCGACATGAGCGACACGCCCCCGAAGGACAAGGACTTCAAGGATTCGGTCAACCTACCGCGCACGGACTTCCCCATGAAGGGGAACCTGGCGCAGCTCGAGCCGCGGATGCTCGGCTGGTGGGCGGAGCGGGGGATTTGGGGGAAGATTCTGGAGCAGAACGCGGGCGCCGAGCCCTTCGTTCTGCCCGACGGTCCGCCCTACGCCAACGGCCACCTGCACGCGGGCCACGCGCTCAACAAGGTCCTCAAGGACATCGTGGTGAAGTACCGGAACATGTCCGGCCGCCGGTGTGAGTTCATCCCCGGCTGGGACACGCACGGGCTTCCCATTGAGCAGGCGGTGGAGAAGCGGCTCAAGGACAAGAAAATCGACAAGCGCACGCTGGCTCGCGACGCTTTCCTGGAGGCATGCCGCGCCTACGCGTTGGAGTTCGTCGATATCCAGAAGGCCGAGTTCCAGCGACTGGGCGTGTTCGGCTCGTGGGAGCAGCCGTACAAGACGCTCGACTTCACCTACGAGGCTCAAGAAATCCGCGAGCTGGCCGCCTTCGCGAAGCGGGGCATGCTCTACCGCCGCAAGAAGCCCGTGTACTGGTGCTTGTACGACCAGACGGCGCTGGCGGAGGCGGAGGTGGAGTATGAGAACCACACCTCGCCCTCCGTGTACGTGGCCTTCCAGGCCGGCGCGGAGCTGGCCGAGCGCGTCCCGTCGCTGAAGGGCAAGGACGTGGCCTTCGTCATCTGGACGACCACGCCGTGGACGCTGCCGTCCAACCTGGCTGTCGCCGTCAACCCGGAGTTCGAATACGTCTTCTACCAGCTCGGCTCACGCGTCATCTGCGTGGCCCGGGAGCTGTTGCCCAAGGTGTTGGCGGAGGTGAAGGCGGACGAGCTGGCGGTGAAGCACGTGGAGCTGCCCGGCGGTGAAGTGTCCGCGGCGGCGCTGGTGGACCCGTCGCGAATCCTGGCGTACGCGCGCGGCGAGGAGCTGGAGCACCTGACGTACCAGCACCCGTTCTACGAGCGCCGTGGACGCGTCATCCTGGGCGAGCACGTGACGCTGGATGCCGGTACGGGCCTGGTGCACACCGCGCCGGGGCACGGCCAGGAGGACTACGAGGTCGGCCTGAAGTACGGCCTGGACATCTACAACCCCGTGCGTCCGGACGGCCGTTACGACGACACGGTGGGGCCGGTGTTGGAAGGCCGGCGCGTGTTCGATGCGAACCCCGTCGTCATCCAGTTGCTGGTGGAGAAGGGCGCGCTGCTCAACAGCGCCACGGACACGGTGGCGCACACGTATCCGCACTGCTGGCGCTGCCGCAATCCGGTCATCCTGAGCGCGACGTACCAGTGGTTCATCCCCATGGACGCGCCGTTCCACGGGACGCAGACGTTCCGGCAGGTGGTGCTGGAGCAGGTGGACCAGGTGCAGTGGGTGCCCTCGTGGGGGCACAGCCGCATCCGCGGCATGTTGGAGACGCGGCCGGACTGGACCATCAGCCGTCAGCGGACCTGGGGCGTGCCCATCTGCATCGCCTACTGCGAGGGCTGCGAGGAGGCCGTGGTGTCGCCCGAGCTGATGGAGCGGGTGGCCGCGGCGGTGGAGAAGGAAGGCGTGGGCGTGTGGTACCGCACGCCGGTGAAGGACTTCCTGGGCGCGGACTTCCAGTGCCCGCGCTGCGGCAAGGGCGAGTTCCGCCGCGAGACGGACATCCTCGACGTGTGGTTCGACTCGGCGTGCATGTTCTCCGCGGTGCTGGAGAAGCGGCAGCGGATTCCGGCGGACCTCTTCCTGGAGGGGAGTGACCAGCACCGTGGCTGGTTCCATTCGTCCATGCTGGTGGCGGTGGGCACGCGCGACATGTCGCCGTACAAGGCGTGCCTCACGCACGGCTTCGTGGTGGACGGCCAGGGCGAGAAGATGTCCAAGAGCCGCGGCAACGTGGTGGCGCCGGACAAGGTCATCCAGCAGTACGGCGCGGAGGTGCTGCGTCTGTGGGTGGCGGCCAGCGACTACCGCAACGACGTGCGCCTGTCGGACCAGATTCTCAAGGGCCTGTCGGAAGGCTACCGGAAGATTCGGAACACCGTCCGCTACGCACTGAGCAACCTCTACGACTTCGACCCGGCGAAGCACACGGTGCCGGAGGCGGAGCTGCTTCCGCTGGACCGCTGGGCGCTGGGGCGGCTGGCGGAGGTGGTGGCGCGGGTGCGCAAGGCGTACGAGGACTACGAGTTCCACCTCGTCTACGCGACGGTGGTGGACTTCGTCGCCGGTGACTTGTCGGCGGTGTACTTCGACATCCTCAAGGACCGGCTCTACACGTGGCGCGCGGACGGGCAGCCCCGGCGCGGCGCGCAGACGGTGCTGTACGAGGTGGCCTCGGTGCTGCTGCGCCTCTTGGCCCCGGTGATGAGCTTCACCGCGGAGGAGGCGTGGCAGACGCTGCCGGGCAAGCCGGTGGAGAGTGTCTTCCTGGGCGGCTTCCCGACGGTGTCCACGAAGTTGGACCCGGCGCTGGCCGAGCGCTACGCGAAGCTCTTCGCGGTGCGCGGCGCGGTGCAGGGCGTGTTGGAGGCGGCGCGGCGGGACAAGCGCATCGGCTCGTCGCTGGAGGCGCGGGTGGTGCTGACGGCGGAGGGTGCGGCGCGCGACTTCCTCCAGGCGAACCTGGCCGAGCTGCCGGGCCTCTTCATCACCAGCCAGGTGGAGCTGGCGGACCTGAAGGGCGATGCGGCGCAGACGCTGGAGGTGGCGCAGGCGTTCGGCGAAGGCGTCCGCGTGACGGCCGAGGTGCTGCCCGCGCACGGCGAGAAGTGCCCGCGCTGCTGGACGTACTCGGAAGCGGTGGGGCAGGGCGGCGAGGTCTGCCTCAAGTGCCGCGAGGCTCTGGCGGCGTAGCGGGCCGCCTGTGAAGTGCCCTCCCCGGCGGCTGTGTCCGGGGAGGGATGTGCTTCAACCGAGGCGCGAGCTCAGTTCGTGCACTCGGCCACCGGATGGTCGATGGCTTCCTGGGAGTTGCAGTCCAGGATGCTGGCCAGTCCCGTCCGGGGCTCCACCATGATGAGGCTGCGCCCCCGGCCCGACGTGAAGTCGAAGCGGAGGTTGCCCGGAGCGGCGCCATCCAGCGCGACCGGGTCGTCGATGGCGTCTCGCATGCAGCCCAGGTTGCCCGGACGAACGGGACGGCCGGAGCCGGGCATGTAGCAGAGCCCGTGAATCGCGCCCGCGTTCATGGTGGTGGGGATGACGATGGCCTCCCCCACCTCGCCGCAGCACTCCGAGTTGGGTTCGCCGGCGCAGGTGGTGTTCGCGCAGGAATCCGAGGGGCAGCTCGCGTTGTCCCAGGTGTTCTCGCACCGGACCTGCTCCCACCGGGCCACCGTGCGCAGGGCCCCTCCGATGGGGACGTTCTCCTCCACGACGATGCGCACGGGCTGGTTGGTGGAGATGGAGAGCTGCCGGGCGCGGAGCGTGGAAGCCCACAGCTCCCGGAGGGCCTCACTCTCACGCTGGCGGGTGATGGGCGTCTGCATCCCCACCAGCGCCGCGGCGAGCAGGACGGCGGCGATGGCCAGCGTGACCATCATCTCCAGCAGGGTGATGCCGCGTGACGACTTCATGCTCATTCTCCCACCAGGGGGGGCTGGAGGCCGCCTGCGGCGAAGTTCCGGAGCATCGCCCGGAAGGTGTAGGTGCGCCGCTTGAAGCCATCAATCGGGAAGTCTTCCTTGTCCAACCGAATGGGCTCGGCCGGGTCGAAGGCATCTCGGTCCGGCCTCGGTGTGCGGACGACCAGTTTGACCTCCACCTCGCGGATGCGCTGCCTCAGGCGGCGCCGCAGTTCTTCATCATCCGCGGGAGGGCCCGCTTCCAGCGAAGCATCCGGGTGCTGGTCGATGGGGCAGGTGGTGGTGGTGCAGGCGTCAATCGCTGGAAGGCCCGCGGCCTCGTCCGGGAACCACCGGAACCCGAGCGGAGGCACATGACTCATGACGCCAAACCGGACCTTGAGTTGCTCGACATGCCGGCTCAGCACCACCCAGTCCACGGCGTCGGGGCCCAGGTACTCCAGCGTCGGCGTGCCACTGGCCCAGTTCACCCGGTAGGCCGCGCTCTGCGCCTGCATGATGCGCCAGGTGGTCCGTTCAGGCGCCTGGGTGTCCAGGTTCCAGGCGCCATCATTGGGGGTCGCGCAGCGGCCGGTGGTGGTGGCTTCCGTGCCGAAGCCCGGATCCGCCGTCACGCTGAGGCCCCCCGTGTCCACATTGGTGACACGGACATGGCAGGCGAAATTCGCGCCGGGATTCACCACGAAGGCTGGCGTCGAGGGAGCCGTGAGGGGCTGGAGCCGGGTGGAGGGATTGGCGGTGGTGCAGAACCCCTGGGGGCCGGAACGTGTCGGGCCTGAATTCCCACCGCCGCAGGGAGCCATCGTCACCATCCCGCGGGTGTCACCCCAATGAATCTGCAGGACGTCGGACCTGAACTCCTCGAGGTGGCCCGGGGGCGGCAGCGCGAAGTTGGCATCCGCGAGGAAGGGACGCGTCACGTCCGCTGCCGACAGGTCCGCCTCGGTCCACACCTGGATGGGTGTCTGGATGCGCGTGTCGCTGAACGTAATGGGCGCGTTGCCCATGCCAGTCCCGGCGCGCTGCAGGTCGGCGGCGAGCAACTCCATGACCACCCGGCCGGTGGTCTGGGCCTGCATCGTCTGTTCCTCGAACTGAGACCGCCGCTGCATCTGCATGGCGGCGACCAGACCCGCGCCGAGCACGATGAGCCCGATGGCGCTGGCAATCATCACCTCGAGCAGCGTGAAGCCCCGCGCCGCCCGGGTTCGAATCCACATGGAAGAAGACTTCACGGCGCCATCCTCGTCTGGAGCGTCACCACCTGCCGGTCGGTGCGCTCCGGCTCGCGCCAGCTCACGGTGACACGCACATGGGCGATGTTCCCCGCGGAACCGGGCTGCTCGGCAACGAGGTCGCGCGTCAGGTTCAGCGGGACGACGGAGCCCGTCTCGATGGTGCCGAGCTGAGAGGGAACGTCCACATCCACGGCGACCTGGAACTCACGCGCGATGACTTCATCGTCGTCAGGAGGAACGTTGCTCAGCGCTCCTGCGGCCGTCTGGAAGAGGGTGAAGTTCACATCCTGTCCCAGCAGGTTGGAGCACGGCGGGTCCACCGCGCACCCCATCAGCGTGATGTTCTCCATCGCCTGCTCGGCGATGATTTGCGCCTGGGTGGCGGTGAGGCTGCGGCGATTGGAGTAGCTGGTCTGGCTCACCACCAGCATCGCCGCGGTGATGCCCAGCAGCAGGATGGCCATGGTCGCCAGCACCTCCAGGAGCGTGACGCCCCGGTGCTGGCGCATTTTCAGAACCCTCACTGCTGAATCCTCCCGTCCGGGCTGGGCGAGTAGATGAGCAGCTTCGAACGCGCTGTCCCGCCCACGGCATTGCCTGTGTTCCAGGTGCCACTGCCCTTGATCTGGATTTCGCCCTGGGCCGTCGGAACGATGAGGTGCCCGTCATGCACCAGCGGCGCGTTCACGCCGTGGCCGCCCAGGGCCGCGCTGGTCATGGCCGGCGCGTTGTTGCCGTCCGGCAACTGCCCCGTCTCGTAGTACCGGCCACTCTTGTCATCGCTCAGGTTGCAGATGTCCGCGGCCGCGCCAACGGCGGTGGTCGCGAAGACTTTGTCGCCCGCGAGCGTCACGCCGCCCCACACCGCCTGGCCCGGATCCAACTGCTGCACCCACAGCGGCTCCAGCAGCTCGCAATCCTCCCGGCCAGAAGGGTCGGTGTCCTCGAACGCCAGCAGGTGGTAGCGGTAGTCGTCCTTGTTCGGCGGGCCGTCGGAGAACTCGTCCGGGTTGTCACCCGTGCCGAAGTAGATGCGAACCACGGGCGTGCCGGTGGTGCGGACGACGTTCACGCCCAGGTTGGAGTGGATCTGCTGGTAGATGGGGTCCTGACCCGTCGCCGCGTCCGGGTGCGTCGCCAGCGTGACGGGCGCGCTGGCAATCTTGCAGGTCTTCACCTTGCGGCCCAGCGGCTCGCCTGTGTCCACCTGGTCCAGGTTGATGCGGTAGACGTTGCCCGCCGTGGTCGGCACGTACATGACGTCGTAGTTGCCGTCGCGGTCGAGGTCCACCAGGGCCGTCTCCGCGCCGATGCCAGAGCCTTGGTCCAGGGTGATGATGCCCGCCCGGTCGCCTTGGGGCGAACCGCCGTAGTTGAGCGGCTGCCCCGTCTTCATGTCGATGAGGTAGAGGGCGCCCGCGCGGTTGGTCGCCGCGGGCGTGAAATCGGTGCCCACGATGGCGGTCCACCGCCCGTTCGTCTCAGTGCCCCACTTCAGCCGTCCAATCGACGGTGCGTGGCTGGAGCCGGCGTTGTCCGGGAGGACCACAGAGGGGTCCAGCACTCTCGCCGTGGAGAACGCGTGCTCGATGGCCGAGTCGCGCAGGTTGAACTCCCAGAGCGGCAGCGGGTACCAGGGGTTGGCGGGGTTCGTGATGTCGAGCGCGACGACGGCGGGGCTGTTCTTGCCAGACGCGGTGACCAGGACCGTCTTGGCGCCCTCGGTCTTGGATGCGGAGGTCGACGGGGTCCACGCGGGCCGTCCCGTGATTCCGAAGTCCACGTTGGCGATGGTCGGCGAGGCATCCATCGAAGGCCGGGCCAGGTTGCCCGAGCCGTTGAAGCGCACGTAGGTGTTGCGGTAGCGGTCCAGCAGCATGCGCGGCATGTACGTGAACAGCTCCGTCCCCGAACCGTAGTCACGGTTGGTGATTCCGCCGCTCGGGGCGCAGCTCCCGCTGGCCTCGAAGTAGCCACGGACCTGCGGCCCCGGCGTGCATTCGTCATGGGTGGAGTTGCGGAAGGCGCCCGCCGTGAAGGCGTGCAGGTGACCGCTCATGGTGCCCACGAAGGCCACGGTGGGCCGCGCGTTGAGCGGCTCCATGAAGTTACGGCGGTACAGGTCCCGCTCACCCGACAGCGCGTTCTGGGCCCAGCCGTCGAGGTACGGCGGCACGCTGATGGCGACGGTGGACATGTTGATGCCGCCCAGGGCCCAGGGCCGACGGTGGCCGCCACTGTGGCGGTGCTCCCAGCCGTACAGCCACTCCCGCAGGAAGTTTCGGTCATTGGAGTCCCCCGTCTCACGCTTGTCGGGAGCCGCGCCTGTGGGAGTACCGCACTTGCCGTTGTTGTTGAGGTCGTACAGATACCGCCCGCTCTGCTCCAGGTCACAGAGCGAGTCGGGGAAGAGCCGGCTGGTGCTGTTGGTGCCCGCCATCTCGTCGGAGATGGTGCTGCGGTCGCCCGCCGCGTTCATCGTGTAGAGGTTGCGGTTCAGCGGGTCGTGCCCGTTGCCCTGCGTGCCGAAGGTGAGCGCCATCACGCGGCCCGCGTCCCAGCGGAACTCGTGCGTGGTGACGTTCGGCCTTTCCGGGTCATAGAGCGAGTGGAGGTAGAGCCGCCCACGGACGGTAAGGTCCTTGTTGTCGTCATAGGCGCGGGTGCCGGGCGCGGGCATGCCGTTGCCCGGCCAGGTGCCCGCGCGGCCCCAGGCGCTGCCCGGCGTCTCGTTCACACCCCAGACGATGACGTTGCCCACCGTGGACGGGGAGGCACGTGAATAGCTGCCCGCGCGGACGGCCTGATAGCCGACCTCGACGTCGTCGATGATGGGTCGGCACAGTTCGCTGGGGCTGGTGATGTCCACCTTCCAGCAGAGCTGGGAACCGGTGAAGCCCATGGACAGGATGTCCAGCTCCACTTCCTGGGTGGGCGGCGTCGTCTCCGGGAAGTGCACCGGGAACCAGGTGGGCGTGTTCGGATTGTCGTGGCACTCCATCACGCCGTCTTCGTTGGGCTCACAGACGCGGCAGTCCACGGCCAGCGAATAGGTGATGGTGGGCTCGGGCCCATCCGCCGGCGTGCAGGCGCCCGGGACGTCCTCGGTGAAGCAGGGGGCTCCTCCGGAGCAGGTGCGCGGCTGGGGCGCGAGGTCGTCCTGCCGCTTGAAGCGGACCTTGGTGATGACGAAGTCGTTGGCGATGTCGGGCGAGATGTCCCCAGACACCGTGGCCGAGCGCGTGCTGCCGCCGTTCTGCTTGTTGATGACGAACACCACGTCGTTGAAGTCGCGGTCGCCGCCACCGGGGATGTCCTCGAAGCCCAGAATCCAGCGGAAGGGGTCCGTGGTGGGGGCACCCACGATGACGTGCGGCATGGGGTTGCGCACGCCGGTCGGCCGGGGAATCGTCACCTTCTCCATGGGCATCACGAGGTTGCCGTAGAGCTCGTCGTTGGCGAGTCGGTACAGCGTGGTGCCCCACTCATTGATCGGGCCGTCCAGCCAGCCGCAGAGGTACTCGTTGGTGGCCGCGACCCGGCAGGCCTGGCCCGGGGTGCTGGCGGGATTGTCGCGGTTGCAGCCTTCCAGGTACTGACACCCGATGTTGCGCTCGGCGGTAATCGTGCCGCCCTCGGGGTTCTGGTCCATGTTCCACGCCGACTTGGAGAAGAAGACGTTGATGGACGTGCGCAGATGCAGCAGGCACCGTCCATTCGTCGGGTCCTGCTTCAGGCAGGGATAGACGTATCCTTCACGAGGTCCGTGGTTGCTTTCGTAATAGGCGACGATGAAGAAGATGACTTCCTTGCCGCCTTCAATCAGCCCCATGTCCACGGTCCGGTCGTAGGGCGTGACGCCGAAGTCCGGGTTGTTGGCTCCGCGCGGCAGGCCACGCGGGTCATAGGAGGAGACGTCGTAGTCTGGAATACCGTCGGACCAGTCGCCGATATCCGCGACCGGTCCGAGGTTGTGGTGCGTTGTTCGGCCGTCGTCATCGTCGGCGAGCAGGAAGACCATCCGCCCGAGCCCCTTACCTCCGTTTTCCTCGGAGGGGGGCTCCAGCAGGTTGGGAATCTGGGGAAAGAGCCCTCGGTCCGAAAACCGATTGGCTTTGGCCGTGCCGTTGGGGAGATTCTCGTTAACGAAGTGGCCGACCAGGTCCGTATTGTTCCACGTGCCGCCGAGGCCCGGCCGGGCATCCGCGAGGTCGGTGTTTTCTGAGAACGTGTTGTCGCAGTTCACGTTCATGGCGAGCTCGGGCTGGTTGTACAGCTCGCCATCGGAAGTGAAATTCCGCGTGCAGCGCCGGTTCAGGCCGATGTACGGACGCGCCTTGGCGCCGCTCCGGGGCGCGAGGTTGTAGATGTCCTCGTGCAGGTCGAAGATGCCGTTCTCGTTGTCGTCGACCAGGTTGCCGCTCGCATCGACGTACCCTTCCCGCTCCAGGTCGTCCATGTAGAGGTAGCCGAGCGCGTGTGAAGCGCCGGCGGACTCGTACACGTAGCTGATGGTGACGTTCTGGTCGAAGGGGAACTCGATGAACTCCGAGTTCAGCGCCGTGCGGTTCGTGTTGAGCTGAAGCCGGGCCGGATTGTCCTCCGTGATGAGCATGGTCGACCGCTGGATCTCCAGGGTCGCCTCGGAGAACTCCGGCTGCTTGTTCTGGTCGAGCTGGTCCTCGCACAGCTGGGCGGGGGTTTGGTCAGGCGGAGTCTGCTGGGCATGCGCCAGCGGTGCGGCCAGAAGGGCGAACGCTGCGAGCGTCTGGGTAAGGGTACGCATCACTTCTTCCCCTTGGAGCGGCGAGACGGGTCATTCGCCTTGCGCAGCTTCTGCGCCTGGCGGGTGGCGAGGTCCTGCTTGAGCTGTTGTCGCAGCAGCTCCTCGCGAGTGGGGGCCGGCGCGTGGATGCTTTGCGCCAGGTAGTTGAGGACCAGGTCCCGGTCAGCCTCGGGGAGCAGCCGCGTGTCGCAGCTCGTCTTGGGCTTGACCTGGTTGGGCTTGGCGACCCACGTGCGCAGTTGTTCGGGCGTGCGCTTGGGAATCAGCGGGCCCAGGTCGGTGCCGCGGCCGCGCCGCTCGGTGGGGATGGGACGCGAGGCCGACTTGCTCCGCTGGCCCTTGCCCTTGTCCTGGCCCTGCGGCGTGATGGTGTGGCAGCCAGCGCAGGCCTTGTCGAAGGAGCGCTTGCCATCATCCACGGCGCCAACGGCGAGCCCTGGCAGCAGCAGGAGCGACATCAAGAAGAGTCGTTTCATGGAGGTGCTCAGCTCAAGGAGCGGGAGGGACGGGGACGACGTTCGTGAGGACCGTGGGCGCATTCCCCGCCGAGTTGTAGGTGTTGTCGGAGCCACCACCGGTCATGACGGTACCCGGGCTGGTGACGGCAGGAGCGTTCTCGTTGGTGATCAGCGCTTGGATGACAGCGCGCGTGGGACGGCTGCCATCGCGGCCGACGACCTCGCCAATGGCGATGAGCCAGACCTGCTTGTTCATGTCGGCGGTGCCGGAAGGGTCGCTGTCCTCGTCGTCCCGGACGAAAACGCGGTAGCGCACGTTCTCCTGGCGGGGGAAGGAGGCATAGGCCTCGCCGCTGGGGCTCACCCGCTCCGCGGGCGCCAGGTCGGCCTCATCAATGGCCAGGGAGTTCCACGTCCCGACGCCGCCGGGGCCCGGAAGCACTTCGAAATAGGGGCGATCTCCACCATTCAGGCCGGGCTCGTTGACCTGCAGGCCCGCGCTCTCCATGGCCAGAAGCGCGATGCTGTAGGTCGTGTTGCCGCCCAGCCGGATGCGCATGGCCTCGCGCGCTTCCGCGAGTCCCGCCTGCGCGGCGAAGTGCGCTTCCTTGTAGCGGCGGCTGTCGCCCTGGACGTCCGCCTCGCGGCTCACGACGCTGTAGCTGACGAGCACCGCCAGGGTGACCATCGTGACGACGCCCATGGCGAGCAGCAGCGTGAAGCCTCCTTGCCGCCGTCGGGTTGTGGGACGTTGCACCATGTCGCGGGACTCCCTTGGACTCCGGCCCTTGAGGGCGATGCCAGTGTTGGGCACAAGGCAAACGCCGTGCCTGAGCGACGGCACTGTAACTGGCCGGAACTCGTGGGCAACGTTTGGGTCGCACTTCGGGACTGGGTCGCAGTCGACCTCGCAAGAGTTGCGGAGTTGCAATTACTTGCGGGGTTTCCGTTACAGCCCGGTCACTTCTCGGGTTCCAATTTTCTGAGCGAACCGGGCGCCTGGGGCGCGCTTTCGAGCTCGCGCAGCCGGTCCACCAGGGCCTGCATTCGCTGGTGGTGCGTGCCAGCCCAGTAGACGCGCTGGCAGTCCGGACACTGCTGGAAGCGTGAATGCCGCTCCGCCACGCGCTCGGGAATGCGACCGGCCACCTCGGACGGCTCGGCGGAGGTCAGCGCGGCGTTGCAGGCGACGCAGCGGGAGAACGGGCGCATGCGCGACGTCAGCCCGTAGCGGCGCACCACCTCCACCAACTGCTCCGCCGGGTCCGTCGAGCGGGGGAAGTAGCCGCGCAACACCTCGCCGCGCTTGAGCACCCCGATGTCTCGCGAGAGGAGCACCCGGTCCTCTTCATGGGAGATGCGCGCGAGTGCGTCGTCCTCGAAGTCGTTGCGCCACAGAGCGTCGAAGCCCAGCATCCGGAGGAAGCCCACGAGCCGCCCCAGCCCCACGTCCAGGATGAAGCGCGGCATGTCCTGGAGCGGCGGGCCCACGCGGATGCCGGGCGCCTCATCCATCCCGGAGGGGTAGACCTCCACGTGCGAGCCCGGCTGCACCCGGTGGGTGAAGTCCACGGCCTCGCCGTCCACCCGCACCACGTCCACTTCCGGATGCGGCGGGCCCAGGGACTCGATGAGGTCCTTCACCGACGGCCGCCCTTGCAGCGGATGGGAGAACGTCTGGTGGCGGTGCGCGGGCGACAGGAAGTCGTTCAATGCGCCGTGGATGCGCAGCGTCACCACGGCCTTCGGCTGTTCCATGCGCCACCCTCCGGCCCGCGTTGTCGCATCCCGTTGCGCTTCACACGGATGTTTCTGCGACCGTCGTGCCGGGTCCGCCAGACTGTCAGTGTCGCTTGGACGTGACTGCGTGGATAAAAACCTTCAGCCGTGCCATAAGTCACAGGAACGTCACATCAAGGGTTCCTATACTCCCGCCGCCGTCCGCACGTGGGTGTCGCGGGCGATTTCCCCCCTCGACTCCTGAGTCCGACAGCATGAAGAAAACGCTCACCTCCCTCCTGTGCGCGGCGGTTTCGCTCACCCTCCTCTCGTTGGCGTGTGGCGAAAGCAACCCTCCCCAGGTGCCGCAGCCGCTCGAGGACGGAGGCGTACTCTGGACGGAGTGCTCCCCCGAGGGGGCCCTGGAGGACTGCTCCCAGGGCGAGTCCTGTCGCTTCATCACGTCGTATGACCGGTACCTGTGTGTCCAGGCCTGTGATCCGCAGGCCGCGTGCGAGCACCCGGATGCGGTCTGCTGCCCCTCCTCGGACACCGGTGGCGAGGGCGGCTTCTGCGTGCCGAACGATGCCTGCGTGCCGGCGACCGACGCGGGCACGGACGCCGGCTCGACGGAGGAGACGGACGGAGGTGACTCCGAGGATGGTGGCTCGACCCCCGATGACGGTGGCACCACCGAAGAGGACGCGGGCACCGACCCCGAGCCCGACGCGGGCACCGAGCCGGATGCCGGCACCGAGCCGACGCGGGTACGGATGCGGGGACTGACGCCGGGACGGATGCGGGGACCGACGCGGGCTCGGATGGCGGCAGCGACATCGACACGGATGCCGGCACGGACGCGGGGACCGACGCGGGCTCGGACGCGGGCCACACCAACATCCGGGTGATGGCGTCCAACCTCAGCAGTGGCAACTACCAGTCCTACGACCCGGGGCACGGCATCCGCCTCATCAAGGGCGTGGACCCGGACATCGTGCTGATGCAGGAGTTCAACTACGGGAACGACTCCGCGGCGGACATCCGCTCGCTGGTGGATCAGATCGCGCCGGGCTTCCACTACTCGCGTGAGACGGGCGCGCAGATTCCCAACGGCGTCATCAGCCGCTGGCCCATCATCCAGTCCGGCCAGTGGCCCGACCCGCGCGTGTCCAACCGGGACTTCGCCTGGGCGCGCATCGACATCCCCGGGCCCCGCGACCTCTGGGCGGTGAGCGTGCACCTGCTCACCTCCAGCGCCAGCAACCGCAACGCGGAGGCGCAGGCCATCGTCACCCAGGTCCGCTCGCAGATTCCCGAGGACGACTACCTCATCATCGGCGGCGACCTGAACACGGACAACTTCAACGAGTCCTGCTTCGCCACCTTCCGGCAGGTCGTGACGACGGCGGCCCGCACCCGGCGGACCACAACGGCAACACGGGCACCAACCGCAACCGCAACAAGCCCTACGACCAGATCCTGGTGGACCAGGACCTGCGCGACTACCAGCAGCCCGTCGTCATCGGCTCCAACACCTTCCCCAACGGGCTGGTGCTCGACAGCCGCGTCTACCGGCCGCTGTCGGAGATTGCCCCGGTGCAGTCCGGCGACAGCAGCGCCACCAACATGCAGCACATGGGCGTGGTGAAGGACTTCCTCGTCCCCAACTTCTAGGCGGTCGCCCCTGGCGGCGGGTTCGCGGTGGCCATCCTGGGCCGCCGCGGGCCTCGGCTCAGAAGCTCCACTTGTGCTTGTTCCGCTCGATGAAGCGCGCCACGGGAGGAATCCGGGCGATGAGCGGCGTGAGCATGAACACCGCGGCCAGGCGCAGCGGCTTCACCACCTGCGACGCCGCGTAGGCCGCCGCCCAGCTGCCCGCCTTCTCGCCCGTGCTGCTGGGCTGGAAGCCGAACTGGATGGCCGCGTAGAAGCCCACGATGACCAGGCCGAAGATGACGTAGTTCACCACCAACGCCAGCGGCCCGTACTCGAGCATCAGGTTCTTGAAGCGGGCCATCAGCGAGGGCTTCGCGGGCTTGGTCGCGGCCTCGGCGGGTGGGGGCGTGTCGGAGACTGAGGGATTCACGTCGGGCTCAACAGGCGGCATGGCGACACCATGCCCCAAACCGGTGCTGGCCGGGAAATGGAGCGAGCCGGCAGGGGAGGGACTGATGCGCGCTCTTCATTGTCAGGGCGCATGGGCGCGGGATAGAGGAGGGCGCGCGACATGAAAGTCTCCCTTCGACTCCTCCTCCTCGTGATTGTCGCGGTGCTCGCCGCAGACCAGGTGACCAAGTACCTGGCTGTCTCCCGGCTGACGGATGCCCTGGATGGGCGGGAGGGCCTGTCGCGGGTGACGGGCTTCTTCACCGAGCAGAACCTGGACAACCGCCCGCCGCCCGAGGACGGGACGTTCCGGGTGCTGCGGCCCTATCGCTTCATCGAGGACTACTGGCACTTCCGCTACGTGGAGAACCCGGGCGCGGCCTGGGGCATCTTCGGCGGCATGCCCGAAGGCGTGCGGCGCGCGTTCTTCCTGGTGGTGAGCCTGGTCGCCATGGGCTTCATCGTGACGATGTACCGGCGCACGCCCGTGGAGCAGCGCCTGTCCCGGCTGTCCCTGGCGCTGGTGACGGGTGGGGCGCTGGGCAACTTCATGGACCGGCTGCTGCGCGGCTACGTCATCGACTTCATCGACTGGCACTGGCGCAACCAGCCCGGAATGCGCTGGCCGACCTTCAACGTGGCGGACGTGGCCATCAGCGTGGGCGTGGTCCTCATGCTGCTGGACTCGCTGAGGGCGCCGAAAACCCCCAATCCGTGACGTCCGGGCGGCTGCTGGTGTAAGTCCGGGCCCGTGCCGCGCAAATACATCATCCTCCTCGCCGTCACCCTCGGCGTCATCGTGCTCGACCAGTGGACGAAGTACCTCGTCGTCCGCGAGCTGACCACCCAGATGGACGGCAAGGAGAGCCTGGGCGAGCGCCTGGCCGCGATGTATTCCTCCCCTCCCGCCAAGGGCTTCAACGGGATGCACTACCAGCCCAAGCGGCACGTCGAGGTGTCGGAGTCGTTTTTCCGCATCCGCTACCTGGAGAACCCGGGCGCCGCGTGGGGCATGTTCCGGAGCATGCCGCCGGAGGCGCGGGTGCCGCTCTTCCACGTGGCCATCATCGGCGCGGTCATCCTCATCACCTTCAACTTCCGCAAGCTGTCCGGCACGGACCCGGAGGAGAAGTGGGCGCTGTGGGGGTTGCCGCTGGTACTGGGCGGCGCGCTGGGCAACTACATCGACCGTGTCGCCCGGGCCTTCGTCATCGACTTCCTCGAGGCCCACTGGTTCGACAAGGCGACCTTCCCGTCCTTCAACATCGCCGACGCGGCCATCTGCATCGGCGTGGGCATGCTCATCGTCGACTCCTTCGTTCGCAAGGAGAAGCCGGCGGCCAAGGCCCCCACCCAGGCGGCGTAGGCGAAGCGGGCAGCCAGGCGGGCCTGGGGGCACGCATGCGTGTCGTCCCGCCCGCGCAACGAGAGTAGCCTCCGTTGCCATGCTCCCCGTCCTCGTCCACCTCACCTTCACCTCGCTCTGGTCGCAGCTCCTGCTGTACGCCATCGCCGCGGGCACGGTGGGCTACGTCACCTTCAACGGCTGGCGCACCGCCGAAGGCGCGCTGGATGCCGGGACCGGCGCGCGCGTGCCGTCGCTACCGAGGACCGGCTGCTTCGGGCGGTGGGGTATGGCCTCGTCGGCGCGGTGCTGGCCTGGTTCGGCTTGCAGTACGCGCTACCCGCCGGGGCCTTTCCGGGTGCGAAGGGCGAAGGCATCCCCGTGCACACCTACGGCCTGCTGCTGGCCCTGGGCTTCAGCACCGCGGTGACGGTGGCGGGCCGGCTGGCCCAGGATGAATGGCGCAGGCTGGAGCTGAAGGACGGCGCGTGGGTGGACGTGGAGGGGCCGCGCAAGCGCGAGCAACTCATGGACATGACGGTCTGGATTCTGCTCGGTGGCATTGGCGGGAGCCGGCTGCTCTTCGTGCTGGTGAACTGGCAGGACTACGCCCATGACTGGACGCAGGTGCTCTCCCTGGGCGGCGGGCTCGTCTTCTACGGCGGCCTGATTGGCGCGTCCGTGGCCGCGTTCGTGTTCGCGCGGATGAACGGCCTGGACTTCTGGCGCCTCGCCGACGTGTGCATCCCCACCGTGTCCTTGGGCCAGTGTCTGGGCCGGCTGGGCTGCTTTGGTGCGGGGTGCTGCTGGGGAGACGTGGCGCCCGCGCACGCGGCCACCGCGGTGCACTTCCCCGGCGGCGGGGTGGCGCAGGACCTCCTGGGCCAGCCGGGCGCGACGTCCAGCCTGGCGTATTCGTCCCAGCTCCAGGACGCGCGGTACGTCGTGGAGGCCACGGGTGAAATCTTCCACCAGGCGGCGCCTGACGCGGTCCGCATCTCCGACTGGGTGGCGCAGCACGGCCACACCCTGGGGGTGTACCCCACCCAGCTCTTCGAGTCCGCCGGGCAACTGGTGCTCTTCGTGGGGCTGCTGTACGCCCGGCGCTACCGGCGCTTCCACGGCCACGTCCTGGCGCTCTGGCTGATGGCCTACGCGGTGCTGCGGAGCACGGTGGAGCTGTTCCGGGGGGACGTGGAGCGCGGCACCCTGCACGGCCTGCTCCAGTCGCTGGGGGCGGGGGAGCTGGCGGCGGCGGTGCCGCTGGAGGCGTGGTACAATGTCTCCACCAGCCAGTTCATCTCCCTGTGCATGTTCACCTTTGGCGCGGTGCTTCTCGCCCAGAAGGGCCGTCGGGAGAGCGGGGAGGCAAGCCTGGGGCCTACCCCCTCGGCTGCGTGAGGTTGAATCGCGCGAGCCTCTTGAGGACACTCTGAGGAGTCATGCCGCCCCCCGACGCCCGACAGTCCGCTTCGAAGAGCTTCGCGCCGAAGAGCTCCGCCGGCAGCAGGTCCACGCCCGCCGACCCCGGCTCCAGCGAGGCCGTGCTCCAGGAGTGTGAGGTTTTGGAGGCGGAGGTCGCCGTCCTCCGCAACCTCTACGAGCAGTACTTCCTGGGCAACGAGCGGCAGGCGCCGACGCGCGCCCATGAAGACCTCAAGAAGCGGATCAACAAGCTGAAGGGTGCGTTCATCCGCAGCACCTCGGCCAAGTTCCGCGTCGCGAGCCTGTACAACAAGTACCTCACGTACGAGCGGCTCTGGGTGCGCACGCTCCAGGAAATCGAAGCGGGAACCTACCGTCGGGATGTCTTCAAGGCCCGCCGCCGCGCGGAGACCCGGAAGGGCGCCACCGCGAGCGCGGGAGGCCAGAAGGGCGTCGTCGAGCTGACGGAAGACATCTCCGACATGGACTTCGAGGAGGTGGAGGAGCTGGTCCGCCCCCGGCCCACCAACGAGCCGCAGGTGTCCGCCAGCTATCTCCAGACCGCGGGTGGTACGCCCGCGAAGGGCACGCCCACGGTGGCCCGTCGGCCGCGCCGCTGACGCCGCCATCGCGCCCTCACGTCCCAGCGGAGGCACGCCACTGCGAGGCACGCCCGCCGTGGCGCCGCTGACCGGCA
>JBKGHI010000073.1:0-33775 GCA_046520405.1 Myxococcus sp. 1LA
CTGGGGCCACGGGGGCCACCACCGGTGCGGCCGCCTTCCCGGGCCGTCCCCCAGCGTCGTGGTGGCTTCAGGCGGCGTCCCCGCCTCGTCGCAGTCCGTCGTCGCGCCCGCCGTCGTGTCCGCGGCGGCGCTGGACGAACAGGCCTCCCGGAAGCGGCCGGTGGGGCTCTATGTCGCCATCGTCGTGTTGCTGGTGATTGCCACCTCCGCCGTCACCGCGCTGTTCGTCCAGTCGCCCGGGAGCGCGCCGGTGGCCACCGCGCCCACCGACAGGGCCGCCACGGTGGACACGGGCAAGGCGGTGGAGCCGCCGGTGGCCGTCGCGCCGACGGTGGCGCCTGCCGACGTGGCTCCCACGCCGGACGCGGGCGTGGGCTCGGATGCCGGCCCGGCCGTGGTGGCGCGGGTGGACCGGGAGCGCCCGCCGTGGAGGCCTCGCCGTCCTCGGTGCGCGCGGCGCCCGACAAGGAGGAGCCGGAGCGGGCGCGGCCGCCTCGCGCGTCACCGGTGAAGACGCCTCCGAAGAAGCCGGCGGCGCCCGTCGAGCCGGCCGTCGTCTATGCCACGCCTGCGAAGGTGCTCCAGATTCGCAATGCGAACGGGAAGCCCTATGTCGACCGGGGCTTCGGGCGGGCGTTCCTGCCCGGCATGGAGATGGACGTGCTGGGGCCCCTGAAGAGTGGCAAGCGCGAGGTGCTGGGGCGGGCCCGGGTGGTGCGTCCGGCGCGAGGCGGCGCGATGCGGCCCTTGCGCGCGTTCCTCGAGCTGGATGACCGGGCGCTCAACGCTTCGGAGGACCTCTTCGTGGCGGCCCCCGGTCAGGACGAGGCTCCTGGCGAGGCGACGGCCACCGAGGAGACGCCCGCGGAGGTCGCCGCGTCCGACAAAGGCGAGCTGGACTCTGTCGTGGTCGCGCCCCCCGCGAAGCGCACGCTGCGTGGCCACGCGAACCAGCAGGGCGGTGTGGGCGGCTTCCTCGACCCCGGCGTGGAGGTCCAGAACCACGAGGCCTTCGATTGGACGGACTGCTATGTGGTGAAGGACATCCGCAAGGCGGCCTGGCTGGGCGTGCTCAAGGCCGGGGAGCGGAAGACGGCGAGCCGCTTCCGCCACAACCCGAACTTCGACGTGGGCTCCGGCTACATCGGCGTCATCTGCAAGGAGGGCGAGCTGCGGGTGAAGGTGCGCTGACGGGGTGCATTCGCATCCGGATGGACGCGAGGCTCACTCTCCGAGCCGCGCGCCCGCCACGGGACAGTCGGCGACCAGCGTCTTCACCTCGGCATCCCCGCCGCGCGCGTTGCGCACCGCGCGGTCCAGGGACGTGCGGCACTGCCACGTCACCTCGCGCGTGCCGTGGCAGCAGTGCCACCCGGTCAGCGTCCGGCCCAGGTACTGAAGCATCTCCGCCCGGGTGGGCGTGACGAGCAGCCACACCGCGCCCGCCAGCACCGCCAGCCAGGGGAGCTGGGGCGCCACGCCCTTGAGGCGAGGGCCCACGCCAGGCAGGACGGGCTCCGCGTGCAGGCCCAGCATCGTGTCCAGGGGCCGGCGCAGCAGCACGACGTTCAGCAGCAAATCCAGCGGCGTGGTGAAGGCGCGGGCCAGTCCGCGCGGCAGCCCGGCCGGGCGCTCCCCGCGCACCAGCTTCACGCCCGCCACCTGTCTCCAGAAGGTGCGGCCCGTCACCCCGCCCACGGCGGAGGCGGTGAGCCACGCCAGGGCCATGGCCAGCGGCATGGTCAGGGGCGTGCGCTCCTGCTCCAGCGCGCGCAGCGCGGCCCACCCCACGAGGACCGACGTCCCCAGGTCCAGCACATCCGCCACCCACAGGTGCCACTGGTACTTCGCCTGCGTGGTCACCTGGTCCGTCACAAACAACGACCCGTCGCTCATCCACCCTCTTTTCGGCGCGCGGAGCATAGACCGGACGGGAGGACGTGCGCCTCAGGGCTCCTCCGGGTTCGACCGGGGGACACCCCGGGTGTCGCATTCCCGCAGTGGCGCGGGGGGGTGGTGGCTCGCATCTTCACCACTGCGCGACGCGTCGGAGACCTCCGCCACCACCGGGGTCTCCTCGCCGGGCGCGCAATGGCCATGGCCATGAAGGAGCCGGGAGTGCGGTTCCCGGCTCCACAGGTGGTGGCGGACGCGGCGGCAGCGGCGGGGGGAAGTCGGTGGGGCTGTACAGGGGGAGGAGGCCGGTCCCCCGCCGCTGCCGCCAAGACCGTTCACTGAACGTTCCATTTCCGGTGAATTCGGGGGCGTGTGGCCTCTGGGCCGTTTCTGCCGGACACTGCGGCCCGACATGCGCACACCGGGGCAGCGAGCCCGCGCTCTTGGGCGGGGGTTCATCGGGTGGTTCTTCTTCGCGGGGCTCTTCCTGGCGACTCCGGGCATGGCCCTGGACCCCCAGCGCCGTGTCTCGCAGTACAGCCAGGACGTGTGGCGCAGTGATGACGGGCTGCCGCAGAACAGCCTGCTGTCGATGGTGCAGACGCGTGACGGCTACCTCTGGCTGGGCACGTGGGAGGGGCTGGCCCGCTTCGACGGCGCGCGCTTCACCGTGTTCGACCGGCGCAACTCGCCGGAGCTGCGCAACCACACCATCAAGGCGCTCGCGGAGGATGCGGCGGGCACGCTGTGGATGGGCACGGGGCAGGGGTTGGTGGCGTACCGCAAGGGCCGCTTCGAGCGGGCCCCGGGCGCCGCCGCGCCGCTGGACTCCGCGCGGGTGGAGACGCTGGTGGCGGCCGACGGCGTGCTCTGGGTGGGGACGTCCGCGGGCCTCTGGCAGGTGCCGCTGGGCGAGGGCGTGGCGCGCCAGTACACGGTCGCGGATGGCCTGCCCGCCTCCCACATCACGTCGCTGACGCCTGGTGATGGCACCTCGCTCTGGGTGGGGACGCCGGAGGGCCTGGCTCGCTGGGTGGACGGACGCTTGGAGCCGGCGCCGTTCCCCTTCCCCGGGCCGGAGCCCCGGCCCTACGTGATGGCGCTGCGCCGCGACGCGACGGGGGTGCTCTGGCTGGGGACGCGCGAGGGCCTCTACTCCTGGAATGGCGTGGTGGCCCGCCGTTTCACCACGGACGAAGGCCTGCCGACCCTCTCCGTCAACGCGTTGTCCGCCGACAGCGACGGAAACCTCTGGGTGGGCACGCACCGCGGCGGCCTGACGCGGCACAACGCGAAGGGCTTCAGCGAGCCGGTGCCCGGCATGGCGTGGATGGCGGAGTCGGCGGTGCTGTCGCTGCTGGAGGACCGGGACGGCCACCTGTGGGTGGGCACCTATTCGGGGCTGATGCGCCTGCGCGACGGCCCCTTCGCCACGTTTGGCATCCCCGAGGGTCTGGCCGACGAGACGGTCAGCGCGGTGCTGGAGGACCGGCGCGGCGTGTTGTGGTTGGGGACCACCAGCGGCCTGTTCAAGTACGAGAACAACACCTTCCGCCACCTGGGCTCCGAGCAGGGCCTGCCGGAGAGCGTCATCCCCGCGATGCACGAGGCGCCCGACGGGACGCTGTGGGTGGGCACGCTCAACGGCGCGTACCGGTATGACGGCCAGCGCTTCACGCGGGTGTCGCGCGCGCAGGGGCTGCCGCATGACGTGGTGACGTCCATCCTGGTCGACTCGCGGGGCGACACGTGGCTGGGCACGCAGGCGGGGCTGGCGCGGCTGCACGGCGGCGGCGTGACGGTGTACGGCCCGAAGCACGGCTTCACCAACCCCATCATCGTCATGGTGGAGGACTCGCGCGGCCGGGTGTGGTTCGGCTCGGACACGGGGCTGGTGCGCTGGGACGGCGAGCAGAAGGGCTTCCAGCGCTTCACGCAGCAGGACGGGCTGCCCGGGGACCTGGTGCTGGCGCTGCACGCGGACCCGGACGGCACGGTGTGGGTGGGCACGGAGACGGGGCTGGGCCGCTGGCGCGATGACACCTGGGCGCGCTTCACCGTCGTGCAGGGCCTGTACGACGACGCGGTGTTCAGCCTGGTGCCGGACGGCGACGGCTCGCTGTGGATGAGCAGCAACAAGGGCGTGTCCCGCGTGTCCCGGCGCGACCTGGACGAGGTGGCGGACGGCGTGCGCCCGCGCCTGACGACGCTGGACTTCGACACGCGCGACGGCATGCGCAGCGCGGAGTGCAACGGCAACACGCAGCCGTCGGCGTGGCGGGGGCAGGACGGGCGGCTGTGGTTCACCAACCTGCGCGGCGCCATCGTGGTGGACCCGGTGCGGGTGCGCGCGAGCCGGCAGCCGCCCGAGGTGCGGATTGAAGAGGTCCGCGTGCAGGGCAAGCCGGCGCCGGTGGAGGGGCCGGTGGAGCTGGAGCCCGGTGCCTCGCGGCTGGAGATTCGCTTCACGGCCTTCACGCCGGTGGACGCGGCGCGGCTGCCCTTCCGCTACCGGCTTGCGGGGCACGACGACACGTGGGTGCACGCGGAGGCCCGGCGGGCGCTGTACAACGGCCTGCGGCCGGGCAGCTACCGCTTCGAGGTCCAGGCGAAGGGCCGGGACGGCGGGTGGACCGAGCCGGTGGCCCTGGACGTCGTGCTGGAGCCGAAGCTGTGGCAGCGCACGGGCTTCTGGCTGCTGTGCGTGCTGGGCGTGGGGGTGCTGGGCGTCAGCGTGTACCTGCTGCGCGTGGGGCAGTTGAAGGACCGCGAGCGGTGGCTGGCGGAGCGCGTGAGGGACCGCACGCAGGCGCTGGCGCGGGCCAACGCGGAGCTGGAGGCGAACATGCGCACGCTCCGGCAGGCGCAGGCGCAGCTCGTCCAGACGGGGCGGCTGGCGGCGGTGGGGCAGCTCGCGGCGGGCGTGGGGCACGAAATCAACAACCCGCTGGCGTACATCGTGTCGAACCTGGAGCACGCGAGCGGCGAGGCGGACGCGCTGGCGCGGGAGCTGGACGGGACGCGCGACGACGTGGGCGCCCGGTTGAAGGACGTGAATCAGGCGCTGCGCGAGGCGCTGCTGGGCGCGGACCGCGTGCGGCGCATCGTCCAGGACCTGAAGATGTTCTCCCGGCCGGATGACGAGAAGCAGGGGCCGGTGGAGCTGCACGCGGTGCTCGACTCGGCGGTGAAGATCGCCATGGGCGAGCTGCGCCCGCGCGCGAAGCTGGTGCGCGACTACGGCGACGTGCCACGCGTGGAGGGCAACGAGGCGCGCCTGGCGCAGGTGTTCCTCAACCTGCTCATCAACGCGGCGCAGGCGTTGCCGGAGGGCTTCGCGGAGTCGAACGAGGTGCGGCTCGTCACGCGCGTGGGGCCGGATGGCCGGGTGGTGGCGGAGGTGCGCGACACGGGCAGCGGGATTTCGCCGGAGCTGCTCGGCCGCATCTTCGACCCCTTCTACACGACGAAGCCTGTGGGCGTGGGCACGGGGCTGGGGCTGTCGCTGTGCCACGCCTACCTGACGGCCATGGGCGGCACCATCACCGTGGACAGCGAGGCCGGGCATGGCTCGGTGTTCCGCGTGACGTTGCGGGCCGCGTCGGAGTCACGGCGAGGCGGAGGCGCCACGGTGGAGGACTCCGCGCCTGCGCGCGCGGGGAGCGCGGCCGCCGCGCAGCCGGCGTCCGCCATGTCTCTTGAGCAGGGGGCGGTGGCGTCCGATGGCGCCTCGTGGAGCGTGCGTGGCGAGGCGTCACCGCGCCCTGGCTTGGACCCGGCGCCAGAGGGGCCACACGGCACCGTCGTCGCGTCAGCACTGGCAGGCGAGGCAGCGGATTCGGACTCCCTGGCGGCACGCCAGGAGAACGGGGGACGGATGGCCATGCAGGATGCCAGTGTCTCAGCAGGCGTGTCGCCGTCACCGGACGCGGGCCTCGCGGGCCCGCCGCTGGACGGTGTGGAGGGAGGTGCACCCGCGTCCACCCACGCGATGCATGGCGAAACGCCGGCCGCCCCTCCGGACCGCGAGGTGCGTGGTGGCGCGTCCTCCGGAAGTGTCCGCGCCGACACGCCCGGCCGAACGCGGCCCCTGCCCGAGGACGGGCCCTCCGCGCCGACGTCGGCCCTGTCGTCGGGATGGACGGGCGCCGGTGAATCCCCCGCGGTGCACGGACCCCGAGCGGAGTCCCAGGCGACGCCAGCCCCGGAGTCGGCGCGAGGCCGGGTGCTGGTGGTGGACGACGATGCGCTGGTGAGCGGCGCCATCCGCCGCACCCTGTCGCGGGAGAACGACGTGGAGGTGCTGGTGAGCGCGCGGCGGGCGTTGGAGACGCTGACCGGGCCCGAGGCGCGCTTCGATGTGGTGCTCTGTGACTTGATGATGCCGGAGATGACCGGGATGGACCTGTACGACGCGCTCGCGCAGGTGGACCCGCGAGCGGCGGAGCGCATCGTGTTCATCACGGGCGGCGCCTTCACGGCCACCGCGCGGACGTTCCTGGAGCGCGTGGGCAACCCGCGCGTGGAGAAGCCCTTCGACCCGGAGGCCCTGCGTCAGCTCATCCGGTCCGAAGTGGCGCGTGCTCGCCGGGAGGCGTCGGGCCGGGCGGCATAGCTCCCGGCCCGGCCGCTTCAGAGGTCCAGCACCAGCCGCTTGGAGCGGGCGCGCGACACGCAGACGAGCATGCGCTGGTCACCCGCGGGCTCCGTCTGGAAGAAGGTGTCGCGGTGGTCGGGCTGGCCATCGCAGACGCGCGTGACGCAGGTGCCGCACGTGCCTGCTTCGCAGTCGCTCGGGATGCGCACCCCGTTGCGGCGCAGCACGTTGAGCACCGACTGGCCCACGGGCACCTGCAGCACCTGCCCCGTGCTGCGGATGGTCACCTCGAAGCCCTTCTCCTCCCGGCCCGTGGCGGCGCTGGTGCCCTCGGCGGTGAAGGATTCGAAGTGCACCTTCTCCCAGGGCCAGCGGTGCAGGGTGGCCGCGTCGCGCACGGCCTTCATCAGTCCCGACGGGCCGCAGCAGTACAGCCGTGCCCCTGGCAGGCGCGTGGCCAGCAGCGCCTTCACATCCAGGCCCTGGCTCGGGTCGCCTCCGTCGAAGGAGAAGCGCACGCGTTCGGCGAAGGGTGACTGGGAGAGCAGCTCGCGGAAGGCGGTGCGGCCGGGCTCGCGCGCGCAGTAGTGCAGCGTGTAGTCGGCGCCGGTGCGCTGGAGCATGCGCACCATGGACAACATGGGCGTGATGCCAATGCCGCCGGCCACGAGCACGTAGCTGCGCGCGAACAGCAGCGGGAAGTTGTTGCGAGGCGCGTTCACCTCCAGCACGTCGCCCTCGTGCACCCGCTCATGCATGGCGCACGAGCCCCCGCGCCCCCTGGCATCCCGGGCCACCGCGATGACGTAGCGGTGTGTCTCCTCCGGGTCGTTGCAGAGCGAATACGAGCGCTTGAAGTCGCCCGGCCCTGGGACGCGGACCTCCAGGTGGGCTCCGGCCTCGAAGGCGGGGAGGGTGTTGCCCTCCGTCGCGACCAACTCGTACGACAGGATGTCCTCGGCCTCGCGAGTGATGCGCGCGACCCGGACCCGCAGGATGTCATTCATCACGGTGCTCTCCCTTCCCCAGTCCCCAAAGCGACGCACCCCCATCCATCCGGGGTACGGTGGCACGGACATTGGGGCGCGGAACGCCCACGGGTGATTGCCCGGGAGTCTCGGCGCCCGTCGCGTCCGAAGCGGTGTGGCGGAGTCCACGGGAGGCCCAAGGCCCCTGCACCGCGCTGGGAGTTTGGCCTGCTCGGCCGTGAAGCGGCCGTGCGGCCGGGCTGTTGTCAGGCCGCCCCCGCATCCGTGCGACGCCATCCCCACCATGCAGGACATGCCGCGCTGCGCCAGAGAAGGGGCGCTTGGGACGCACCCAGGGCGGCCAACGACTCTCAGGGAGGTGAATCCATGGATGCCATCGCGTTGCTGAAGGCGGACCACAAGACGGTGGAGCAGCTGTTCCGGAAGTTCGAGAAGGCGGGCCCCAATGCCCACAAGCTGAAGCGCCGGCTGGTGGACCAGATGGTCACCGAGCTGTCCGTGCACGCGGCCATCGAGGAGCAGGTGTTCTACCCCGCGGTGCGCTCGCGTTCGGAGGAGCTGGGTCCGGACGTGCTGCGCTCGCTGGAGGAGCACCACGTGGTGAAGTGGCTGCTGGCGGAGCTGGATGGCATGGCGCCGGAGGCGGAGCGCTTCGACGCGAAGGTGCAGGTGCTGATGGAGAACGTGCGCGCGCACGTGCTCCAGGAGGAGAGCGAGCTCTTCCCGGCCCTGAAGAAGGTCTTCCGTCCGCAGGAGCTCCGGACGATGGGGGACGTGCTGGAGATGTCGCGGAAGGCGGCGCCCACGCGGCCGCACCCCATGGCGCCGGACACGCCGCCGGCCAACCTGGTCGCGGGCGCGGTGTCGGCGGTGATGGACATGGGACGGGACGCGTTGAGGGCCGCGCGGCGCAAGGCCACCACGAAGGTGCGCTCCGTCGCGAGCCGGGCCCGGCCAGGTGGTGCGCGAGATGACGGGCGCCGAAGCAGCCAGCCCGTGACATTCCGCCGGAGACAGACTCCGGCGGGCCTGGCGCTCCTTCTCTCTCCGTGAGGGAAGGGGCGCTTCGGGCGTGGGCGTGGGGAAAGTGAATGTCGCCAGATGGCGGCCGTTCCAAGGGGGAAGGACGTTGCAGTACGACCCCGCAGCGGCCCATACCTGAAGGAGTCCCCATGTTCGCCCGACCTGTTCGTAGCCTGTTGCTGACCGCGGTGCTGTTCACTGGCGCGACGGCCGTCGCGCAGTCCCTGCCTGTCTCCTCGCCGCGTGCGCAGGCCCCCGCGGCCGCTCGGACCATTCGCGTGGAAGGCACGGGCGAGGTGAAGGCGCAGCCCGACGAGGCCTTCATCGACGTGGCGGTGGAGACGCTGGCGCCGAACGTGAAGGCGGCGGGCGAGCAGAACGCGAAGCGCATGGAGAAGGTGATTGCGGCGCTGACGTCCGCGGGCATCGCCAAGCGGGACATCCAGACGCGCAACTACTCGGTGTACCCGGACTACGCGCCGCCGCTTCCCAACCAGACGGAGCCGAAGCTGCGCGGCTACCGGGTGAGCAACCTGGTGAGTGTCCACGTGAAGGACCTGTCGCGCGTGGGCCCCCTGCTGGACCAGGCGCTGGCGGCGGGGGCGAACCGGGTGGACTCGGTGCGCTTCGGCCTGAGCCGTCAGGAGGCGGTGCAGGGCGAGGCGCTGCGCCAGGCGGTGGCGCGGGCGCGCAAGTCGGCGGAGGTGCTGGCCGCGGCGCTGAACGTGAAGCTGGGCGCGGTGGTCGACGCGAGCACGGTGATGGAGCCGCCGCAGTTCTACCCGGCGCGCTTCGCGATGACGGAAGCCGCGGCGGATGGCCGAGGAATGTCCACGCCCATCCAGCCCGAGGAGCAGACGGTGCCGGCTCGGGTGACGCTGACCTTCGTCATTGAGTAGGCGCGGTTGGGGTCCACGGCAGCGGTGAATCCCACCGCTGCCGGGACGCCGAGCGCGGTGCGGGTGACCGAGGGGAACGCTGGCCCAGGTCATCGAAGGCGCGCAAGCTTTCGCAACAAGGTGAGGGGCCGTATGGCGGAGCGCTCTCCCGCTCCCCTGGCCGCCACCAAGGCGCGTCGGTCAACGTCTCTGGGTTCTCGCCCTCTGGGGCCATCCTCATGTTGTGGAGGAGACACGCGACGCCCGGCGCAGGCCGGGATGTACCGCGGTGACTTCCACCATGGGGGGACACGAGCGCATGAGGACTCCGCGCGGTTGGATGCTGGTAGCCGTCGGCGTGTGCGCAGTGGGGTTCGGCTGTGGCCAGCGAAGCGAAGACCGGGGCCCCCCGTCCGCGAACGAGCGGGAAGGCCGCTCGGACATTCTTCGAGGTCTCGTGGCCTCACAAGACCGTCTGCCTGAATCGGGCGCGCTGCAAGGCGGGGGAGGAGGCGCTGCCTCATTGCCTGGAGGGGCGCTGAGTGATGGGCAAGGCGGTTCGGGACAGCCAGCGCCCATGGGGGAGCTTCAGGGGCGTGTGGAGTGGGTGGGCGACAATGAGCTGCTCATCCGTGGCCACGATGGCGTGGCGTACGACATCGGGGTGGACGAGCAGACCCGCCTCTACATGAAGGGCGAGCCCGTGACGGGCCTGCGGGAGTACCACGAGGGAGACGAGGTTCGCGTCAGCTACGGAGATGGCCCCGGCGGCCTGGTGGCGCACCTCGTGGATGGGGTGCCAGGGCCGGGCGCCGAACTTCCTCCACACCAGGAGGAATCCGCTCCGCGCGAGGGCAGTGGAGGGCCGGAGTCGTCGTCCGGCTCGCTCCGCTGAGCGCGCGCTGTCGACATGGGATGCGCCGGTGCGCCCGTCCGCGCATGGAGCGCGAACGCCGTGTTCGTCAGAACGGCTGGCCGTTCACACGGAGCCCCGGGGAGGAGTTGAGACCTGGCGTTATCATGTCGTGGTAGTCGAACGTCGCGCCGGGCGTGGCATCGGGCGACCGGTTGAAGGAGATGTTGTCGAAGGTGCCCCCGTAAGACATCTCATCCACCGTGCCTCCATCGGGAGCGAGGAGCCTGACGACATCGCCATCGTTGTTGAGACCCAGTCCGCCCGAGGACGCGGCCACGGTGTTGGGCGTACCGGGCTGGAAGCCGCGAACCCCGCCGAAGACGACGAAGACACGGCCCGGGGCCAGCGTCAGGCCGGGCGCGAAGACATGCCGCACCATGGCGGCGTCCGACAAGCTCCAGCCTGAAAGGTCGGCGGTGGAGGTGCCCGCGTTGTACACCTCGATGAACTCGTGATGGACGTCCGCCACGGTCTGGCCGGGCGGGATGGGCTCGTTGGGGAGGACCTCGTTGATGATGAGGTTCGCCATGGGGTCGGGGTCCGTACCGCCGGAGCCCGGACCGCCCAGTTCGTAGCGGCTGATGACGGGATAGTGGTCGCTGACGATGTTGCCGTAGTTGGGAATCCACGCGTCCGGGCGCAGGACTTCGACGGAGCCGGGCAGGTAGTCCTCGGCCATCTCGTTGGAGGCGAGCGTGTGGTCGATGACGTCGCGATAGCTGACGGTGGTGCGCATGCCGAGCAGGGACAGTGGCTCGGTGATGAAGGTGTAGCGCGCCGTGTCGGCCAGGAACGGGGCGAAGGGGGTGGGGAGATAGCCGCCATTGCCGTCCCGGGTGATGGACTGGTCGACGTCGTCGTTCCAGTCGCCAATGACGAGCACGCGTTCGGTGGGCAGGGTGGTGTCGAGATAGGCCTTGAGCGCCGCGCTGGAGCGTTGCCGCTGTCCGTAGGAGCTCGTGTCGTCGAACGCCTTCATGTGGAGGACGATGACGACCAGTTGGGGGCTCACGCCTTGGATGGCCGTGGTGAAGTTCACGCGCAGGGGCGGCGGCCGCCGAAGTCCGAGTCGTAATCGGTGAGGATGAGTTGTGCGCTCTGGAGCGTGAGAGTGCTGTCGTAGAGGATGCCGGGCTTCTGCTCGCCGTTGCTGTAGTACGCCGTGCCGTTGGGGACGAAGGACGTGTCATTGGCGAGGAAGCCATTGAAGCCGGGGAGCTGTTCCTTGAGTGTGGCGAAGTCCGCGGCGTCCACCATCTCCACGAGTCCCCACACGTTGACGCCCGAGCGGCGAATGATGTCGCCTGCATGGGCAATCTGGAGGTCGTCCTGCGTGCCGCCCTCGGAGGTCGAGTCCGGCGGGCCCTGATTGGGGGCGCCGAACCACTCGAGGTTCCAATGGCCCACCGTGAAGGTCGTTCCCTCGGAGTGCACGGTGAGGGTCAGCTCGCGCCACGCCGACTGCCCCGCGGCGTCCGTCACAGAGACGACGAACGTTGAGTCCCCTGCCTCCGTGGGGGTACCGCTGAGGGTGCCTGACGTTGAAAGCGCGAGCCCCGAGGGAAGCGCCCCCGAGTAGACACTCCACGCATGCGGCGCCCTGCCTCCCGTGACTCGAAATGGGATGGAGTAGGGAACGCCCCTGTGGGCATCGGGCAGCGACGTGGTTTCGATGGAGGGGCGTTCGTGGACCGTGAGGGTGAAGGCACGTGTGCCCGTCCGTCCGTTCGCGTCGGTGGCGACGACTTGTCCGCTGGTGGTGCCAGTCGCTTGTGGGATGCCCGAAAGCTCTCCAGAGGAGGAGAGCTGCAGCCAGGAGGGAAGGGCGCTTGCTGACGCGAACGAGTACGGCGCCTTGCCTCCTGTTGCCGAGTACGTGGCGCTGAAGGACTGAGAGACGTACCCGTCGAGCTGGAGCGCGGGGCCTGTCACCGTCGGAGGCCGGTACACGACAAGCGTGAGTGCCTGAGTGGCCACGTGCGCGTCGGCGTCGGTAACCCGGATGGAGAAGGAGAAGCTGCCTGACGTAGAGGCGGTGCCTTCAAGCAGGCCCGCGCTGGTGAGGCGGATACCGGCAGGAAGCGAACCCGCGCTGATCGTCCAGGTATAGGGCGCGCGTCCGTTCGTCACCAGGAGGCCCTGGCGATAGGCGGCGTCGGTATATGCATCCGGCAGTGCGCTGGGCGTGATGGCGATGCCGCTCCGGACGGTGAGCTGGAACGTGCCGGGTGCTGCACGGCGATTGGCGTCCCGTGCCTCGACGGTGAAGGTCGAGTCCCCTGGTGTGGTGGGTGTTCCACGCACGTGGTTGGCCTCCAGTTGGAGGCCCGCGGGCAATGAGCCCGAGCTGACACGGAACGTGAGTGGCGGGCGCCCACCGACGGCGAGAATCTCCGTGGAGTACGCCGCTCCCAGTGCGGCGGTGGGGAGCGTGCCGCCCGAGAGAGAGGGAGCGGTGAAGGCGGAGAGCGAGAGGACACGCTGGCGCGAAAGCCCGGTGGCGTCCTGGACATTGAAGGTGACGGAGAAGGTGCCGGAGTTGGCGGGAACGCCCGAGATGTGTCCCGGCGCGTCGAGTCGCACGCCCGAGGGAAGGGTGCCCTCCGCGAGGGTCCATGTGTAGGGCGCCGTGCCGCCCGAAGCTTCGAGTCGCGCGGCGTAGTCTTCGCCGACGTAGGCATCGGGAAGCGCGGACGTCGCGACCTGGAGCGCGGCGTCGAGCACCTCGAGCCGGAATGAGGCGCGAGCGGTCCGGCCGCGCGAGTCACGGACCTCCGCGTCGAAGGAGGCGGTGCCAGCGGACTGGGGTGTCCCGGTGAGTTCGCCCAGGGTGGACAGGCTGAGTCCGGTGGGCAGTGCGCCCTGTGCGACGCGCCACGAATAGGCAGGCGTGCCACCCGTCGCGGTGAGCGCGCCGCGATAAGCCAGTGCGACGGATGCGGCGGGGAGTGCGTCCGTGGTGATGGCCAGGTCCGGGGCGGTGTCGTCCGGGCCGGGGGATGACGAGCTGGGACATGCGGTCAGCAGCAGCGCGAGAAGTGGGAGCAGGGCGTGATGGACGCGCATGAAGACTCCGGCCCGCGACAGAGTCGGGCCCACGGAGGAAGTGACGGCACTGTAGAGGCAGCCGTGGCTGTGGCGCACAGGGTCCCACTTCACCCAGAGAAAAGAAAAGGGCCGCGGCTCACAAGGAGCCGCGGCCCGGGGGCTTCACGAGGAAGCCGTCAGACTAGAAGTTGGGCAGGCCCCACGAAGGAGCGCCCACCGCCCAGTCTTCCTTGGTGTTGGTGTCGTCCGCGCTGATACGGCGGACGCTGTTGCTGGTGGCATCCGCGCCGTTCGGAATACCCGCCCAGGAGGCAGAAATGTCACCGGCGGAAGGCGTTTCGGGCGTGGAGGTGTTGGTGCAGGGAGAACCGTTGCAATCCACCGGGAGCCACTGACCGGCAGCCTGAATCACCGCCAGGTGGCCGGGGAACGCGCCGGGCGGGGTTCCCGTCGACCGGAAGGGCACCGCGTCCTGAATGTTCCCGGCCGCGTCCTGCACGAGAATGACGCGGCTGGAGTAGGTGATGGAGTTGCTGCCGGTGCCCGCGAAATCCCATGCAGTGTCGTAGTGCGCCGGATTGGTACTCTGCGGGTGCTCATTCTTGGACTGCGTTTCGGCAGGGAAGCCTGAGCCCGCATTGAGGTGCACCACGATGATGTCGTCGACCGCGACATCCACGTCCGGGAAGCTGGCGAGGCGATTGGCGGGGATGGAGGCGGTGTCCTGGACCAGGATGAGGCCCGACGTGGTTCCCGCCGTGATGACCTGCAGTTCAACCATGTCCTTGGGGTTCGGGCCCGTGCCTCCGTTCGGCTGAACCTCGGTCAGACGAAGAACCGCAGGTGTACGGTAGCCGCGGAACGCCTGCGTGCTGGCCTCCGAAGCAATGGAGCCACCCGCCAGGTCCGTCACGGTGTTCGCGACAGTGACGGAGTAGTTGGCGCCAGGGGTCTGCTCACTCGTGGTCAGGATGACCTGCTTCCCCTCAACGCGGGCGGCGGAAACAGTCAGGCCCTCAGTGAAGGTGAACTGCTCCTGCGCGTTGGTGATGCTCGCCGCGGAGATGGTGCGGCTGAAGGTCAGGGTGACCTCCGTCAGCGACGTCGCGGCGGCCGAGCCGAACGCCGGCGCGGCGCAGTTCGACAGGGTGAGGTCGGGCGCCGTGAACGCGGACGGCTGCGCGTTGGCGCCGAACCGCCAGATGGGGCCCGCGTTCAGCGTGAACGTGCAGCCCTCGACGATGTCGAGTTCAGTGGCGAGCGTCGCGGGCACGCGGAGCCGGAAGTTGGCCGCAGGAGCCGTGACGCCGTCGGTGGTGACCTGGAAGCCGGTGTAGCCAGCGCCGATGCCACTGCCGTTCGCGGCAATCGTGCCCGTCAGGTAGGTGAGCGCGGACTCCACGGAGTCCAGGCCCGACACCAGCGTGTCCGACGTGGAGCGGTTGAACGCGAGGCCGGCCGGGGTGGCCGTCGACTGGCTCTGAACCGGGTGGCCCTGGCTGATGACCGTGGTCCCGGTGACGGCGGACGCGGAGCGCAGACCGTCGGTGGTCGCCTTCGACGTCACGGAGAAGCTGACCCGGTCACCCACGGAGATCGCGGCCAGCGCCGTCGCGTCGGACACGAACAGGGCGGGGCCCTCGGCCTCGGCCTGGACGAAGAAGCCGGGGAGCTCGGTGCTGCCCGTCACCGTGGGCTTGATGAACGTGACGAACGCGCCCTCGATGGGCAGCGCGGGGTCGAGCGCGCCATCCGCCGCATCACGGACCGCCTGGATCTGAGTGCTGGTCGTCGCCACCGGCGTGACAAAGCCCGAGTCCTCGCACGTGTTCGACTCGGTGTTGCAGGTCTCGGTCAGGCCGCAGGTCGCGTTGCTGGTGCAGCCCTCCGTCCCGGCGTCCGGGTCGGTGGTGCCCGCATCGTCCTCGGTCCCAGCGTCGTCCTCGGTGCCAGCGTCGTCCTCGGTGCCAGCATCGGGGGCCTGGACGATGTCGCGCTGCTCGCAGTTGCCGGAGCTGCAGGTCCACTGCTTGCCGGCGGCCGGCGGGCCGTTGTCACTGCGGCAGTCGAACTGGTCAACGCACTCGTCGCCACATCCCGTGCCCATCGTGACCATCACGGCCGTGACGACAGCCGGGAGCCAAAATCGTCTCTGCATGAGTTCCCCTCCATGGGAAGCAGGTTGCGTCCCCCTTACACCTGAACCGGAGGGCAATCCATTGTCCGGTCCTGGTGACATCGGCATTTCACACAAGAGGCGCCCGGATTTTCAGGCGTTTACGGATTGGCCTGAGGAGACCTGGCTGGAGGGCTGGAATACAGGTCGATGACCTCCGAGATGGCGCTCTGACACACCGCGCAGAATGGAACGCGATCCCGCGTGAACATCACGCAGTCGACCTGTGGCCGGTAGTAGCCCTTCGACTCGTACATGGCCCCTTCGAAGGCGCCGACCCGGCCTGAGTACTTCTGTGAGGAAAGAAACTTTTCCTCCCAGTCCCGCTGGGACAGGAAGAGTTTGTCCATATCCGACTCAGGCTTGCGCTGCGCCCGAATCTGGCCGCGCTGCTTCTGCACCGCGTTGGCATGCTTTTCGTAGCCCTCCTTGTTCCAAGGGGTAGGCAGGGGTGTTCCAGGGGACATCAGGTGCTTCCACTTCAAGTCTTCCGGAGAGTGGAGCGCGGTGACGTTCTTCTCCCAGGGCTCCAGGCGGTCCTCGGCGGGCGCGTAGACGGATTCAGACGTGTAGTACTCGTCGGCCAGCCCCGCGAAGTGGTGGCCGAACTCGTGGACGAAGACGTACGGCGCCCACAGGCTGTCCGAGGCGACGGTGCCGTAGAGCCCGAAGATGCCTCCACCGCCGTAGGTGTTGCCGTTGACCAGAATCTCCACGAATTCGTAGGGCGCGAAGGCGGCGGCTTCGCGGAAGGCCTTGTTGTCGAAGGTGAGCACATAGCGCTCACTGCCAAAGGCGTCGTAGGTGGCGCCAATCGGAGACCGCCGGTGGACGCCCGTTGAGGGACGGGAGATGCCGGACTGCGCCGCGGCGGGCACGAGCCCCCACACGTTGAAGTCCGACTTGCGCTCCTTGAAGGGAGAGTAGGTGAAGAGGATGTCCACCATGTGCCGGGCATCCTTCTCGAACTTGGCGTGCTCGGCCTTCGTGTAGCCGTCGCCAAGGATGAGCAGGTCGACCTTCTGCGGGGAGGGGCCGTTCGCCAGCAGCTTCAGCAGCGGCCCGGGCGCGGGAGGCGAAGAGGGGTCGACGAACATGTCTTTCGGGTCCACGACCAGCGACCACACCTCGCGGAAGGCATTCTTGGCATCCCGCTTCTTGAGGAGCACCTGCACGGGACGCTCGGGCGCGGGGAAGCGCAGCGATTCATTGAAGGTGCGGTTGCTGCTGCGCGCCTCGTTCGTGACTTCCCACTCGCCGTAGATGGACGCGAAGCCTCGTGAGAACAGGAGCCGGTTGTTCTCCCTGTCTCGGACCTCGAAGAGATACTTACCGAGGTTCGTCTCGTCGATGGCGCGTTCCGGATGGCCGGGCCAGGGCAGCGGCTCGATGACGACCTTGTCGAGGCTGAACCGTTCCTCGGTGGCGTTCCCGGTGTGGAAGTAGTCGACCCTGAGGGTTCGGGGAGAGGCCGCGGAGGCGCTCGTGGCCAGCAGCAGGACGAAAAGGGCTCGCATCATGCGCGCCACTCTATGCGCCGTGGTGGCGCGGTGGTGCGCGTTGATGCGCCTGCTTGCCTGCGCGGGAGGAGGAATGGTCCGGATAGTCCACCTCCCGCGAAATGCATGCCCTTTGATTCGTGAATAGTTCGTCAGAACGAACCAGACAGCGAGGCCGCCGCGCCGTGGCTGTCCGCGGAGAGACCGACAGAGATGGGCGGTGCCGAGCTCGAATCCGGAGACAGGAGGTAGAGCACCGCGCCCGTGACAACCGCCGCGCCTCCACCAATGAGCAGCCCATTGAGGACGTTGCTCTTCTGGACCAGCGAGTCGCGAATCCCCATCGCCTCCCTGTCACTGGAGAGGATCCGGCCGTTGTCGAGCCGCTTCTCCAGCGCATTCACGTCCTTCTGGGCCAGCAGCCGGACGACGCCCGCTCCAGCGAATGCGGCCACGCCGGTTCCCAGCGCGACATATGAGGCCGTGCGGAGCCCGGAGGTGGATCGCGTTCCGGGCGCCTCTCCCTCTGTCATGAGGTTGGGAGCACTCAGGTCCATGCCGCCTGCGGACGCACTGCCGTTCCTGCCTGCACCCATGGGAGCGTCCCACGGCGCCTTCCCGTTGGCGTTCATCACGACGAGGTCGGAGGGTGAGCGGCCGGTGGTGACGAAGTCGACCAACGCTGCCAGCGCCTCGTCCGGGGCGTCCGTTCCTTGCGTCTTGAAGCCGCCCTCGCGGAGCTTCTGTCCCCCCTCGACGTTGAGGACCGTGGCCGCGAACCACTTGGGTCCGCTGCTCGGGCGCTCAAGGCGGACGACGATGACCTCCTCCACGCCGAGCGTGCCGCCCAGCCGGACCGCATGGCTCAGCGTTCGCTCGTCGTTGCCGTCCGAAGTGGCGAGGCATGGGAAGGGGCTCGCGGAGACAGAACCCTCATACGCCACGTCGACGAGCAACGGCGTCTCTGTGCCCTGCACCTGGACGTGTCGCGGGAAGCTCGTGGTGGAGCCCTTGACGAGAGTGAGGTGATAGGTGCCCGGGACGGCATCGAGCGACAGTGGCGTCTGGCCCAGCTTGAGTCCATCCAGGTACACGTCCGCGGCGGGCAGCGTGGACTTTACGGACAGCTTCACCTTGCGCGTCTGGGCGAGTTCCTTCCGGAGCTTGTCGAAGTTCTGTCGAACGGAGGGAGCGAAGTAGTCCGGATTGAGCTGGTACTCGGGCTGGAGCCGCAGCACGTTGCGGAACGCCGCGTCGCTCTCCTTGGGCTTGCCCATGGCTCGGTAGTTGAGTCCGTGGAGGAGCTGGGCTTCAGCGTAGAGCTTCCAGCGCGCGTCGCCCACGGGGAGTCGGGTGATCTGCTGCAAGGCTTCTTCGACGGCCTGGAGCGTCCTGGCATTGCGGCCTTCGTAGAACTGGTCCTGGGCCGCTTCGAGCTGCCGCTGGAGGTCTTCGTAGCTCTTGGTGGACTGCGGGAAGAGCCGCTCGCTGAACTGGCTGGCGCTGAGGGTGTCCTGCTCGGGGCGCGAGGTGAGGGCGCCCAGGAATGCCTTGGCCTGCCCGCTCAGCTCCGCATCCTTGCAGTCTCCACTGGCCACCACCGTGCGGCGGGGGGCCGAGTACGCCGTGGTGGATACAAGGCATGCGACGATTGCTGTTGCGATCCTCATCTTTTGACTCTCTTGGATACGTGACTGATGGGCAGGGACTTGATTATCGGTTTCGGCGATACACGACGATTTCGACGTGCTGTTCTTCTCGAGGCTCGGTCCAGACCACGACCATGTTCCCGGAGGTGTCTGCGTCGAAACTGTGGACGCCAATCGAGGCTTGCCGTTCGGGAAGAGCCGCCCGGCTGTTCCAGACGAGCTGCCAGTGATCGTTCTCTTGGCGATGGATGTTTATCATCCCTCCCGTTGAGTCGCGTTCGGTCGACGCAAGGAGGAGCGCATCGTGGGTAGCGAAAGCGCTCCCACGGACTGCCCTGGTGCTCGTTGCATCTGTTCTCACTGGCGCTCCTAGCGAGACCCACTGGTTGTTGGACCACTTGCTGGTGAACAGGTCGTCTTGTGTGCCTGTGCTGTTACTTCCAGTCCAGGAGATGACGGGTTCGTCCGCCGGGTTGATGAGGAGCGATCTATACCAAGCGGAATAGGAAGTTCTGTTTGCATTGCTATTGACGGATTCTCCTAATTGCTCCCATTCGGTTCCTGTCCAGCGCCAAACGACGATGCGTCCCGGATGCGAACTTTCAGGATGCGTAAGCGCGACCGTAGGGTTATCTCTAGAATCGAGCGCTAGCTGAGGCGCCGACGTACTGCTCGTGTAGAGGGAGCCATAGACGGGCGGGCCAATTCGCTGCCATTGCTCATGGGTCCATTGGAAGACTTGAACTCCGCCTTCGCCGTCTTCTGGCTCCATGTTGGTTGCAATGACAGGCCGACCGTCACTGGTGAGTGCCAGCGCGACGTCCATGGCGTGAGGGCGCTCGGGTACAATTCCTTCATCGCCACCAAATCGCTCCCATGTCGTGCCGTTCCATTTTGAGACATGTATGTAGTTATTGAACTCCGCGCCGAGGTTCTCCGACCAAGCGACGATTGGGTTCCCGTCTGGATGGATCTGGAGGTTGGGGGTGAGAAAGTAAAATTCCTCTGAACTCGTTCGAAGCCCGCCTCCAAGCTGTTCCCATGCGCTGCCATTCCAGCGGCTCACGAAAAGGTCTCCTATTCGGTCAACAGGACGGCGCATCAGGATAGTGGGGTGACCATTGGGACCCAGTTTGACGTAGGCGGTAGGCGGGCTCAGAGGGTCTAGTGGGATTCGCAAAGGGGACGGATACGGCACGAACTCCGGAACCACCCAGCTCCAAGCCTCCCCCAGATTCACCGCCGCATTCCCAGCCAGGTCCGTCACAGTCCCGGAGAACGCCAGTGCCACGGTGCTGGGCGCGGTGAACCCCGTCACCGGAGTCACGGACACCGTCTTCCCGTCCTCCGACAAGGACACCGCGTGCGCCACCGCCACGTCGCCCACCGTGAGATGCACGGACTCCGTCGTCACGGTGCTCCGCTTCACCGGTTCGGAGAACTCGGCGCGGATGGGGCTCTGCACCCAGATCTCCTGAGCGCCCGGCTCCGGCACTCGCGTCACCACCCGCGGCGGTGTCCGGTCCACCACCACCTCGCGGCTCGCGCTCACGTACGCGACATCTCCCAGCGCCGCGCGTGCCTCCAGCCGGTAGGTCCCCTCCGCTTCACCCGCCGTGTCCCAGGTGTACACGTACGGCGGCGCCAACTCCGTCAGCACCTCGCCGTCCTTGAGCAGCTCCACGCGGTCCGGCGTGTGGCCCGCCACGTCGAGTCGAATCTCGACCACACCATTCGTGTAGGCCGTCGCGGCCGGTGAAGTAATGCGGACCTCGGCCTGTGCAGGCTCGACGGCCGGGACGTTGATGCACGCGGATGCACCCAGGAGGAGGACAGCCGCCGTCCAGGTCGGCGGAAGAAAGCGTTCGGGGATGTTCATGGCTCGCGGGCCGAGTGCAGGTTGCGTTCCGTTTCCTGCCCGACAGTCGCTCGCACATACCAAGCCCGCTCCGCTTCCTCCAACCCACCCTTGCTCGGCGAAAAGCCGAGCCATCTTCGTCCCTTACCCGCGAGAAACCCCGCCTCCACCCTCCGTGTACACGCGCACCTCGGAGCCCGGTCCTGACCCGGCTCCGTCCCGGCAGTGGACCCCCATCCCCGGTGGTGGCCTGCCGCCTGGACTTGCTGGCGCCCCGCCGCCTGCTCTTCAGCCGAGTACGCGATGACCCGGTGCGTCGCTGTGCGCAATCTCCATCTTCGCCAGGGGACCAAGGCCCTGCGCTGGGGCTCGTCCCGGCGAGGAGATCGCGGACATGAAGCGAGCCTGGAAGAACCAAGTCGTTGTCGTCACCGGCGCGTCCAGCGGCATCGGCCGCGCCACGGCGCTGGCCCTGGCGAAGAAGGGGGCGCACGTCGTCCTGGCCGCACGGCGTGAGGAGCCACTAGAAGACCTGGCCCGGGAATGCGAGGCGCTCGGCGTCCGAGCCCTCGTCGTCCCCACCGATGTGTCCGACGTGGCCGCCGTCCAGCGCCTCGCGGACGAAGCGCGCTCGGCCTTCGGTCACTTCGATGCGTGGATCAACAACGCAGGCGTCTACCTCATGGGCCGCCTCGAGGAGACGCCGGACGACGCCTTCCGCCAGGTGATGGAGACGAACTTCTTCGGCACCGTCAGCGGCGCCCGCGCCGCCGTGGCGCAGTTCCGCCAGCAGGGCTACGGCACGCTGGTCAACGTCTCCTCGACCTTCGGGACGGTCGCCGCGCCCTATGTCAGCGCCTACGTGGCCTCGAAGCACGCCGTCCGGGGCTTCTCCGCGTCCATCCGCCAGGAGCTGCTCGGCACCGGCATCGACGTGTGCACCGTGCTCCCGGCGGCCATCGACACGCCCCTGTGGCAACACACCGCCAACTACACCGGCTGGCGCATCCGCCCCGTGGAGCCCGTCTACACGCCGGAGCGTGTCGCCCGGGTCATCCTCCGAGTGCTCCGCAGCCCCAAGCACGAGGTCTTCGTCGGCCCCGCCGCCCGGAGCTTCGCCGCCATGCACGGCCTGCTGCCCCGCACCTTCGAGCGCACCATGAACGGTGTGACGGAGGCCCAACACTTGGAGGACGAGCGCCAGGGGCACACCTCCGGCACCCTCTTTCGTCCGATGGCGGAGGGGACGGGGACCTCGGGGGGGTACCACGCGGCGGGCAAGCAATGGCTGCGCCGGCTGCTGCTCGCCGGCGGCGTGGCCGCGGCGGCGTTCTCCCTTGGAAAGAAGCGGGAGGCGCGAGGGCTGAAGGCCCGGTTTGCCCATGCCCTGGGCGTCTAGGGGGTCATTTTTATGTCACGACGCGTCACCCGTTTCAACGCCGTGACCAGGCCATGACAAAGCGTGGAGAGAGTCCCGCTCGCCATGAATGACATCGCCGTCCTCGTCAACCTGCGTGCACGCCGGGGCTCCGAAGGCATGGGAGGGCTGGTTCAGCGCTTCCTGCCCCGGGCTCGCGTGGCGCTCACCCGTTCGCTCGAGGAGGCCCGAACCTGGATTTCGGAGACGCTCCGGCCCAATCCGCCCTCCCTCCTCCTGGCGGGCGGGGGTGACGGGACGATTACGGGGCTGCTCAACGAGCTGCGCACGGCGGGCGTGGCCTTGCCGGCCATCGGCGTGCTGCCCATGGGCACCGGCAACGCCTGGGCCCGTGTCACCGGTGCGCCCCGTCCCGCCGAGGCCCTGAAGCAGATTGCCGCGGTGGGCGAGCGCCTGCCGCCCCTGCGTCCCTTCGCCCTGGTCCGCGTGGAGGGCAAGGTGGCCCCCTTCGCCGGCACCGGCTGGGACGCGGAGATGATTCAGGACTTCAAGAACCAGCTCGCCGCCTCCGGCCCGCTGCGGAGCACCCAGGCCGGCCTGCGCGGCTACCTGGGCGCCATGTTCACCCGGACGGTGCCTCGCCACGTCTTCGGCGAGGGCAACCCCATGGTGTCCGTCTACAACCTGGGCGAGCCCGCCCTCACGGTGGACGCGCGCGGCTCCGTGCAGCCCGTGCCGTACGGCGACAAGGGAGCGCTCCTGTACCGGGGCCCCGCGGGCGTCGCGGGCGCGGCGACCACGACCGAGTGGGGCTTCGGCTTCAAGGCCTTCCCCTTCGCCGCGGCGGTGCCCCACCGGCTGTCCGTGCGCGTCTACGGCGCCGGCGTGCTGGAGGCCACCCGGAACATGTTCCGCCTCTGGCGCGGCGAGCACCCGCTGCCCCACATGCATGACTGGTTCGTCCAGCGCCTGCGCATGGACTTCGACCGGGAAGTGCCCTTCCAGATGGGCGGCGACGTCATCGGCATGCGCCGCTCGCTGGAGTTCGACCTGGCCGAGGAGAGTGTCCAACTGGTGGACTGGCGCCAGTTGTCGCGCCTGGTCCGCTCATAGGCCACGCCGTCCCCGACTTGACCGGGTGTGTTCCGGACACTATGCCGGGACCCGTGAGCTACACCTATGAGTACCCGCGGCCGGCGCTGACGGTGGATTGTGTCGTCTTCGGTCTGGACGACGAGGACTTGAAGGTCCTGCTCATCCGCCGTGGCGTGGAGCCCTTTGCCGGGCGGTGGGCGCTGCCAGGCGGCTTCGTGCGGATGGAGGAGTCGCTCGAAGACGCCGCGCGCCGGGAGCTGGAGGAAGAGGCGGGCATCCGGCCGAACCACCTGGAGCAGCTCTACACGTTCGGCACCCCGGGGAGAGACCCTCGCGGGCGCGTCGTCACGGTGGCGTACTTCGCCCTGGTGAAGCTCAGCGACCACGTGCCGCACGCCTCGACGGATGCGAAGGAAGCCGCGTGGTTCTCCGTCTGGGACACGCCGAAGCTGGCCTTCGACCACGCGGACGTGCTGGGCACCGCGCTGCAACGGCTCAAGGGCAAGGTCCGCTATCAGCCCATCGGCTTCGAGCTGCTGCCGCCCAAGTTCACGCTGACGCAACTCCAGCGGCTGTACGAGGTCGTCCTGGAGCGGGAGCTCGACAAGCGGAACTTCCGCAAGAAGATCCTCGCGATGGACCTGCTGGAGGAACTGGACGAGGTGGAGCAGGACGTCTCCCATCGGGCCGCGCGCCTCTACCGGTTCGACCACAAGAAGTACAAGCAGTTGGAGAAGGCCGGCTTCAACTTCGAGCTCTGACCTGACGCGCCCCCCTGCCCTGGAGGGCAGTGAGCCCTGCTTGCATTGACATCGTGTTATTTGGACACTATGTTGGTGTCGTTGAGACACGAACATGGGCCCGGCCCGGTTCGTGAGGGGCCGCTGCCCGTGGGGTGTCCGCGGGCTGAAGCGTGCCGCCGTGTCGCTGTCTGTCCCGCCGCACGTGCCCTTTCAGGGCCACGGGAGAGCCATGTCCGCGCTGCCCTTCGACATCGCCGCTGCCTCGGTGCCAGGCCGGGAGCATGCCCGCGCGGGACGCAACAACCAGGATGCGCTGTGCATCCGGGCCAGCGAGCACGGCCTGGTGGCCGTGGTAACGGATGGCTGTGGCAGTCAGCCATGCAGTGAGCTGGGCGCGCAGCTCGGCGCGCGCAGGCTGGCCCAGGCCGCGCTGGTGCGGCTCGCGAGTGGCGCTCAGGTGGACGAGCCCACCTTCCTGCCGGGGCTTCGTGAGGATGTGTTGGCCCTGCTCGGCGAACTCCGCGCAGACCTGGGCCGCGAGGCGCTGAGGGACTTCCTCTTCACCGTGGTGGGCGCGGTGGTGACGCCCGCGCTGACGCTCGTCTTCTCGGCGGGGGATGGCGTGTGGGCGCTCAACGGAGAGGTGCATTCGCTCGGGCCGTTTCCGGGCAACGCGCCGCCGTATCTCGCCTACGCGCTGATGCAGGGGGACGCGGTTCCGCTGGCCACCCAGGCCCTGGTCCCCACCGACGACGTCCACGCGCTGCTGCTGGGAACCGATGGCGTGGTGGACCTGGAGCGACTGGCCTCCTCGCGGCTGCCGGAGCGGGAGGAACTCGTGGGCCCACTGTCGCGGCTCTGGACGGAGGACTGCTACTTCGCCAACCCGGATGCGCTGCGCCGACGGTTGGCCATGCTCAACCGCGAAGCCGTGCGCGCGGACTTCGCCTCCCAGCACCTGGTGCGCACGCCGGGCCTGTTACCGGACGACACCACGTTGGTGGTGCTGCGCCGCCGCATGGGGAGGGCGTGAGGCCATGGACGTCTGGCTCGAAGGCAAGAAGGTGCGGTTGAACCCGGCGCGAGCGCTGGGCAAGGGCGGCGAGGCCGACGTGTTCGACCTGGGCGATGGCCGCGCCCTCAAGGTGTTCAAGCCACCCGAGCACCCCGACTACACCGGCCTGCCCACCGAGCAGGCCGCGGCCCGGGCCCGTCTGGACGAGCATCAGCGCAAGCTGCACGCCTTCCCGACGGGATTGCCTGGCCGGGTGGTGTCGCCCCAGGCCCTGGCGACGGACAAGAAGGGGCGCACGGTGCTGGGCTACGCCATGCGCAAGCTGGACGGCGTGGAGCCCTTGCGGCGCTTCGGAGAGCCGTCGTTCCGCAGGGCGGGCGCCGAGGCCGGGCGGGTGGTGGAGGTGCTGCGCGGCCTGCATCAGACGCTGAGCGCGGTCCACGCGTCGGGCGTGGTGGTGGGGGACTTCAACGACCTCAACGTGCTCGTGGTGGGGGCCGCGGAGGCGTACCTCATCGACGCGGACAGCTTCCAGTTCGGTGGGTTCCTCTGTCCGGTGTTCACGGAGCGGTTCCTCGACCCGCTGCGGCTCGGGAGTCCGGGCACGCCGGGCCTGGTGCCCAACCGGCCCGCGTCCATCGAGAGTGATTGGTATGCCTATGCCGTCGCGGTGATGCAGTCACTGCTGTGCGTGGGGCCGCACGGTGGGGTCCACAAACCCAAGACGCCCGCGGCGAGGACGACGCCCGCGGGCCGCGTGCTCCAGCGCATCACTGTGTTCCATCCCGAGGTGCAGTACCCGAAGCCCGCGCTACCGCTGGCGACCCTGCCGGACGCGGTACTGCATCACCTGCACCGTGTCTTCGTGGAGGACCTGCGCGGCGACTTTCCACTTCCGCTGCTGGAGGGCCTGCGCTTCACGGCCTGTGCTTCGTGCGGCCTGGAGCATGCGCGCGCGGCGTGTTCGACGTGTCGGCCTCACGCCACCGCGGCCACCACGCCGGTGACGTCGGTGCGGGGGCAGGTGACGTCGACGCGGCTGTTCTCCACCCGAGGCGTGCTGGTGCATGCGAGCAACGAGGAAGGCACCCTGCGCTGGCTCTACCACGCGGACGGCGCGTACCGGCGCGAGGATGGCCGCATCGTATTGCGCGGAGCGTTGGACCCATCGCTTCGCTGGGCGTTGCAAGGGGATGTGACGTTGGTGGGCAGGGACGGAGAGGTGGCGGTGCTGGCGCCTGGCAAACCTCCTGAGCGAATGGGCGTGGATGCTCCAGAGGGCCAGCCCGCCTTCGCCACCAACGCGCGGCACCGGTACTGGGCCGTGGGGGGCGGGTTGTGGCGGGACGGGACTTATGGCGCGCAGCGCATCGGCGACGTGCTCGAAGGGCAGACGCGGCTCTTCGTGGGGCCTCGCTTCGGATTGGGCTTCCATCGCGCGGGCGGCCTGCGCGGGGCCTTCGTCTTCGATGCGGAGCGCTTGGGATTGAAGGACGGGCTGTCGCTGCCCTGGCCCACGGGGAAGTTGGTGGACGCGGACTGTGTCTTCGATGGGGCCTCCGCTTGGCTGTTCCTGGTGGAGGAGGTGGGCGGACGCACGCTGCACCACTGCGTGGTGGTGGGGGCCGATGGGGCCGTGCGCGCGAGCGCGGTGGCGGAGGCGGGAGACGGCTCCTGGTTGGGCAACGCGCCTCGTGGACGGTGCGCGGCGGGTGACGCGCTGTTCTGTGCCACGGACACCGGGCTCACGCGCGTGGAGCTGCGGCAGGGTCAGCTGGAGGCGGTCCGCGAGTTCCCTGATGCGGAGCCCTTCGTGGACGCGGGCAGCTCGCTCTTCCTGGTGCGGCAGGGGTTGGCGGTGGTGGGGCGGCAGGACATCGCCACGCTGCGAATGCACTGACGGGATTTTTTCTCAACCGCGTGGAGCGGGTGCCTCCACGCCTCACAGGAGGTTGGACGATGAAGACGCAAGTGAAGGCGCTTCCGCTCCCGCGGTTCTACGACGCGGCACACGCAGGGCAGTTCGGGTACGGCCCTGACGCGGGGAAGCTTCAGGTGGAGGCCCAGCGCTGGCGCGCGGCGAATGACCTCTCCATGTCGGCGACCGACTCGTTCAACCTGCACCTGCTGCTCATCGACGTGCAGAAGGACTTCTGCTTCCCCGAGGGCTCGCTCTATGTGGCGGGACGCAGCGGTCGCGGGGCCGTGGATGACAGCCGTCGCATCGCGGAGTTCATCTACCGGAACCTCGGCGCGCTGACGAACGTGACGGCGACGCTCGATACCCACTTCGCGTACCAGATTTTCTTCCCGTCCTTCTGGGTGGACCAGGATGACCAGCCGCTGACGCCGTACCGCGAGGTGACGCGCGAGCAGATTGAGCGGGGGCAGGCGCGGCCCAATCCCGCGATGGCGAAGTGGCTGTGCGGCGGCAACTACCCCTGGCTGCTCAAGCAGGTGAAGTACTACTGCGAGGAGTTGGAGCGGGCGGGGAAGTACACGCTGTACCTGTGGCCGCCGCACTGCCTGCTGGGGAGTGACGGACACGCGCTGGCGGGCGTGGTGCAGGAGGCGCGGCTGTTCCACGCGTTCGCGCGCGGCGTGCAGTCGTGGGCGGAGGTGAAGGGCGGCAATCCGCTGACGGAGAACTACTCGGTGCTGCGCCCGGAGGTGCTGGGGCGGCATGACGGCCAGCCGCTGGCGCAGCGCAATACCCAGTTCCTCAAGACGCTGCTGACGGCGGACGCGGTGGTGATTGCAGGGCAGGCGGCGAGCCACTGCGTGAAGAGCTCCATCGACGACCTGCTCGGGGAGATTGTCGCGCAGGACGCGGCGCTGGCTCGCAAGGTGTACCTGCTGACGGACTGCATGTCAGCGGTGACGGTGCCGGATGGCAAGGGCGGCTTCGCGGCGGACTTCACGCCGCAGGCGGAGGCGTCGCTCAAGCGCTTCGCGGACGCGGGCATGCACCTGGTGAAGTCCACGGACCCGCTGGCGAGCTGGCCGGACCTGCGCATCGCCTGAGCCTCGCGGCGGCGCGGGGCGTGAAGACACACAGCAATCGCTTCGCCTGCGCTCGTTCGCGCGGGACAGGCGGAGCCCTGCCCTCGGGAGAGGGAGAAGGAGCACGGGACATGAGCAGCAAGGCGAATGGCGGTGGCATCCGGAAGCTCTTCGATGACGCTCACGCGGAGGGTGTGCTGAGCCCAGCGGGGTTGCAGGCGCTGACCGTGGTGGACCTGGGCGCGCAGATTCAGGCGGGGCTCGGTGTCTGCGTGGAGGACGTGCAGTCCAGTGAGGTGGTGCTCGTGACGGTGATGCCGGATGACTCGGGGAGCATCGATTACTCCGGGCACTCGAAGACGGTGTGCGACGGGCACAACCTGGTGCTGGACGCGCTCCTGGCGAGCATGCAGAAGGACGGCGTCCTCTTCCACACGCGCTACCTCAACGGCTTCGTGCTGAACCCGTTCCGGCCGGTGGAGGACGTGGTGCGGATGCATGCCAAGAACTACCGGGCGGACAGCGGCACGCCCCTGTATGACCAGGCCGTGGTGTTGCTGGGCACGGTGCTGGCGAAGGCGCAGGAGTTCAGCGCCAACGGCGTGCCGGTGCGGACGGTGACGCTGTTGATTACGGATGGTTCGGACCAGCACTCGACGCAGGCGAAGGCGAAGGACGTGGCGGCGCTGGTGAAGGACCTGAAGCGGGCGGAGAATCACATCGTCGCGGCGATGGGCATCGACGATGGGAGCACGGACTTCCGGCGCGTGTTCCGCGAGATGGGCATCGACGATAAGTGGATTCTCACGCCAGGGCAGAGCGCCCAGGAGATTCGCGCGGCGTTCCAGGTGTTCAGCCAGTCCGCCGCGCGAGTGAGTCAGGGAGCCGCGAGCTTCAGTCGTACCGCCTTGGGGGGCTTCGGGCAGTAGTTGCGGGTGGCGATGACGCGTGAAGGAGGTAGCGTTGCGCGGCCATGTCCGACAGCCCGCGCGTCCTCCTCATCGCTGAACGCTTCCCTCCCGACATCGGCGGCCTGGCCCGCAGTGGCGCGCGCACCGCGGGCTCTTTGGTGAAGCTGGGCGCCCGGGTGGATGTGTTGGCCTGGACGCGCACGGCGGCGCCCGGGGCGCTCCAGACAGTGGAGGACGCCGGTGACGTCTCGCCCTTCGCGCGTGGCGTGACGCTCCACCGGCTGGGGCTGTTCGGGAGCATGGACCTGTCCATGCAGCACACGCTCGACGTGCTCGGCTACCTGCACGCGAAGCAGCGTTATGACCTGGTGTGGGGGCACTACCTGTCTCCGCCCGGGTTTCTCGCCGTGGCCTTCGCCGAGTCCGTGGGCATTGCCTCCACCGTCAGCGCCCGGGGCAACGACGTGGACCAGCTCATGTTCCCCCCGGGTGACTTCGCGCGCCTGCTGTGGACGCTGCAACGCGCCCGCGTCCTCACCGCGGCCTCCGCGGACCTGGGCCGGAAGATGTGCATGCTCCTGGGGCGGAATGAAGCGGTGGAGGTCATCCCCAACGCCGTGGACACCGGCATCTTCTCGCCCGGGCCCGCGGACCCGGCGCTGCGGGCCCGGCTGGGCATCGCGCCCGACGAGGCCGTGCTCGGCTTCTCTGGCGAGCTCCGGCACAAGAAGGGCCTGCCCTTCCTGCTCTCCGCCCTCACCGAGGTGCGCCGCAGCAGGTCCGCGTGCCTGCTCGTCATCGGCGAGGTGCGGCCGCGTGATGCCGAGCACCTGGTCTCCTTCCGCGCCGAGCATCCCGAGGACGCCGCGCGCATCCTCATCTCCGGGCCGCTGGACTCGCCCGAGGCCATCGCCGCGCACCTGCGCCTGTGTGACGTCTATCTCCAGCCGTCACTCTGGGAGGGCATGCCCAACGCCTTGCTGGAGGCCATGGCCTGCGCCCGGCCCGTCATCGCCAGCGACGCGGGTGGCATCCCCGAAGCCGTGGACAACGGTCGCAATGGCTACATCGTCTCCAAGGCCCTGCTCAATCACCTGGGGCAGGCGTGCCTGGACGTGCTCTCCCTGTCTGTCGAGCAGCGCGCCGCGATGGGCGCCGCCGCTCGTCAGCGCATCGAGGAGCGCTTTCAGGCCCAGGCGGAGGCGGAGGTGCTGCGCCGCGTGCTGGCTCGCGCCATCCCCAGCCGTTCTTCGTAGGCGCTCACCAGGGCTTCTCCAGCGCGGCTCCACGGGAAGTCACGCTCCACGCGCGCCCGCGCCTTCGCGCTCATCGCGGGGCCCAGGGTGGGGTCGGCGCGCAGGGCCTTCACCGCCTCGGCGATGGCCTTCGCCGAGCCCGGGCGGATGAGCATCACCTCGTCCGGCGCGGCCAGGGTGCTCACCACCGGGAGGTTGCTGGCCACCACGGGCGTGCCCGTGGCCATGGCCTCCAGCAGCTTCAGCGGACAGCAGCCCTGCACGCAGTTGCGGTCGTTGAAGGGCAGGGGGACCAGCACCACGTCGCAGGCATGGTGCAGCGCCGCCAGCTCCGCCTGGGGCAGGGGCTCCAGCAGCTCCACGGCGCCCTCCAGCAGCAGGTCCCCGCACCGGTCCATCAACGCCCGGCGCGCATGCCGGCGCAGCGGGCCCACCAGCGTCAACACCGTGGGCAGGTCCCGCCGCAGCAGCCGGCACGCCTCGATGGCGTGATGCACGCCCTGCCAGGACGTCATCGTCCCGCTGTAGAGCAGCCGCACGGGACGCCCCGGCTCCATCGGGCGCGGCGGCGCGTACCGGAACACCTCCAGGTCGGCGCCGTTCGGAATCACCTTCACGCGCGATGCGTCCACGCCCCGTGCCGTCACGAGGTACTCCGCCGTCACCGCGCTCGGCGTCACCACCAGGTCCGCGCGTGAAAGGCAGACGTCCTCCTGCGCCACCAGCTTGCGCAGCAGCTCCACGTCATCCGCCACGTCCGGGTAGTGATACTTCAGCTCGATGGACGGCAGCCCGTTCACCTCGAAGACGAGCGCGTCCGTGAGGGCTTCCTTCTGGCAGGCGACCGGGTAGCCCTCGAAGATGGAGCGCACGTGCACCACGGCGGCGCGTGGCCGTCCCCGCCACCACGCCGCCAGGTGCGAGCGGAACGACAGGGCCTGGGCCACCAGGTCCTTCCCGCGTGACTCCAGCGGGTGGTACGTCACGCCCTCCGACAGGGCGAGCGGCCCGACGGGCGCGGTGGGGTTGTCTCGGAGCGCCACCAGGTCCACGCCGCCAAAGGCCGCGCCCAGGGACTCCACGAAGGCGCGGATGTGCACCGCGGCGCCCTTGGGCGAAGGGAAGCGGTCGAAGGACGCGTAGACGATGCCGGTGTCGAGCGGGGGAGACACATTCGCGTTGCTATCGCGCATCGGCCGGTCCGGCAAACGGGAGCGTTTGACCCTCACCGCACGGGCCCTTACGCTCCGCATTCTTCTGTTCCGCCGAGGGGGCGCGACTCACCGTGGCTTTCAACATCGACCGCTTCCGCAAGGAACGCATCTATAGATGCAGCGGCCCCATCGCGGAGCTGCGGGACGACCTGGAGCGGCTGCGCCTGCTGGACATCGACGTGGAGCGGGCGCGGAAGAACTGGCGACAGTCGGCCCTGATATGTCTGGCCGCGACCGTCGTCATCTTCCTCTACCGGTTGACCTTGAATGAGTGGGCCGGCGACGAGCTCGCGCTGCGCATCACGCTGTGGTCGGGGCTCGTGCTGCTCGCGGGGACCGTGGGGTGCTTCATCGTGTATCTGCGCTTCCGGCGGCTCGACCTGGAGAACCGGCGATACACGCTGGCCTCCCAGGTCCTCCATCGCCTGCGCCGTGACATCGGTCCTGACGCGCCAGTGAAGCTGGTGCTCGACCTCACGCCGATGGACAGTTCGGAGAAGTCGCTCGGCAAGCACAAGACGTCCACGGGCTGGAACGCGGAGAACTTCAGCGACCCGTGGCTCACCCTCCAGACGCGGCTGCTGGACGGCACCCACCTTCGCATCGCCGCGGTGCAGCGGCTCCAGAAGCGGTCGCGCACGCGGCGCAGCAGCAGCGGCAAGTACAAGACGAAGTACCGGAAGGACAGTTGGGCGCTGTTCCAGGTCCAGTTGCGCGTGAAGGCGGAGCGGTATCCGGACCTGGCGCGGATGGAACCGGAGGCCCGCGGCGCCGTGCGCCTGCCGGGCGGCGTCGCTGTCGACAAGCTCCAGGTGGGCGAGGACCGGATGTCCCTGCGCACCCTCGCGGAGACGGAATGGGACGCCGGTCCCAACACCCAGTCCAACGCGGTGGATGGGGCCAAGATTGTGGTGATGATGCTGCTGAGCCTCTATCAGGTCCTCCTCTACTCCAAAGAGCTGGGCAACCAGGCGAAGGCATCGTGATGATGAGCATGGGACGCTTCTTCCTCTGTTGTTCGCTCGTCGCGCTCACCAGCGCCGCCGGGTGCACCAAGCCCGGTGACGCCGAGGCGCCTCAGGCGACGCGCGCCCAGGCCGCCACCCCTGCCTCCGCGGACGAGGTGGGGCTGCAGGGCAAGCTCAAGTTCAAGGACGACGCCGACCGCGAGCGCTTCTCCCTCAAGCCGAAGGACGACGGCGCCAAGCTGGTGGACGGCGATGAGCGTGAGCTGGCGCGCTACAAGTGGAAGGGCGCGTCGCTGAAGGTCTCCGGCCCGGCTGACGTGGTGCTGGGGTACGTCGTCGGCTCCGCGGGTGGGGCGCTCACCGTGCGGGATGGCGAGCAGCGCCAGGTGCTGTTCACGCTCGCGCGGCAGGGCCCGGGGTGGCGCCTCAACGACGTGAAGGGCGCGCTCCTGTACTCGGTGTGGCCGGAGGATGACGGCGCCCGTATCCAGGATGGCGCTGGCGCGGACGTGGCCCGCGTGAAGGTGCGCGAGGGCAAGGTGTCCCTGCGTGACGCGCAAGGCCGCACGTTGCTCGCCACCAAGTCGCTGGTGGCGGCCGAGGCCGCCGCGTGCCTCGCCTTCGAGACGCTGGAGCTGCCGCTGCGCGTGGCGCTGCTCTTCCATCTCCAGGCGTCGCCGTCCCAGGGGGCCGCCCAGCCATGAGTGGGTGGGTCTGCCAGGAGAACGTGGGCTTCCTGTTCTCCCACGGCTGTGGGAGCCCCGCCGCCATGACGTGCATGCGGTGCGCGATGCCGCTGTGCGAACAGCACATGACGTCGGTGGGCGCGGAGCTGCTCTGCGCGAGGTGCGCGCGGGAGCACGAGGATTACACCGGCGACCGCGGCGCCGTGGACGAGGACGACCCCAGCTACTACTACGACGACTTCGGGTACTACGGCGCCGCCACCGCGGGGCATGGCCGGTCCCACGACGCCAACGACTTCACCGAGGCTGACGGCGAGAGCCTCCGCCGCGAGGACGACGCCTCCTTCGAGGAGGACATGGGCGGGAGCTGATGAGCAGCCGCTGGCTCATCTATGCGCTGGGAGGGGGCATGGGGCATCTGACCCGCGCCTCCGCGTTGGCGCGCGCGGCCTCGCGCAGGGGGCACGCCGTCGTCCTCCTCACCAACAGCCCCTTCGCCGCCGGGCTGCCGCTGGAGGCCGTGCTGGGCTCCGGCGTCGAGGTGATTCGGCTCAGCCCGGAGCTGGGGCGCGAGGCCGTGGGTGAGGTGGTGGCGCAGTGTCTGGAGGACGTGCGCCCGGACCTGTTCGTCGTGGACACCTTTCCCCGTGGGCTCGGAGGCGAGCTGGCGCCGCTGCTGGCTTCGGTCCGCGCGCGGAAGGTGCTCATCCACCGTGACGTGAATCCCACGTACGTGAAGCAGTACGGCCTGGCGCGGGCGGTGGAGGCCTTCGACTTGCTGCTCGTCCCCGGGGAGGACGCGCCCTTCGCCCGCCATGCGCGCGCCGTGCGGACCGCGCCCTGGCTGCTCCTGCGTGCCAGCGAGCTTCTGCCTCGTGACAAGGCCCGCGCGCGGCTGGGCGTGCCCGCGGAGGACGACCGCGCCCTGGTGGCGGTGATGGGCTGCGGCACGCCCTCGGAGTCGAGGAGGCGGGAGG
>JBKGHI010000074.1:0-33597 GCA_046520405.1 Myxococcus sp. 1LA
GGGCCAGGCGACGCAGCCGCTGGCGCGCCGGTCGGACAGCAGCGCGCCCTCGCGGCCCAGCGGCGCGCCCAACGCCACCGCGAGGATGGAGACCAGTCCTCGCAAGAGCGCGCGTGGCAGCGACAGGCGGCCGGACTTCACCCAGATGGACTCGATGATGCCCGCGGTGCCATGGCCGCGCATGGGCCGGCCGACGATGAGCGTCAGCAGCGTCACCAGCGCGCCGCCCAGAATCGGGATGAGCACCCGGCGCCACGTGGGGGCCGCCGCGACGCCGGCCAGGAAGTCCTCGCCCGTGCTGCGCCAGAACAGTTGCTGGGTGAAGCGCAGCACCTTGAGCAGCGCCACCGCGCCCAGCCCCGCGATGAGCCCCACTGTCACAACGAGCAGCCAGAAGCGCTGCTCCGGGCCGGTGAGGCCGTCCATGAGCGCACGGGCGGTCCTGCCCCGCCCTCGGGGTCCTTCCACGCTGGGAAGGCCATTGGCTGGGTGTCGGGCGGCCACGCGGTCCCAATGTGGGGCGTGGCGGTGGTGGCGGCTTGGGCGGGCGCAGGGCCCGGCTGTCAGCTTGCCGTGGCGTTGGGCTCCGCGCCTCCCGTGGGACGGGTTGCGCCCGGGGCTTCATGCCTCGGAGGGTGAGACGCGTGTGCACCCGTCACAGCGTGCCACGTCGACGGAGGACCCACCCTGGACATGATTCCAAGGTGGGCCTCTTTCATCGCGTCAGTTGCTGACGACGCTGTTGAAGCTCTGCACGGCGAAGTGGCCCACGCCGTCGTTCATCCACAGGTCGATGGTGTGCGCGCCGTTCGCCATCTCCCGCGTGTCGACCTGCGCTGTCCAGGAGATGCGAGCGCGCTCGACTTGAGGGGAGGGAGGACTTCAGCTTCCGACGATGTCCAAGGCCTGTCCGAGTCCCCGCGCCAAGGCGGCGTCGTAGAGGGCGCGGGCCAGGGCCACGTCCTGGAGGGCGAGCCCGGTGGAGTCGAACACGGTGATTTCGGTGTCGCTGGTGCGGCCGGGCTTCTTGCCGGCGATGACTTCGCCCAGGGTGCCGGCGATCTGCTCCGCGCGGAGGAGGCCGTCGTGCAGCGGCACGTTGACCTCGCCGGAGTGGAGGGCCTGCTCGGTGTCGTCGATGAAGACGCGGCTTTCGGTGAGGAGGCGCGCGTCCAGCTCCTGCTTGCCGGGGGCATCCGCGCCCATGGCGTTGATGTGGGCGCCGGGCTGGAACCACTCGCGCTTCACCACGGGGCGGCGGGCGGGGGTGGCGGTGCAGACGATGTCGGCGCCGCAGGCCTCCTGGGTGCTGACGATGCGGCCGCCCTTCTCGGCCTGGAGGGCCTTGGCGGCGGCCTCGGAGGTGTCGGCGAGCAGCAGCTCCAGGCTGTCGCCGAAGACGGCGCGGTGCGAGTCGATGAGCACGCGGGCCTGCACGCCGCAGCCGACGAGGCCCAGGGTGCGGGGCTGCTTCTTCGCGAGGAACTTGGAGGCGACGCCGCCAGCGGCGCCGGTGCGCCAGGCGGTGAGGAGGGTGCCGTCGAGGATGGCCAGCGGGGAGGCGGTGTCCGGGTCGCTGAGGATGTAGAGGGCGCGGACGGTGGGCAGGTTGTGCTTCTCCGGGTTGCGCGGATGGGCGTTGACCCACTTCACGCCCGCGGCGCCGTCGAGGAACGCGGGCATGGCGCGGAAGTCGCCGTCATAGGCGGGCAGGGAGAGGTACACCTTGGGCGGCATCAGCGACTCGCCGAGGCCGTGGGCACGGAAGGCCCGCTCGACGGCGGTGAGGCCGAGCTCGACGGTGTAGAGGCTGCGGAGGTCTTTCGCGCTGAGGATGAGGGTGGGCATGGCGGCGCTATATAGCGCTGGAGGCGACGTGGTTGGCATTGGAAGGGAGTGAGGGAATGGACCTGTCCACTTCACCGCTGTTCGAGAGGCTCGCGGGCGCGCGGCATGTGCTCATCGCGGGGGCGGGCGGTGGTTTCGACGTGTTCAGCGGGCTGCCGCTGTTCTTCCGCCTGCGGGAGCTGGGCAAGCAGGTGTCGCTTGCGAACCTGAGCTTCACGCGGCTGGAGGCGGTGGAAGGCACGGTGCTGGCGCCGGGCCTGATGGTGGTGGAGGGGAACACCCATGGCCCCGCGCATTACTTCCCGGAGGGGCTGCTCTCGCGGTGGTTCCTGGGCAGGGGGGAGCACGTGCCCGTGTACTGCTTCGAGCGCACGGGCGTCGTGCCGTTGCGCGAGGCGTATGAAGTGCTGCGCCAGCGGCTTGGCTTCGACACGGTGGTCCTGGTGGATGGCGGCACGGACATCCTCATGCGGGGCGACGAGGTGGGGCTCGGCACGCCGGAGGAGGACATCAGCAGCCTGGCCGCGGTGGATTCACTGACGCTGCGCGACAAGCTGGTGGTGTGTCTGGGGTTTGGTGTCGACCGGCACCACGGCGTTTGCCACGCGCACTTCCTGGAGTCGGTGGCCGCGCTCAGCCAGCAGGGGGCCTACCTGGGCGTCACGGCGTTGCTGGAGCCCATGCCCGAGGTCGCGCTGTACCGCGACGCGGTGACGTACGTGTGTGAGCACATGCCACGCGCGCCCAGCATCGTGTCCTTGTCCGTGGTGAGCGCCATCGAAGGGGCGTACGGAGACGTCCACCGCACGGTCCGCACCGAGGGCAGCCGGCTGTGGATCAACCCGCTGATGAGCATGTACTGGGCCTTCGACCTCACGGCGGTCGCTCGGCGTTGCCTCTACCTGGACGCACTCCGGGACACCCAGACGGCGTGGGAGGTGTCGGACCGAATCGAGACCTTTCGGAACCAGTGCCAGTCCATCCGGCCGTGGAAGGACATCCCGGTGTGAGCACCGGCTACGCCGGCTGTGCGTCCACCCACTCCGCCAGGATGTCCGCGTGGCAGGGGCCGGGCTTGCACCAGCAGCCCAGGCGTTTGCCACGCAACGTCAGCAAGGCGGCGCGGTAGTCCGCGTCATGCCGGGTGCGCAGCGCCAGATACCAGCGGAACGCGTCGAAGGCGTCCTCGTCCGGCCCCATGCGGCGCAGGGCCTCCTGGCGGATGCGCTCCTGCTCCGCTTCTGGCAGCGCCCCCAGCCACGGCGCGAAGTACGCGCGCAGCATGGCGCCCGGAGTGCGCACGCCTCCAGGCTTGAAGGGATTGCCGAAGCGGCCGGGCACCGGGTTGAGCGGGCTCGGCTTCGCGTAGGCGCGGAAGGCCCGGCCCACGTACACGTCACAGCCGTCGTGGACATGGACCGCCGTGGTGCGCGTCACGGCCATTGGCGTGGCCCCGTGCGTGCTACTTCTTGCGCTTCTTGCCCGCGGCGGGCGCGACGACGGGCTCCGGCGGCTTCTCCGCCGCGGCCTTCAGCGTGTCGCGCTCCTCCAGCACCTGCGCGAGCTGCGTCTCCAGCTCGCTGACGCGCTCCTTCAGCGTCGCGTTCTCCGCGCGCAGCGTGTCCGCGTCCTTGCGCAGCGTGTTCGCCTCCACGCGAGCCCGCGTCAGCTCGCGCGACGACGTGCAGCCCACGACGAGGGGAACCACCGCCAACGACACCACCGTCATCCATGCCTTCATGTGATTCAGCTCCTGGACGCCCGGACCCAGGGCCTTGAGCCCAGTCGGCCCGGCGTCGTGGCGCGGAGCGTAGACATGGAGCATGCGTCACAGGAAGCCGCGTCAATTCGTTGCATCTCCAACGACGACGCCGCGAACCTCTTGAATCCAGACGTGCTCCACGCCCCAGGTGAAGAGCAGCCGGTGCCGGGAGACGACGGTGAAGCCCGGCGCCTCCACCGGCCGCGTCACGGTGATGACGCGCGTGCCGGGGCGGCAGGTGCGGAAGCGCTCCACCAGCCGGGACCGCGTCTGGGGCGTCAGCGCCGTCCAGTTGGTGAAGACGTGCGTGGCGTCCTGGAGGTCCGCGCGCGTCGCATCGCCCACGATGAGCTGTGCGCCCGCCTTCTCCACGGGCGCCCGGGCGAGGTCGACGTGGTGCTGCATCAACTCGATGCCGAGCGCCTCCGCGCCCAGCCAGCGCGCCGCCAGCAGCGTGCGGCCGCGCCCCGCGCCCAGGTCCACCAGCCGCGAGCCCGGGCCCAGGCCGGCCTTCCGGAAGAGCCACACCCCCGTGTGCACCGGCATCTCGCCGTACATCAGCTCCTTGAAAATCTGCCCGCTCGCCTGGAGCAGGCGGGTCGTTTCGAAGGAGCGCTTCAGCCGGTACGGCGAGACGCGGACCTCGTGTAGCCACAGGCGCAGGTAGGGCGGGAGCAGCCGAGGCCGACGCAGCAGCAGCAGGACGTCGAAGAGCCGGGTGAACAGCTCGATGAACACGATGCTGATGCGCAGGACGACCAGCGCCGGCAGGGACATGCCGTAGTCGTCTTCGTCCTGCGCGGGTGGGGGAGAGGGGCGCTCCGTCACGGTTCCTCGGGGCCGGTGAGGATAGCACCCCGAGGAATCGCGCCGTGGCTTCACGTCAGCGGATGCGCAGCAACGTGGTGCCGGAGCTGGGGAGGAAGCCGCCGCCGGTGAGCACCTCGGGGACACCATCGTGGTCCACGTCCAGCAGGGCCAGGTCGTGCGGCGTGTTCAGCGTCCCGAAGCAGCTGGAGATGCCGAACTGGCCGTGGCCCCAGGAGGGCAGGACGCAGACGGCGTGGTGCTCGGGGGACGCCATGAGCAGCTCGGGGAAGCCATCTCCGTCCAGGTCCCTGGCGGCCAGCTGCCCGCCCTGGGCACCGAAGCTCGCGGTGTACCCCCTGTAGAAGCTGAAGTTGCCCGAGCCGATGACGGAGATGACGCCGTCCCGCATGTTCAGACAGGACACCGCCATGTCCACGAGCCCGTCGCTGTTCAGGTCCTCGGCCACGATGCCCGTGGGGCTGCAGGACGGGATGAGGGGCGTGAACTCGCGCCGCCGGACCAGCGTGCCGTCCGCGCGGCCCTCGAACAGGATCAACTCGAACGTCGGATACGTCCCGCGCACCACCACCAGGTCCGCCCGGCGATCCTGGTTCAGGTCCCGCGCGAGCAGCAGGGGACGCGAGGTGTAGGTGGCGAGCACGCCCCCGCTTGAGAACGTGCCATCCCCTTCGTTGCGCAGCAGCCGCACTTCGACGGACTCGAGCCCGCCCTCCACGTGTGACAGGTCGATGAGCACGTCCAGGTCGCCGTCCCCATCCACGTCTCCCGTGACGAGCTGATTCGTGCTCGACGCCGTGAACTCCTCTCCCAGGGACAACGTCTCCCCTGGGAGGAAGGTCCCGTCTCCATTGCCTCGCAGCAGCACGAGTGACTGTCCGTAAGGGGGGACGCTCTGGCGCGTGAGCGTGAGCACGTCCACCGTGGGCCCCGCGTCGAAGCGGCCCGCCAGGAGCTTCCACGTCTCCTCCGGGAGGGGAGAGGGCCCCGCGTCACCAGTCCGCCGTCCGCGCGCGTGAGGTGCACCTGGAGGCTGTTCTCCACCCGGGATGCCACATCGTCCTGGCCGTCGCCGTCGAAGTCCCCGGTGACGAAGAGCGCACCCACGGGCGGGAGGGCCGGGGCCTCCAAATCCCTCAGCACGCGCACGGTCTGCTCCATGCCGGAGAGCACGGCCAGGTCCAGCTTGCCGCTCCCGTTGAAGTCTCCCGCCACCAGTCGCGATGGAAACCGGCCCGCGGGCAGCGTGCGTGCCTCGAAGGAGCCATCGCCACGTCCGTGGAAGAGGGTGACGACGTTCGCGTCCGCGTGGGTGTAGGCCAGGTCCTGTCGTCCGTCTCCGTCGAAGTCGCCGGAGATGAGGTGGCTCTGTCCGCCGAAGCTGTGCCATGTGTGGTGATGCAGACGGACGGGCGCGGTGAACCGGCCGGTGCCGTCACCCTGCAGCAGGTGGATGGCGGACGCGTCCCGCTCCACCACGAGGGCCGCGATGTCCAGGTGGCCATCCCCGTTGAAGTCCGCGGCCGTGGCGAAGGGCGTGTCGCCATCCAGCGAGCCAAGGCTCTCGGACGTGAAGTCGAGCGAGCCCCGGCCGTAGAAGGCCTGGATGGCACCGCCGATGACCACCAGGTCCATGCGTCCGTCGTTGTTGAAGTCCCCGGCGACCACGGCGCCCTGCGCTTGGGCGAATGTCTTTGGCCCCTCGAAGGCAACCGTCAGCTGGCCGTCGCCCGTGTGGCGCATGACGACGAGCCGGGTGGGCAGGGAGACCACGACCTCGGGCGCTCCGTCGCCGTCCAGGTCCCGCACCACAGGCGGTGTGAGGTCATAGGTGTTGTCGCGGCTGGTCTGGGTCAGGATGGGGTTGTAGACGCGCGCGGCGAAGGACCCCTGGCCCTGGCCGAGCATGACGTCGACGCCAGGGCTGATGTAGGCCTCGGCTGAAACAAGGTCCAGCAGGCCATCCTGGTCCACGTCGGCGGCGAGCAGGTGTTTGCCGCGCATCATCATGTCGGGCATGGCGTTCTGGAACGAGAAGCCGCCATTGCCCAGGCCGCGCAGCAAGCGCACATCGATGTTGGCATCGTGGAGCACGGCGATGTCCGGCTTGCCATCCTGCGTGAAGTCACCCAGCGCCGTGCCGTAGGTCTTCCCCGCGTAGTGCTGGGGAATCGCCAGCGTCGGGCTGGCGTCCAGGTCCACCTCGCAGCGCATCTCCGGCGCGCTCAGCGCCACGGTGTGCGTGTGCGGCACGGGCGCGGCACCTGGGACGGTGGCGGTGATGCGAACGCGGGCCGTCGGCGCGGCGTCAGGCAGGTCCCTGGGGCGGTTCCAGCGGAAGACGTGCGCGACTCCCTCCGGAGAGGTCCGGAGCGCCACCAGACCGGACGCGGGTTCGTAGGAGGAATCTCCCGCCTGGGTCGCGCGGGTGAACGTCCCACTGCCCGTGGCATCGAACTCCACCAGGACGTCCGCGCGCTCCCCGTCCACCTGCCGCAGCGCGTACATCACCGGCTGGCAGCCACGGACCGCTTCGGGAAGGAACGTCGCGGTGATTTCCGCGGCAGCAGGCAGCGCCTTCACGGGGGCGCCGGCCGTGGCGGTAGGGCTGCTTCCCACGGCGCTGCGAGCCACCACGGAGACGGTTTGCGCCCGCGTGCTGGGAACGTTCTCCAACACGGCGCTGCGCGCGTCCGCGCCCACGTCCAACTGCACGCCGGAGGGCTGGGCCACCACGGTGTAGCCGGTGATGCTCGAGCGTCCATCGGACGTGGGGGGCGCCCACATCACGATGAGCGAGCGCACGGCCTGCTGTGCCTGGACGGAGGTGGGCACGCCCGGTGGTGCGTGCGTGCGAGCGGAAGCCGAGCTGCTCTCGGGCCCCTGGCCCACGTCGTTCCGCGCGGCCACGGTGAAGGTGTACGGGGTGTCGTTCTGGAGCTCGTGAAGGTGGCTTCGCTGGCCGCGCTGTGCACCTCCTGGGTGGTGCCGCCGGGGGAGGCTGTCACCACGTAGCCGGAGACCGGCAGGCCGCCGGTGTCCTGGGGCGGCTGCCAGGACACGGTCGCCGCGCGCACGCCGGGCGTGGCGGCCACGGACACGGGCGCGCCGGGCCGGGCGGCGGGGACCACGGAAGCGGACTCGGCCGAAGCGGGGCCCGCGCCCACCGCGTTCACCGCGTGCACGGTGAAGGTGGAGGCCACGCCGTTCGTCAGGCCGCTCACGGTGGTGGTCAGCACGGGGCCGTCCGTCGCGAGGCTCACGCCGCTCGGGTGCGCTGTCACCACGTAGTGAAGGACGGCGCGTCCACCATCGGAGGTGGGCGCATTCCAGGTGATGCGCACCTGCCGGTCGCCACGCTCCACGGCGAGGGCCTCGGGCGCGGCGGGGACATCCGGCAGGCTCACGGAGTCCACGCTCGCCACGGGGCCCGCGCCCACGGCGTTGCGCGCGGTGATGGTGAAGCGGTAGGTGCCTCCGGCGCGCAGGCCGGTGACGCGCGCGGTGGTGCCGTCCCGCTGAACCTGGATGCCGTCTTCGTGAGGCTCGACGCCCACGTCGTAGCCGGTAATCGCGCTGCCGCCGTTCTGCGCGGGCTCGAACCAGGTGAGCGTCACCGTGCCTGGGTCCGTCATCGCGGACACCTGGCGCGGCGCGGACGGCGCGGTGGGCTTGGGTGGCTGGAGTTGCTCGCACCGGGCGGCATCCGACACACACACGTTGGCGTCGGGGCAGCACGTCCAGCCGTCGGTGCAGGGACAGGGCCGCTCACCCTCGCTCACGGGGTTGATGCAGCCGGCGAACAGCAAGGCGCCGAGCAACAGGCTCAGGACGCGGGAGGGAAGCCGTGGAGATGTCTTCATTTCAAGCTTCACAACGAAAGATGCCCGCGTGCTGGACGAATCAGAATGCACCCGTGAGGCCCAGGGCCGCGCCATCCGAACTCAGCGTGGCCAGCGGCACGGTGTCCGTGTCCGGCCACAGGAACAGCAGCGCGCCGCTCAGCACCGCCGCGCCGCCCAGTCCGTAGAGCACGCCACTGGTGGTGTTGTAGGCGCGGATGCGGCGGTTGCGCGCTGCGGCCTCCTGCTGCGACAGGTCGGGCGAGACGCTGCTGCGGATGTCGCGGGCCTCCAGCGTGGCCCACATGCCCACGCCCGCGGAGGCCACGCCCAGCGCCAGCGCGCCCCAGCCGAGCTGCTTCCGGAGGCTCCCCGAGTCGGAGGGCTCCGTCAGCGTCAGGGGGGGCGGCTGCCGGAACTCGAAGTCGGCGACGGTGTCGCTGCCGAAGGGCAGGGTGAAGATGTGCTGGAAGGACGCGTGCGCGGCGCCACGTGACGCCACGCGTGGCGCTTCGGCGGAGAGGGTCTCCAGGCGCACGATGTCGGGCGCGGTGGGGAGCGCGTACTCCCGCGCTTCATCGCCTACGCGCCGCAGGAAGACGGGGCCGCGAGGAGGCGGCCGCAGCAGGCGCAGGGACTGGCCTTGCGCGTTGTGGAACTCGGCGAGGCGCACGCCGTTGGCGTCCTCCAGCAGGTAGTGCGCGCCCTGGGCGCCGTCGACCTCGAGCCGCCGCTCCATGCCGGGGCGCAGGTCCACCAGCAGCTCGGAGTCCTTGGGAGGCCGCGCGTGGAGTTGAGGGCGGAAACGCTCGTTGGGGATGGCCGCGTTGGCGCGCTCCACGAAGGCCGCGATTTCGCGGTAGCTCACCTGTCCGTCACCGTCCGCGTCCGCCGCGCCGAAGAGGCCCGAGCGCACCTCGTGGTTGAAGACGCCGGCCTCGAAGGCCTCCCACTCATGGCTCTCGCGAGCGGACGAGGTGGACAGCAAGAGGCCCACGTTGTCCGCCAGCGCCAGGCCCACCGCGCGCGTGAAGCCCGCGGGCAGGGGACGCCGCTGTCCGCCGGGCCCACGGCTGTAGGCCAGGAAGTACGAGTAGCACGCGTCGACGATGAGGTGGACGCGGTCGGCGCCGAGCTTGCCGACAACGTCCGAGGACAGCATCTGCCCGGTGAGGGGACCGTCCTCCAGGCTGACGTAGCCCTCGCCGTTGCGCACGTTGCCGTGGCCCGCGTAGACGACGTAGGCCACGGTCTCCACGCCCCGGCTGCGCGCCAGGGCGATGTCTTCGCCCAGCTTCGTCACGGAGGAGGCCAGCTGGGGGAGCTTGGGGTCCAGGGCCTCGGCGGCGGCCTGCGGGTGCAGCCGGCGCGTGTTGTCGTCCAGGCGCGCGTGCAGATACGTGCGCGCGCCGAGCATGCGGAACAGGTCCAGGTAGCGCGCGGCATCATCGTCCGCGAAGCGCAGCGCGGGCTGGTCCGGTTCGTGGCTGCGGTTGACGCCGATGATGAGCGCGAAGGACGCGGTACGTGGCGGCGTCGCGGGCTCCGAGGATGCAGTGCTCGGCAGAGGCCGCACGGCCTCTGATGTGGACGCGCCCACCGCCATCGGGAGCAGGGCGAGGAGCAGGACAGCGAATCTCATGGGATGACCTGAAGCTTGAGCGAAGTGATGTCCGCGCCGGCGGGGAGCACGGCGTCGAGGTCACCCAGCTCCGCGAGTGACTCCATCTGCCTCACGGTGAGCGGCGACTCCAGGAAGACGGCGTGAAGGGTAAGGGCCCCAGGCGCGAGCGGATGAGAGATGGCTTCGGGCAGCTCGCGCAAGGTGTCCCCAGCGGGGATGGGAATGGCCGAGGGGTTGCTCGCCGGGTCGGTCCAGCTCGGGTGGTACCAGTAGACGCGGCCCGCGGTGTCCCGGGCGAAGACCATGAGGAAGCGGTGGTCGTCGGGGTTGCGGAAGGCGAAGGCCAGCTCCTGTTCGGGCCGCAGTGTGGGGCCCAGCAGGGTGGTGTGCCCGCCGGGCGCCACGGCATAGGCAAGCAGCCGGGCCTGGGCCGCCGCATTGCCCGCGCCTCGGGAGGTGAAGCCCGAGTCGTCGGTGGACGCGGAGGGCAGGCGGACCACGAGGAGCGCGAGGCAGGCCACCGCCAAGGGCGCGAGTGCCAGGGCCCACCAGTGGGGCCCTTCCTTGCCGGACGAGAGCAAGGTGCCTTCACGCACGGGGCGGCGGGATGTCGGATCCGCTGAGGTGGCCGAGTTCGTCGCGAGCCGGCCTGGAACGGAGGTTCCATTCCGCGCCTCGCCGCCGGGCTCGACCCGCCTTGGATCCACAGGCGCCTGCTGGCCACCCGCGCCGTGGATCATCCGCTGCCAGAAGGGCGCGGGCGTCTGCGTTTCAATCCCCAAGCCCCGGGCCAGCCGGGTCCGCGCATCCAGAGCGGAAGGGTCGAGCCGGGCGAGCAGGAGCTGCCGCTCATACCGTTCCCGGCAATGGGCGCAGTCCGGCAGGTGCTCGCGCATGCGCCGCTCATCCGGAGGCGCGATTCGCCCGGAGAAGTGACGGTCGACGAGGGGGAGGAGGTCGCAGGAGGGGCTCATCGGGCCTCCGGGGTGAGGAGGAACTTCTTGAGGAGCTGGCGGACGCGCAGCTCCTGGTAGGCGAGGGTGGTGCGGCGCATGCGCAGGGCGGCGGCGGCCTCGCGTTGGCTGAGCTGGCGCACGAAGCGGGCCTCGAAGACGGGAGCCCACTTGGAAGGCAGGCACTCCCGGCGGAAGCGCTCCAGGAGGAGGCTGGCGTCGAGCCCGGGCTCTGGGGGAGCGGGGTCCTCGGACGCGGAGGACTCCACGGCGAGCTGGGCCAGCGCATCCGACTCACGCCGCTGACGGCGCACCCGGTCCACGGCGAGGTTGTGGGAGAGCGTGTGCAGCCATCCCGCCAGGGAGCCACCCTGGAAGGAGCGGCGCGCGGCCTCGTCGGACACGAGCCGGAGGAAGACGTCATGGACCACCGTCTCGGCGTCCACGGCCGGGAGGACGCGGGCGGCGGCGCGGTACACCGTGTCGAAGTGGTCGCGGTAGCAGGCGTTGAGGACCTGGGCGTCCCCGGCGTGGAAGCGGGCAAGCCACCGGCCTGCCTCCGCCGAGGTGTCGTCGCTCAAGGGGCCACGTCTGGAGGGGCCTACGGGGTCCACGAAATGCCCAACGCCTGGGGCGGGGAAAATGGACGAAGTTATTTTCGGCGGGCCCCCACTTCCAGCATGTCCCGCGTCACCACGGCCATCCGCGTGGGGCCGCTCATGGCCTCCCCACAGAAGGCATAGACGAAGTTCGTCTGGGCCTTCCCATTGAAGGCGGGGTGCTGGAAGAGGTCGTACTCGAAGTGCCCCGTCACCAGGGAACCCGCTTCCACGGGCGCGTCCTGGAAGCAGGGGACGCGGAGGCGAATCACTTCGGCCTCACCGGTGCGGCTGCCAATCACCACCAGGGAGACAGGGACGATGGCCACCGGGCGGGGCTCGCCGAAGTCGTCGTCACCCTTCTCCGCCTTGGGCGGAACCCGCTCATGGGCGAGCACGGGCACCTGGAAGGTCCCGCGGACCCACGCGGGCCGGCCCGGCTCGTACAGGAACACGCGCTCACCGTGCACGGCGATGCCCGGGCTTCCCGGCGCGGGGGGACTGTCCGGCCGTGCCTGGAACTGGCGTTCGTCCTGGCCGGGCGCGTACCGCACGGGCGCGGGCGGTGGCGGCTGTTGCTTCAGGGCCTCCAGGAAGCGGGCGACTTCTTCGTCCTGGTAGCCACCGGCAGGGGCGCCAGTGAGGTGGACCGGCACGCGGTTGGACATGCGGTCCAGCATCAGCGCTGTCAGCAGATAGTGCCCGGGCTGTTGCAGCGAATCCAGGCGGAGCGCGTCCGTCTGGTCAACGATGGCCATGGCGCCCTCGCCCGTGGGCTCGGGAGAGGGCTCGTCGTCCTCGAAGACCCCTGCCTGCTCTGGAGGCTCGAACAATGGGATGCATTCGAGCGCCCGGTCCTCCAGTCTCACCGCCACCAGGTGCCCCGCCCGCCAGGGGTTATAGGTGCGCGCTTCCAGTTGCTTCACGGCGTACAGCGCGAGCACGGGGATGGACTTGATGCCCTGGAGCGTGGCCTTGGCGGGTGCGTCCAGGAACAGTCCGTAGCGACCCTTGGGGACGAACTTGCTCAGCACCTGGGCGCTGAATTTGAACGGGTCAGTCCAGTAGTCCTGTCCCTCGATTTCGAAGATACCGGGGGCCATGCGCTTCAGGCCTTCCAGTTCTTGGTGACAGTGGTCGCGTCGCTGGCCCGGATGTAACGCGTGCACTCCGGGCAGTAGCTGAACTTCACGCTCTTGGTCTGGTCACCCTGGCCAAACAGGACGCAGTTGGTGTCGAGCTGGTACGTCGGGCCCGTGAAGCGGGTGTCGTCCTTGAGGCCGGCCAGCAGCCCCGCGGCCTTCAGGCCATGTGCGCAGTGCGCGCCCTTGTGGCCGCGGCCGGCGTAGAAGGACCCCGCGGGGATGTAGGCGTCAAAGTCGATACCTGGAATCTGATAACCGGCAAGCCGGCCGCGGCCATCCCTCTCCAGGGTCTCCGTATCCTTGTCCTTACCGTGGTCCTTGTTCTCGAAGTACGCATGGCCCAGGTTGTGGCCGATTTCATGGCACAGCGTTCGTGCGACGCCATCCGCGGTGCCGAGGCCCATGCAAGGCGTCATTCGAATCTTCCCCTGGATGGCATTGGCGTTTGCTCCGGACTGGAAGTGCCGGAGCCCCACGGTGATGAGGATTTTGTGTTCGAAGCCTTGCCAGTTCAGGTAGTGCCCAGGGTCACCAGGGCCCGCGTTGGGGATCTTGAGCTTGAACTTCCGCAAACTGACGAACTCGACCCACTTGGATGCTTCGGCTGCCGATGAGGGAAAGATTTCGGTCTTGCCCCAGTACTCGCTGAGGTCCGACAGCACTTGTTGCTCGTCCGGCGACTTCTTTCCGTAGTCATCCCAGGTCAACCATTCGGAGTCGCCCTGTCTGCGATAGCCGGTGATGTACCAGTAGACCTTCTCCACGCCCCATAGCTGCCTGGCGTCCTTGCAGACGGGGTTTCTCAGCGCCGTCAGCAGGTTGGGGCTGGTGGTTTCCTTGTCCACGGGCGTGGCGTTCTCGAAATACCAGTAGTACTCGCCGGGGGATGCGTCGAACACCTTGTCGTCATCATCAGCGAGCGTCTTGGGCAGCATGTCCGTCCAGACGAGCATGAGCCGTTGTGGATCCGGAGCGGGGTTGTTGAGGACGCGGCTTCTGAGGGCATCCAGGTCCGCGGGGGCCATGAACGTGCAGTTCTTGACCGCAGTGAGCCTTCCTGAGACACGAGAGCCCGGCATGACGAAGGTGTTCGCGCCATCCCTGTCGGCGAACAGGGTGTTGATGTCGGCGGCGGTGTAGACGGCACGGAACGCGTCGGGGAACTTCAGCTCGATGAACAGCGGATCGAGGATTCGCTTGATGGCGGCCTCGAAGCCAGGATGGGGCCCGGGTGCGGCGTCGTCGTTGTTGACAATGGCATCCCACCCCTGGCGCAGGTCGCTGTGGGGCACGACGAACTCGGACTCCAATCGCCGCCAGTTGCAGACCCAGCGTTCGTCGTCGCCCGTGCCGTCATCGAAGCCGACCTGGATGTGGCAGCTGTCGCCTCCGGCATAGCCGAGCTGGACGTGGAACTCGCAGCTGCCGCCATTCGCCGGCAGGGCGAGCTGGGCCTTGTAGACGAGGGCCGCCATTCCTGGCGCCGCACCCGGGTCCGTGCTGGTCTGCTCCGCGCCGTTGATGATGAGCGCCGGACGGGGCGTGGTCCTCTTGCTGTTGGTGGCCTTGAAGGTGACGCACACGCTGATTTTCTGGCCCTTCAAGCCGAGTGCCGTGTCGTGCGGCGCCACCTCCACCTTCATGATGTTCCCGGCATCCGTGCCGTCGACGATGGGCAGGTTCACGTACTGCTTGAAGGGCGAGTCCTCCGCCTTCCCCGTGCTGTGCGAGATGATTTTCGCCTTCCACGGGAGCTGGGAGACCTTGAGCGTGTAACGCGCGGCTTCCTCCGTGGAGGCCGTCTTCTCCTCGAGCTTCCACGGTGAGACGGCGTCGAGGCTGTAGGCCATGGGCTTGAGGGGACCGGCCCAACTGCCCCCCGTCACCGTGGGCTTGTCGGTCTCCTCACCTTGCTTGAGGGAAAAGGTGAAGCCCTCCACCGAGCCCTTGGCGCCCTCCTGCATCTGGACGTCGAGCTTCAGGTTCCGGGGCCAGACGCGGAAGGTGTCCTTGCCAGAGAGGAGGTCCTCCTGGTCCGGCAGCTTGTACTTCCAGGAGATGACGTAGTTCTCCATCCCAGCGGGGACCTTGCCGCAGGTGTGTTCGTGGCTCTTGGCCGTCGCCTGCTCTTCCTTGCCTTTGCCGTCCGTGTTGAGGAGGGTGAACTCAATGGCTTCTTGAGTCTCGACGCCGGCCAGCTTGATGGGGTCGCCCTCGTAGACCTCGAATTGCACGTGGAACTCCTTGTCGGGTGGGCTCAGTCGCGCTTGGGCTGAGGAGAATGGGATGCCTGGGCGGAGCCCGGGCGCTTCGTAGCGGCGGCGGCCGTGGCGGAACGCGGAGGCTGCGCGGTGGCGCCGGCCTTGGCGGAGAGAGGGGGCCGCGAGGTGACAGTGGCCGTGGCGGAGGCGGGGCTCTGGGGAGAGGCGGGGGCCTGCGGCTCACCCGAGCGGGACGTCACCTGGGCCTTGGCCTGGAGCGGAGGCCGGCTCTTCACGGTGGCGACAGCCTTGGGAATGGTGCACCGGACGGGGACGATGAGGCTCTTGGTCTCGCTCTCGCCCAGGGAGAAGGGGCCGGGCGGCGCGTCGATGCGGTAGTTCCTGGCGTGCGCGCCCGTGAGGGTGAGTTGCAGCGAATAGGCGCCGCCTCGCAGCGGGCGGAACGTGACGGCGCCCGAGTCCACGGCGGTGGTCCCCTGCTGTCCCGTGGGGCCGGTGAGCTGGACGGACGTGTCGCCGATGAGCTGTCCATTCTCCGGGCACCACACCTGGACCACGACGGTGGCCGCGGGAGAGGGGCAACTCATGACGGGGGAGCCCGCGTCCGGGGGCACGTTGGCGACGTCCTGGGTGGCGCGGTCGGTCCAGTCAGCGGTTGGTGGCATCGGGCACCTCGCTGCCGCGCTGCTTGAGCATGCGGAGAATCATCCCGGCCTTCTCCTCGGAGGGAATCGAGGCGGAGCGCAGGATGGCGCCGCTCCAGGCCAGGTCGGCGGTGTCCTCGAAGCCGGGGCCCTTCACCACGACGAGGTCGGTGAGCAGGGTGACGCTCTTCGCGTCCTGGATGCCGTGGCGCTGCGCGGTGGCCATGCCCGCCTCGACGAGCGCGAGCGCGGCGGCGGGGCTGAGGGCGCGCATCCGTTCAGGGAACACACGGCGCAGATGCGCGAGCAGCCGGTCCTGGGGGCGGGGCTTCGCGGGGGCCTCGAAGGCCTGCATCTGGGCGGCGCGGATGGTCAGCGCGCCCTTCCACGGGCCCTTGGCCACGCCGTGGCCGGGGGCGGAGCGCCGGCACGTGGTGGCCCAGGAGGTCGCGTCGTAGCCGGGCGTGGCCGTGTCCGCGAGCACCTGGCCGAGCGCGAACAGCACGGCCTGTGGCGTCTCTCCCAATCCCTGCCGGTGCGCGGTGACGAGGCCCGCTTGGAGCTTCCGGGTGGCCTCGGCCTCGCCCAGGGCGCTGTACTCCCAGGCGTAGTGCTGCTTCAGCGAGGCCAAGGCGTGCCGCAGCAGCGGTGACGGCGCCGCTCCCGCCGCGCGGTTCCAGGAGGACATGGGTGTCGGGTATCGCACGTTTGCTTGTGTCGGCGGGAGGACCTGATTGGCAGGCCCAACTCGTCTGACGTGCGAGCGTGCTTCCAGATTCACTCAGGCATTCGCCCAGGCCACCACCGCGCGCTCCAGTCTGTTCGCGGCCAGGTCCTCTGGGTGGAGCAGCACGTAGGCTCCATTCGTGCCCCAGTGGAATCCGGAGGCGTTGTCGAAGTCGAGGCGCAAGAGTTGCGCGTACGCTCGAAGGTCCCTGTCACGTCCGGGAGGCGGTACGAAGGAGGAGGGCTCATCGAGCCCCCCGCTTCGGTGGCCGGACACGCGATGGATGCCTGGGCTCCGCTCATCCTCCAGGTAGCCCGAAGGCGCCCAATCGTTCCAGGTGTCACGCAGTTGCGTGTCGCCCGTGGACGACAGCGGCGCTTCCCAGGCATCACCTCTCGGGAGCGACCAGCCGGCCGAGAACCGCATCCGCGTCTCCCAGCGTCCGACGCAGGGGGGCGGTGAGACAGGGGGGGCGCGCGTTTCGGTGGGCTCTGGATACCAGCGCACACGGAACGACTTGTCGGAGCCATCCGGTGCGCGAAGGTCACGGTCGAGCGCGAAGACGCCCTGGCGAGGCAACGTGGCGGGCGCGTCACTCAGTTGGGCGAAGTTGAGTTGCCCCAGGAACTGGAAGCCCTCCCAGGTCAGGTCCGCCTCTTCGACGTAGGGGATGCCGCCGAACTTGCTGTCGAGCGCGGAGAGCACGGGCTGCGCGGCCCTGTGGCCCATCAGTCTGTGAAGGATGGAGGGCCGGAGGGGCGAGCGAGCGACGCGCTCCGAGCGGATGTACAGACACGGTGAAGGCGCCGTTTCGAGGAACCGCTCGATGTCGGACGCGAGCTCCGGTGAGTGTGAGCGGAGCATCCGCCGGAGGTCCTCGGGAAGTTCGAGCGGGGGCTTCATGACTTCGAGGCTCCTGTGGGAACGGCGCATGAATCGCAGACACCTGGGAGCTTGCCCGATTCGAGTCAGTCATCGCGGCTAGTTTGACGGGGTGCCTCGGATGGATTCGAGGCCACGGGGGTGCCCATGCGGCCGTCTTGGATGCTCTTGCTGCTGCTCATCGGGCCCGCGTGCTCGACGGTGCGTGTGGTCCGGTTGGACACGGGAGCCGCGGCGCCCATCGTCCACACCCCGCGCGACGTGGAAGACGCCAGCCCCGTGGAACTGGACGACGAAGCGTTCGAAGCCGCCGTGGTGTCCTTGGCGCGGGACGTGAAGCCTTCGCCGCATCCCCTGCGCGATGCGCGACACCGCTTCGGTGTGCCGGCCAGGAGTGGCGTCTACGCGTACGAACGCCGGAGCCGGTGAGCAAGGGCGTCGCCGCTCTCGTGACGGCCACCGCGATTGCGTACCTGGGCGTGGACACGGTGTGGCGCTTGCTGGATGGGTGGATTGCGCTGGTGCGCCAGGTGGACCAGGCCACGTCTTTCGCGCAGCTCCGCGCGGCGGGGGAGGCCTACGGCGAGGTGCTCGGGGAGAACGCCGCGCGCATCTTCGTCATGCTGGCCACGGCGGCCATCGGGAACACGGCGGGACTGGTGGCGAAAGCGCCCAGGCTCCCGGGTTCGCCGCAAGCGGCGCTGGCCGTCGAGGCGCAGGCGGGCTACCGGTACGCGGCGCTCGGGCGTGTGGAGTCCGTGGCGATGACGGCCGAGGGCTTCACCGTCGCGCTGGCACCGCATGCCGTGGCCATGACGGCCGGTGGCGCGGACGGCGCGAGCCGCACACAGAAGCACCACATCGCCACGAACAAGAACGAGGTTTCGACAGCGCGGGGTGGGCCGTGGACGCCGGAGTTCCGGAGACTCTTCAAACGCGCAGGCATGGAGCTGAAGGACCCGGAGAACATCGTCCAGGTTCAAGGCCACCGAGGTCCGCATCCCCAGGAGTACCACGCGCTGGTCTTCAGGCGGTTGAACAGCGCGACAGCGCGGTGCCGCAGCGTGGACGAGTGCCGCAAGGCTCTGACCAAGGCGTTGCAACAACTGGCAAGGGAAGCTGCAACCCGGGGAACGGAGATCAACAAGCTCCTGACCCAGGGACACCCGCGCTAGAACATCTCCATGCCCACACGCTACTTCGACCTCTCCGAGGACATCCAGTCCGGGAACTGGGATTTGGGCGACCCTCGCGACGCGCAAGGCAATGAGGTGGAGGACCCCTGGATGTTCCGGGCAGGGCAGCCCGTCCAAGTCCAGGGCCGTCTGACCATCCCCGTTGATGGGACGGGGAGGCGGTTGGACTACTCCACCGCGGGTATCGGTGTGACGCCGGTGGTTCACGTCAGCGTGGCATCGCTCTTCGCGGAGCTTGCTCCCGATGACGTGCAGCTCATTCCCGTGGATGTTCAGGGGCAGCCGGACCAGTACCTCATCCTTGTCGCCACCAAGCTCATCCGCTGCATCAATGACGAGACGTCGCAGGTGCAGTTCTGGAAACCGGAGGACGACCTGCCCGAAAAAGTGGGGCAGTACTCCGCGGTGGATTCCATGCGCATCGACCCCACGAAGGTGGGCGACGCCAAGGTCTTCCGCACGTGGGGCTGGGACATCGCCCTCATCCTCTCCGAGGACCTCAAGCTCGCCCTGGAGCACTCCGGGGCCACGGGGATGAAGTTCACCCCCGTGTGACGCGGGGGACGGCTACTCCGGCTTCTTCGCGCCCGTCCGCTGCCAGAACTCGCGCAGCAGAATGGTGGCGAAGCGCGAGTCATTCAGGATGTACCGCCGCCACAGGCGCTTGGGCTCCTTCGTCAGCCGGTACAGCCACTCGAAGCCCGCGCGTGAAACCCACACAGGCGCGCGCTTCACCGTCCCGGCGATGAAGTCCAGCCCCGCGCCAATGCCAATCGCCACGGTGGGGCCCAGCTTGGACGTCACCTGCGAAATCCACACCTCCTGCTTCGGGCAGCCCAGCGCCACCAGCAGCAGGTGCGGGTCCTTCTCGCGAATCCTCGCGACAATCGGGTCGTTCTGCGCGTCGCCGCCGTCGATGCTCACCATGGGGGAGTCCCAGCCCACCACCTCCACGCCGTACTTCTCGCTGATGATGCGGCCCGCCTTCTCCGCCACGCCAGGGCCCGCGCCCAGCAGGTACACGCGCCACTTGCGCTCCGCGCCCAGCTTCATCAGCGGGAGGATGAGGTCCGAGCCCGCGATGCGCTCGGGCAGCGGCACGTCCATGGCGCGCGAGGCCCAGACGAGGGGCATGCCATCCACCACCGAAATCCGGGCGCGCGCGTACGCCTCGCGGAAGGCCTCGTGGTCCTCGGCCAGCACCACGTGGTCCACGTTGGGGGTGAAGACGTAGCCGCCCTCGCGCGAGTCCACCAGCCGGCCAATCTCCGTCACCGCCTCGTCGAAGGTGAGCTGGTCGATGGCGAGCTGGCCGATGCGCAGGCGCGGACGGCCGGTGATGAACGGAGACTGCGGGGGCACGGGGGCAGCGGCGGAGCTCATGGCTTCTTCACCGTCAGGTCGAGTACGGTCATGGAATAGGGCGGCAACCGCTGGGTCAGGGAGCTCGCGGCCTTCGCACCGGGAGTCTGCTCTGTGAATCCCCCAGGTGCGCCCGAGTAGCCCAGCACGCGCACGCTGTCGAGCGCCCCGCAGCCCTTGAGTTGAATCTGCGCCTGGGCGGCCTGGTCCGGGTCGAAGTTGAGCACGACCGCCACCAGCTTGCCGGACGTCTCATCGCGCGAGGCGAACACGCTGGTGCCCTCGGGGGCCTTCGCCGGCACCCACATGTCCTGGAAGCGGCCGCCCTTGCCGTCGAAGTTGCGGAACGCGCGGAACGCCCAGAACACCGGCGAGCCCTCGGTGGGGTACTGCCAGAAGTAGGCGGAGTAGATGTTCTCCTGCGCGAAGCGGCCCAGCGCCTCGGCCTGGGCCAGGCCGCCGCTCATGTGCCGGAAGGCGCCGAAGTTGTACTCGCCAATGGAGATGCGCAGCCCCGGGTAGTTCTCCGCAATCCACTCCTTCATGCGCGGGATGAGGCGCACCGGCTCGCCAATCCAGGACTCGTCCTTGTACGTGGGGTCCCACAGCCCGCGCGTGGAGCGGATGCGGCGCGCGTTGGTGGCCGGGTCCGTGTTGCCCTCCAGGCCGACCCCGACATTCGTCTGGGGATAGAAGTGCAGGTCCACGATGTCGAGCAGCCGCACGCCCGTCTTCTTCTCGTGCTCGCGAAGCTGCCGCAGGTACCAGGGGAGCAGCGGGACGTTGCCGTGCGCGCGCCGGTCCGAGTGCGGCATCTTGCCCGGCGCGAAGTCCAACGCGGACCACAGGTAGTTCGTCCAGCCCCACTCGGCCGGCCCCGCGATGAGGGCCTCCGGGTCTTCCTTCCGCACCACCGTGCCATAGGCAATCGTGCGCTCCAGCAGCCCGTCATAGGACAGGGGCTCCGGGTGCACGTCGCGGTGCGTGGAGTTCCAGAGCATGGGCTCGTTGTCCAGGATGTACGTCTGGACGCTGCGCTGGCCCCGCTCCTGGTCCTTCTTCCGGATGGCGCGGATCCACTCGGCGACGAACTCCGGCGGCGCCTCCGTGCTGGTGAGCGTCGGCGCGCCGGGCTTCAGCGGCGTGCCGTCCCGGGCCAGGCCGTTGCCCGAGCCGTTGTCCTCCTGCTGCTGCGGCCCGAAGCGCGTCACCGGGAAGCCCACGGACTTCGCGTCCTTGGCCACCCAGCCCAGGATGGGCACCGTCAGCGTGGACGTCATGCCGTGCTTGCGGTTGGACTCCAGGAAGTCGTCGTAGCTCAGGCCGATGTCGACGTTCTGGAAGAACCAGTCGTTGGCCGTGTTCCACACGCCGCCCAGCTTCCAGTTGTAGCGGGACGTGGTGTTGCCGCCCCAGCGGCGCGTGGTGGCGCCCAGCTCGTACTGGTGCTTGTCGCGCTTCTCCGTGAGCCCGTCGAAGGCGATGCCGTAGATGAGCGGGCTGATGCGGTGGCCCGGCGCGGTGCAGTCGATGGTCATGGGGGCCTCGCGGCCGCTGCCCTGACCCTGGCGGCCGCCTCCCGCGGCCAGCGCGGCGGCGAGGTCCGGCGGCAGCGGCACCAGCGCCACCTTGTCGAACAGCACCCACTCCCGGCCCACGCTCTTGGACGCGCGCAGCACCACGCGGTCGAACGGCTCGCCGCGCGGGTTGAGCTGCTCCATGGGGATGACGATTTCAGACCACTCGCCGTCCTTTCGGACCTGCAGCTCCGGGATGATGGGCACGCGGGGGAAGCTGGCGGCGCCCGGGGCGTCCAGGCGGACCTCCAGGAACTCGCCGAAGGACTCCGGCGCGCTGAACCGGAACGAGAGCGCGCCGAAGGTGCCCTCCAGCTTGGGCCGGTAGAGAATCCACCCCGCGTAGTTGAACAGGCGCATCCGCGCCGGAGCGCCCTTGGGCAGCTCGCGCTGCGCCCAGCCGATGTCCTTCCAGCCGGAGGACAGGCCCCCGTCGTACAGCATCACCGGCGCGATTTGCTCCGTGCCGGGCGTCGTGACGGCGGTGCCGCTCGTGCCCGCCGCCATCGCCGTGCTGCTCGCCCCTGCCGCGCCTGGTGCCCCCGCGCCCACGGCCCGCGCCACCGTCACCGTGCCGCCGGCCAGCAGTGCGCCTGACAGGACAGCGGCGCCTGCCTTCGTCCGCGAACGCATCACATCGTCCTCCATGGGCGCGTCGGCGTCGCCGCACCAGCGCCCATCTTCGTCCGCGAACGCATCACGTCGCTCTCCTCGGGCGCGTTGTCGCCACCGCGTGACTTCATCCGCGAGCCCTTCACGCTGCATCCCCTGGGCGCGTCATCGCCCCCCGCGCTAGAGCGCGACTTCGTCCGTGTCCTTGCGCGGGAAGATGCGGGCGGGGATGCCCACGGCCACGCTGTCCGGCGGCACGTCCTGGAGCACCACCGCGTTGGCGCCGATGCGCGAGCGCGCGCCGATGCGCACCGGCCCCAGGATGCGGGCCCCCGCGCCAATCCACACGTCATCCTCGATGACGGGATAGCCGTTGTCCTTCGCGGTGCCCACGGTGTTGTTCCCGTAGAAGCGCACGCGGTCGCCAATGCGCGCGTCGCCGCCGATGACGACGCCCAGGCTGTGCACGAAGTACACGCCCTTGCCCAGCGTGACGTCCTTGCCAATCTCAATCCCCATCACCGCCGTCTGCGCCACGCGCAGCACGTGGTTCAGCAGGGGGATGCGGTACGCCAGCGCGGCCTCGCGGGCGCGGTTGAGCGCGGTGATGCGGTACGAGTCACTGGTCAGCACCACCTTGGCAATGGACTTCGCGTCCGAGTTGCCATTGGCGGCCTTCGCCAACTCCAGCGCATCCGTGACGAGCGAGCCAATCATCGAGTCCCTGGCCTTCAGCATGGTGTGTGACTACTCCCCCCGGCCCTGCAGGTAGCGGGCGACCTCGCGGGCCATGCCCGTCCAGCCGCCGGCCTCGCCGCGCGCGCCGCGCAGATACTCCATCCCGTACACCACGGAGGTGCCCGCGAAGGCGGCCTTCTCCAGGCCCAGCTTGTCCGCGGCGTTGGCGGCGTGCATCACCGCGCGCGTCAGCACGCGCGACGCATCCGGCGCCACCAGCGTGGCCGCCAGCAGCGGGCGGGTGAGGGGTTCGTCTTGAACAGCAGCCGCCACGGGTTGACGTCGCGCACGTCCGGGTGCTTCCGGGCCACCTGCGTGTCGAACATGCCGTAGCGGTGCGCGCGCTTCAGCCAGCGCTCGAAGGACACGTGGTCGCTGCCGTGCAGCACGTACGCGTCCCGCGCGAAGACGAAGGCGCAGCCGGCCTTCTCCAGCCGCACGCCCAGCTCCACGTCCTCCGACTGGCCCAGGGACTTGTCGAAGCCGCCCACGCCCACGTAGTCCGCCCGGGGGAAGGACACGTTCCCGGTGAACAGGTGCACGCCGCGCGCCCGCGCCCCGGGAACGGAGAGCTCGTCCGCCATGCGGTTGTTGAGGTACGCGTACCAGCGCTCGAACAGCGGCATGTCGCCAATGGACGGGTCCGGGCGGATGCGGCCCAGCACCACGGTGCGCGAGCCCGGCGGGTGGTGGGCCAGGTGCCGCTCCAGGAAGTCCGGCGCCACCTGCATGTCGTCATCCGTGACGAGCACCACGTCGCCCCGGGCGCTCATGACGCCCCGGTGCCGGGCGGCGGCGGCGCCCGCGTTCCGCTGCACCTCCACGCGCAGGGTGAAGGGCAGGGCCAGGGCCTGGAGCGGCTCGCGGGTGGGCTCCTTGGAGCCGTCATCCACCACGACGACCTCGAACTGCTCGGGCGGCAGCGTCTGCCCGGCCAACTGCCACAGCAGCCGCGTGATGAGGGGCAGCCGGTTGTACGTGGCGATGACGACGCTGAGCCGGGGCTCGGAGGAGGAGCTCATGCCTTCTTCTTGGAAAGCGCCCGGCGCTGCTTCTTCGTCAGCCGGGGAAAGGTGACGCTGCCGAGGAAGCGCTCGTGGCCCACGAACTCCAGGGTCTTGTTGGCGGCGCCGAAGTCCGTCTCGCCCAGCGTGACGCAGAGGAGGCAGCCGTCGGCGGCCAGCGCCAGGGGCAGGCTGGCCGGGTGGGTCAGCAGCGAGTCGATGACGGCGACGACGCGCTCACCCCGGGACACGCGCTCGCGCAGCTCCAGCACCTTCTGCGCGGCGGCCGTGGGCGACAGGCCGGTGGCGTCCTCCAGGTGGATTTTCTGCGCATAGGCGTAGGGCGCGCCCGCCTCCAGCACGGCCGTGGCGGCCTCGAGCGCGGGCGCGCCGGGGTGCGCCGGCACCACGGTGAGGTAAGCCCAGGCGTGGCGCTCCAGGGCGAACCACAGCCGTTGCAGCGCCGGGGACGGAATGGCGCTGTCGGTCGGCGAGGTCTCGGCGGGAGGTGCGCTGGAATCGGCTGCCATGGGGAGGGGCTCGGTATAGCGCAACGCGTGGTGTCGACCCAACGGCCTCGCCGGACAACCCGGGGCGCGGCGGCCCGCTCACCTGCCGAGGCGCGCCGCCGTGACATCCAGATGTCACGGCCTTCCGGACCGGGCGCCCCGCCGCGTGCTCTCCAGGCGACCCGGCAGGAGGACCGCAGCGCTCGTTCCACCGCGCCGTGAAGGCCGTGTGACGGACTGGGTGCGGCGCTACCCACGCCGTGGCAGGGGCGGGCAGGCGTGTTATGCCATCCGGTGTGCAGAAGATTGGCTATTTGATTCCCGAGTTCCCCGGACAGACGCACATCTTCTTCTGGCGCGAGCTGCAGGCGCTGCCAGGGAAGGGCGTGACGCCGGAGCTGGTGTCCACGCGTCCTCCGCCCGCGCGCATCATCTCGCACAGCTGGGCGCGCGAGGCCATGTCGCGCACGGAGTACCTGGCGCCGCCGGGGGCGCTGGGGGTCGCCAAGGCCGCCGCGGAGGTGGCCCGCGCCATGCCCACGGGGTGGGCTCGGTGCCTGGCCTCCATCGCCCGCGCGGAAGGGTTGGACGCGAAGGGCCGCGCGCAGCTCCTGGCCTTCGCCGTCATGGGCGGCCGGCTGGCGTCGCTGGCGCGGGAGCGGGGCTGGACGCACGTCCACGTCCACTCGTGCGCCAACGCCGCGCACGTGGCGCTCTTCGCGAACCTGCTGTCGGGGCTGCCCTACAGCATGACGCTGCACGGGCCGCTGGACGACTACGGCCCCAACCAGCGTGAGAAGTGGCGGCACGCGAAGTTCGCCTTCGTGATTACGAAGAAGCTGCTCAAGGAAGTGAATGACGCGCTGGCCGGCGCGCTGCCCTCGCGCATCGAGCTGGCGCCCATGGGCGTGGAGCTGCGCAAGTTCAACCGCTCCGTGCCCTACGCGGCGTGGACCGGCGAAGGCCCGCTGCGCATCTTCTCCTGCGGCCGCCTCAACCCCTGCAAGGGCCACGCGGACCTCATCGACGCGGTGGGGATGCTGCGCGCGAAGGGGCTGGACGCGCGGCTGGCCATCGCGGGCGAGGACGAGGCCGGCGGCACCACGTACCGCAAGGTGCTGGAGGCGAAAATCCAGGAGTCGGGCCTGGGCGACGCGGTGACGCTGCTGGGCGCGGTGAGCGAGGACGTGGTGCGTGGTGAAATCGAGCGCGCCCACATCTTCTCCCTGGCCAGCCTCCAGGAGCCGCTGGGCGTGGCCATCATGGAGGCCATGGCCATGCGCGTGCCGGTGGTCGTGACGGGCGCGGGCGTGTGCCAGAGCTGGTGGATGACGGCGTGGACGGAATCCTCGTTCCCCCGCAGCAGCCCCGCATCCTGGCGGACAAGCTGGAGGCCGTGGCGCGCGACGCCCAGGAGGCGCACCGGCTGGGCGAGGCCGGCCGCCGCAAGGTGGAGACGACGTTCAGCAGCGAGCGCAGCGCGGACATGCTCGCGCAGATGCTCCAGCGGGCGGTGGTGTAGCGGTCCATACGGTAGGACGTCCTCCCGCCCTGGAAGGTGTTGCCGGTCCGTCAATAGACGAGCGGCGGCCTTCCGTGGACTGGTGAGGGTAACGTGCCCGCACCATGATGAGGGCGTCCTGACCGGGGGTGGTGTGTTCGTCTGGTTGCCGGGGACGGCGGCGGAGCGGGCCGGATCCGTTGCCAAATTCCCAAGGGCGCATTACCGCCAGGGGTCAGGCACGAAGGGAGGCATCACGGGTGAGAGCGCCCGAGCAACCCACGTCCCATGCACCCGTCCTGCTGGTGGACGACAACGCGGCCAACCTGCTCGCGCTGGAGGCCGTCCTGGAGCCGCTGGGCCAGCGGCTGGTGAGGGCGACCTCCGGGCCCGAGGCCCTGCGGTGGCTGCTTCGGGAGGAGTTCGCCGTCATCCTGCTGGACGTGCAGATGCCCGGCGTGGACGGCTTCGAGACGGCCCGTCTCATCCGACAGCGCCATCGGACCCGCTACACGCCCATCATCTTCCTCACCGCGCACAGCCGCGACGAGGCCCACCTGGTGCATGGCTACACGGTGGGCGCGGCGGACTACGTGGTGAAGCCCTTCCACCCGGACGTGCTGCGCTGGAAGGTGGAGGCCTTCGTCGGGCTGTACCTCCATCAGCAGCGGCTCCAGCGGCATGAGACGGCGCTGTGGGAGCGCGAGCGGCGGATGCTGGAGCAGCAGGGCGAGCTGCGCTTCCGCCGGCTGGTGGACACCATGCCCCAGTTCGTCTGGGAGCTGCTGCTGGACGGCACCATCGGCTACGCCAACCGGGGCTGGCTGGACTACGCGGGGCTGAAGCCGGAGCAGGGGCGGCAGTGGAAGGACACCCTGCGCTGCCTGCACCCGGAGGATGCCTCCACGCTCCGGTCCGCCTGGCAGGAGGCCCAGCGCGCCGGCCACCCGCTGGAGCAGGAATGCCGGCTGCGGCGGGCGGATGGTGAGTACCGCTGGTTCCTGTCCCGCACCATTCCAGAGCGGGATGAACAGGGCCGGCTCGCCGGCTGGGTCTCCACGGCGACGGACATCGACGACGCGCGCCGGGCGGTGGAGACGCTGCGGGCGGCCAGCGAGGCCAAGGACATGTTCCTCACCATGGCGGCGCACGAGCTGCGCACGCCGCTCCAGGCCGCGCGGGGCTACGCGCACCTGGCCACGGTGAAGGCGGGGGACACGCTGGCGCCGGGCGTGGGCAAGGCGCTGAAAGGCATCCACCGCAGCGTGAATCGCATGGCGAAGCTGGTGGAGAACCTGCTCGACGTGGGGCGCATCCAGCGGGGCGAGCTGCACGTGGAGCCCAAGGCGCTGGACGTGGGCGCGCTGCTGCGCGACGTGGCCGAGCACTTCCAGCCGCTGCCGGACGGCCAGCGAATCGAGCTGGACGCGCCCGAAGGGCTGATGGTGCCCGGGGACCGCGAGCGGCTGGACCAGGTGTTCACCAACCTGGTGTCGAACGCGCTGCGCTACTCGCCGGAGGGCGGGCGCATCCGGCTCGCCGCGCGCGAGGAGTCGGGCCGCGTGCACGTGGAGGTGGTGGACCACGGGCTGGGCATCCCCGGCGAGAAGCTGGAGGACATCTTCGAGCGCTTCAGCCGCGCGCACGGGATTTCCTACGGCGGCCTGGGCCTGGGGCTGTCGATCGCGCGGGGCATCGTCGAGCGCCACGGCGGCCGCATCTGGGCGGAGTCCCCCGGCAACGAGGGCGAGGGCAGCACCTTCCACGTCGTGCTGCCGGTGGTGCCGGACACGCCGTCATCGGCATGACGCGCTCGCCGGCGCTCAGTCCTTGCGAGCCGCGGTGGGGGCCGGAGCCTCCTCGTTCGGATAGGCGATGGCGCCCGGCGGTGGCACGGGCGCGGTGGGCGCCGGGCCCACCAGCCGGCTGTTGGGCATGGGCCACGCGCCGGTGTGCACCGCGAGCTTTCCCGTCATCGCCACGGCCAGCGACATCTGGAACGTGCAGATGTACGAGATGATGCCCATGTCGCCGAACACCTGGTTGATGTACGTGGCCGTCAGGCCCACGACGATGAGCGCGGCGGCGCGGTACTCGGAGACATCTGTTCGATGGTACGAGCGCACCACCAGATAGATGGTGACGGCCAGGTACAGCCACACGCCCGTGTAGCCCAGCATCCCCCCGAACGCGAACAGCCCCAGCAGTGAGTTGTGCGGGTGGAAGCGGTACTGCGGAAACACGAAGGCGATGTCCGGCAGCGGGATGGGCTCCAGGAACTCGTGGCCGTAGCCGGTGCCCAATATCGGGAACTGGGCCCACGTCGCGATGACGTCCAGGTTCTCGATGTCGCGGTAGTCCAGGTTGCCCTCTCCGCCCTGGCCATCAATCAGCGAGCGGATGGTCTGCACCGGCTTGAAGACGCCCGAGCCGGAGTTCCACCCCACCGCGATGTACAGGATGAGGACGGGCACGAAGAGGGGCGCCAGCCGGACCAGGAACCGCTTCAGCGGCGTCCACGGGTTGATGAGGAAGGCGGCCAGCATGCAGCCGGCGAAGCTGACATAGGCCAGCCGCCGGTCGTTGAAGATCATGCCGATGCCAATGAGCGCGATGATGACGATGCCGCGCAGCATGTGCGCGGGCTTGGGCTTCTCGATGAAGCGCAGCACCGACACCAGCAGCGCGAAGATGAAGGTCATCGAGTCGGAGTGGGACGTGGTGTACTCCACCTCCACGCCCAGCTCATGCACCACCACCATGGCGAAGTAGGTGCTCACCGCGGACTTGGTGAGGCCGGCCAGGATGATGGTCTTCGCGAAGATGGGCCAGTCCTCCGGGCCTCGCAGCGCGTAGTGATACATCGCGACGATGAAGGGCATCATCGCGGCCTGATGCCATTGCCAGAGCGAGTTCTTGATGTCGCCGCCCCGGGCGATGCCGCGCACCTCTATCCAGAGGATGGCGATGAGGGACAGCGCCACCGCGGCGGCGAGCGGCCGGGGCATGGGCAGGGGGGCCGGGTCGATTTTGGACCCCTTCACCCGCCGGCACATCGCCAGCCCCATCAGCCCGACGATGAGCACGTCCACCAGCGGGAAGCGCAGCGCCCCGATTTTGGTGATGTAGCTGAGCTGCGCGAACATCAGCTCGCCCAGCGGGTGGAGCGGCGAGGGCCACAGGCCCGCCTGGGGCCGCTCCGGCACGTAGTCCACCGCGAGGACGAGCCAGGTCACCACCAACACCGGGTACTTCACCGGCACCTTCAGGATGACCCACACCACCCCCAGACCCAGCACTGGGGCCAATGCGACCACGGGGTGGATGACGGCGCCGCCCACGGTGGCCAGCACCAGGAAGGCAAGCAGCGCGGTGTAGCGCAGGTAGGGCGGCCGGTAAGGGGCGTACATCGGGACCGGAGGAGGCTACATCCCAGGCACGGGTTGGGATAGATGGAGTGGCACGTATGCCTGCTCCCCGCCCACGCGTCCTCCTGATTGCCGAGCTGTGCAACCCCGACTGGGTGAGCGTTCCACTTGAAGGCTGGTCGCTCTACCGCGCCCTGGCCGAGGTGGCGGACGTGCACCTGGTCACCCATGTCCGCAACCGGGAGAACATCCTCGAGCAGGGCGTGCAGGAGGGCTCGCAATTCACCGCGCTGGACTCCACACCGGTGGAGAAGCCGCTCGACAAGGTGGGCGAGGTGCTGCGGGGGAAGACGGGGGTGGGCTGGACGACGGCCACCGCGCTGAGCGCGCTGCCCTACTACTACTTCGAGGAGGTGCTCTGGCGCCGCTTCGGCCCGCGCATCGAGGCGGGGGAGTTCGACCTGGTGCACCGCTACACGCCCATCAGCCCCACCACGCCCAGCACCCTGGCGGCGCGGTGCAAGAAGGCGGGGGTGCCCTTCGTGATGGGGCCGCTCAACGGCGGTCTGCCCTGGCCCAAGGGCTTTGGCGGCGCGCGGCGGCGGGAGAAGGAGTGGCTCAGCTACGTGCGTGACGCGTACAAGCTGATGCCCTTCTACAAGTCCACGCGGGAGAACGCGTCCGCCATCCTCACCGGCTCGCGCGCCACGCGGGGCCAGGTGTCGGCGCGGTGGCAGGGCAAGACGGTGTACGTGCCGGAGAACGCCATCGACACCCGGCGCTTCGGCGCGGCGAAGTCGGAGGGGCCGGTGGAGCTGCCCCTGCGCGTGGCCTTCGTGGGCCGCTTCGTGCCGTACAAGGGCATGGCCATGCTGATGGAGGCCGCCGCGCCGCTCATCCGCGAGGGCAAGGTGGTGCTGGAGTACATCGGTGACGGGCAGGAGATGGCCAACCTCAAGGCCCAGGCGGCGCGCGAGGGCATCGAGTCCGGCGTCACCTTCGCCGGCTGGGTGAAGCACCACGAGCTCCAGGGGCGGCTGGCGAAGAACCACATCTTCGGCTTCCCCAGCGTGCGCGAGTTCGGCGGCGCGGTGGTGTGCGAGGCCATGGCGCTGGGCCTGGTGCCCATCGTCATGGACTACGGCGGCCCGGGGGAAATCGTGAGCCCGGCCACGGGCTTCGCCATCCCCATGGGGACGCCGGAGGAAATCGTCGCCCGCGTGCGCGAGGTGCTGACGAAGCTGGCGGCGGACCCGTCCGTCATCCGTCCCATGGGCGAGCGCGCCCGGGAGCGCATCTTCAAGCACTTCACCTGGAAGGCGAAGGCGGAGCAGGTGGTGGAGGTGTACCGCTGGGTGATGGGCGAGCGCGGCCAGCCCGACTGGGGCATGCCGCTGGCGGATTGAGGGCGCGCCTCACTCCTCCAAATCCAACTTGCGGTACAGCGTGCGCCGGTTGATGCCCAGGATGCGCGCGGCGGCGGCCTTGTTGCCGCCCTGCGCCTCCACCACCCGGCGCACGTAGGCGCGCTCCACCTCTTCCAGGGGCGCGTCCTCTCCCGAGGCGCGGCTGAGCAGCGCGTCAGGCCGTTGTCGCCGCCGCCCGGCAGGTCGAAGTCCTCCGGCACCAGCGTGTCGTGGTCCGCCAGGGCCACCGCGCGCTCCAGCAGGTTGGCCAGCTCGCGCACGTTGCCGGGCCACGCGTGGGCCATGAGCCGCTTCAGCGCGCTGGCGGACACGCCCAGCACCTCGCGCTGCTGCTGCTCGCCCAGGCGCCCGAGGAGGAAGTCCACCAGCGGGAGGATGTCCTCGCGCCGCTCGCGCAGCGGGGGCACCTCGATGCGGATGACGTTGAGGCGGTAGTAGAGGTCCTCGCGGAAGCGGCCCTCGCGCAGCAGCACCTCCAGCGGCTGGTTGGTGGCGGCCAGCACGCGGGCGCGCACGGGCGTCTCCGTGCTCGCGCCCAGCGGGCGCACGCGCCCCGTCTCCAGCGCCTGGAGCAGCTTGGCCTGCACCTCCAGCGACAGCTCGCCCACCTCGTCCAGGAACAGCGTCCCCCCGCCCACGGAGACGAAGACGCCGGCCCGGTCCTCGCGCGCGTCGGTGTACGCGCCGCGCCTGGCGCCGAACAGCTCGCTCTCCGCCAGATTCGCGGGCAGCGCGGCGCAGTTGAGCTGGAGGAAGGGCTGGGTGCGCCGGGCGCTGGACTCGTGGATGAAGCGCGCCAGGGCGCTCTTGCCCGTGCCCGTCTCGCCGGTGAGCAGCACGGTGGCGTCGCTGCGCGCCGCGCGGCGGGACACCTCCAGCGCCTTCTGCATGGCGGGGCTGCGAGCCACCAGCCCTCCGGGCGTGTCGCCGGGGACGGCCGCGCGCAGGCGCACGATTTCGCGGCGCAGTTGCCGTTCGCGGAAGGCGCGCTCCAGCGTGAGGAGCAGCGCGTCGATGTTGAAGGGCTTGGTGACGAAGTCGCAGGCGCCGGCCTTCACCGCCGCCACCGCCAGCTCCACGCTGCCAAAGGCGGTGATGAGCACCACCAACTGGCCCGGCTTGCGCGTCAGCAGCGCCTCCAGCACCTCCGTGCCGCGCATGCGGGGCATCTCCACGTCGGTGATGACCAGGTCGAAGGACTCGCGCTCGAAGAGGGCCAGCGCCTCCTCGGGCGAGCTGCGCCCCACCGTCTCGTAGCCGCGCGCATCCAGGGACTCGCAGAGGAAGTCCACCACCCCCGCGTCATCGTCCAGGATGAGCAGGCGTTTCCTGGGAGTGCTCATACCGCCCCCGTTCCTTCTTCCTTCTCGGAAGGAATGTTCACGACGAAGTGGGTGCCCTGGCCCTGGCGTGACGTCACCGTCACGGCGCCGCCGTGCTCGGCGACAATGGCCTTCACCACCGGGAGGCCCAGGCCCGTGCCGCCGTGGGCGCTCCAGGTGGTGAAGAAGGGCTCGAAGACGCGCTCCAGCGCCGCTTCATCCATGCCCACGCCGGTGTCCTCCACGGACAGGCGCACGCCGTGGCGCTCGCGCAGGCCCGGGGCGGGCTGGAAGATGGAGGGCGAAAGCGTCACGCGCACCTCGCCGCCCCGAGGCGTGGCGCGCAGCGCGTTGGTGAGCAGGTTGAGCGCCACCTGCTGGAGCCCGTCTCCGTCCGCAAGGACGCGGGGCAGGGGCTGCTCGCAATGGAAGGTCAGCCGCACGTCACGTTTGCGCGCGTCGAACTCCAGCAACTCCACCACCGCGCGCACCGAGGCGAGCGCGTCCAGGGACTCCAGCTTCGACGGCTTGCGGCGGGCCAGGTCCAGGAGCTGGCGGACGATGCGCGCGATGCGCTCCGACTGCTCAACCAGGATGCGCGCGTTGCGCCGCACGTCGTCGGGCAGCTCGGCGCGCGCGGCCAGGGCCTGGGCCCGCCCGTTGAGGATGAGCAGGGGCGAGCCGATTTCGTGCGCCAGCCCCGCGGAGAGCTGTCCCACGGCGGCCAGCTTGTCCACGCGCCGCAGGCCCGCCTCCAGCGCCAGCCGCGACTCCGCCTCGGCGGACAGCCGCTGCCGTGCTTCGCCCAGCTCCTTCACCATGCCGTTGAAGGCGTGGACGACCTCGCCCACCTCGTCGTCGCCGCCGGCCGTCACCGTGGCCGAGAAGTCGCCGCCGCGCACCGCGCGCATGGCCCGCACCACGCGCTCCAGGGGGCGCTGGAGGTAGAGCAGCAGCAGCAGCCAGCCCACCACGGACATGCCGGCGATGAGCGTCAGCACCGACAGCACGGTGGAGCGGGTGGTGGACTCCAAGTCTTGGCGCAGCCCGTCCAGCGGCTTCAGCACCGCGAGCGCGCCCACCACCGTGGTGTCGTCGTCGCTGTGCAGCGGCAGGACGATGAGCAGGTGCGACAGCTTCTCCGGACCCGAGAAGTGGGTGAGGGAGTGGTGCGTCTTCAGCACCCGCCGGGAGGCGTCCTCCACCAGGTGCAGCGTCTGGGAGCTGCCTGGCGAGCGCACCACGGGGACGGCCTGGGCGTTGAAGACGAACACGTCCACCGTGGGGTCGCGGTGCTCCAGCGACTCCAGGATTTCATTCACGTCCGCCGCCTGCCCGTCCCGTAGCGCGTTCTCCATGGCCACCTGGAGCGCCGTGGACAGCAGGCGCGTCGCCTGCTCGGTGGCCGTGCGCAAATCATGCTCCTCCTTCTGGAGCTGGCTGTAGCCGTAGGCGCCCAGGATGACGGCGCTCGTCAGCGTCAGGCCCAGGCCCAGTTTCGTGGAGATGCGCACGCCGGGCACTGTGGCGAAAGTGCACAGGTGGTTCAATAAGCACCAGTCACGCCTGCTCGCTGAGCGTCGCTGTCTCCAATGAATCCAATGGGTTGAGGCCGTGACGCGGTGGACCAGGACTTGCCCAGGGCCTGGGGCATGAACAGGACCCTGCTCCTTGGCCTCTGGGCCTTCTCCGCCGCCTGCTCGGGCGCGGCCACCTCCTCCGCCCCCGCCGAGCGCGCGCGCCCGCCCCCGTGAAGGAGGGGGTGGTGCAGCTCGCCGAGGCTTCGCGGGCCTTCGTCACCGTGACTCCGGTGAAGGCGGACGCCAGCAGCGCGGCGCTCCAGGCTCCCGCGCGCGTGGCCTTCCGGGACGGGGCGCTGTCCCGGCTGGTGGCGCCCCTGGCGGG
>JBKGHI010000075.1:0-33439 GCA_046520405.1 Myxococcus sp. 1LA
GAGTGCGCACGCTTCACCTCGCGTGCGCATCTCGCGCAGTCCAACTAGGCCGGCGCATCGGAACACGCGTCCCTTGGCGTGAGCCGCTTGAACACACGACTGCCATTGAATCTGAACTTGTGCGCCGCAACTGCAACCCACACCAGCAGTGGATTCGATGTAACTCAATGGCTAAAGTAGCGACTCCCCCAGCAGTCGAGAGGAGTTGCCATGTCGACTTTGCAGCGCATCTTGTTGGGTTCGGTCCTGCTCTTCACGCAGGGCGCGTTGGCCGCGCAGGGAGAAATCCTGGCGCGCCCCAGGACGACGGTGCCGGGCATCAACTACGGCTACTGGGAGTACCTGCCGCAGGACTACGACGACAACGCCGAGGCGGATTATCCCCTGGTCATCTTCCTCGGCGGCGTGGGCCAGGAGGGAGATGGGAGCGCGGCGGGGTTGGAGGAGCTGATGGAAGTCACCGCGCCGCCCCGGCTCATCCGGAACGGACGGCATTTCCCCTTCATCCTCATCTCGCCGCAGCGGTTCAATGCCTGGTGGGGCAGCGGGGAGATTGACGGCATCATCGAGTTCGCCAAGAGCCGCTATCGCGTCGACGCGAACCGCATCTATCTGACGGGGCTCTCCGCCGGCGCCAATGTCACCTGGACGTACGCGGTGACGTATCCGCACAAGGTCGCGGCCGTCGTCCCCATCGCGGGGAACGGCAATGGGCTTCCCATCTGCAACATGTGGAACGTCCCCGTGTGGGCGTTCCATGGCACCGCGGATACGACGGTGTCCCCCTACGGGTCCATTGAACCGGTCAACCGGCTGAACACCGTCTGCAATCCGGCGGCGAGCCCGCCCGCGCAGCTCACCCTGTATCAGGGCGTGGGACATGACTCCTGGAGCCGGACCTACAGCGGCTCCGCGGGCCATGACATCTACACCTGGATGCTGAGCCACTCGCTCTGAGCGTTCGACGCGCGTTCCACCATGGAGGCGGCTCGTGAGTGCGGACAGGAAGGGTCCCACGCAGGAGCCGCCTCAAGCGCCCATGCGGCCTGCCCCCTGGAGGACCTGCCTGCCTTCCGTGAGTGAACATCGATGGGCAGCGCCCTCCTCCCCTTTGGCGGTTATCCGGCTTCCCCGGTTGCGCTAGAAAGCGGGCATGCTCCAGTCGCGTTTTGTCGTCCTGGCCCTCGCGGCAACTGTCGCGGTCGCCACTGCCTGCTCCTCGTCGGACCCTGTCCCCGACCTTCCCCGCATCCTTCGCTTCGAAGCAGCACCCGCGACCGTCAACGCAGGAGCGTCAGCGGAGCTGACCTGGGAGGTCACCGGCGCGCAGAGCCTCTCCATCAGTCATGGCGTGGGTGAGGTGAGCGGAAGCTCGACGCAGGTTCGCCCGACGTCGACCACGACCTACACGCTCACGGCCACCAACGAGCGCGGCAACACCACCGCGAGCACCACGGTCGCGGTGACCACGTCCGGCGGAACGGAGCTCAGCGGCAGCCTCACGACGCGCACGCTGACGCTCGCGGGCTCGCCATACCTGGTGACGGGAGACCTGACGGTGCCCGAAGGGGCCCGGCTCACCATCGAGCCTGGCGTCACCTTGAGCTTCCGGGGACACTTCAAGCTCGCCGTGTACGGCCGAATCACCGCGCAGGGCACCGCCACCGACCCCATTGTCTTCACCGCGAGCGATCCCAGCACGGGCTGGGCCGGCCTGCGGCTGGCGGCGACGTCGGACGCCGGAGAGGACGTCCTCGAACACTGCATCCTGGAGCACGGCAACAAGGACGGCGGAGAGAGCGGCGCGGGCGATGATGGCTCGTATTCGGAGAATGCCGGTGGCGCGCTCTGGATTGGCTCCCGCTCGAACGTGAACGTGAACAACAACGTGTTCCGCTACAACAGGGCGCCCGCGTTCGGCGGCGCGCTGATGTTGATTGCGCCCACCAGCGGGGGTGTCGCCACCGGGAACATCTTCCACGACAACGCGTGCACCGGGCCACGGACCCAGTTCGGCGGCGTGGGCGGCGCGGTCAACACCGCGCACCTCCCGGCCAGCAATCAGTGGATCTTCCGCGGCGGCGAGTTCCGCGACAACCGGGCCCAGGAAGGCGGAGCGCTCTACTTCTTCGACAGCAACGTGACCATCGACAGCATCACCATGTCTGGCAACAACCCGCAGAACTGGGCCACGCCGGAGCCGCAACGGCTGACGGTCATCAACACGCCCCGGTAGCCATGCGAAAAGGAGCGCCCTGCCGTACCACGGCGCTCCCCAGGCGCATGACGCCCCTTCCCTCCCCGGCGCACGCGTCACGGAGCCTGCCGGCCAGACGCCGTCAGTTCTTGACGACCGTGGTGATGGTCAACGGCGTCGGGTTGCCAATGAAGCTCCCGGCGGTGTTCGTGCACGGCGTCGGCACCTGCGAGAAGTCCGCGGCGTAGTACCCCCAGGTGGAGTCATTGCCCTTCTCGTAGAACTCGTGGCCATCCGGGAGGACCACCTTCCAGACGTAGTTGAGGCTCGAGTACTGCGTGGACGACCGCGCCCGGATGATGCCCGTCACCGTGGTGCCCCAGTGGTACGGCGCCACGGCCGGCACTTCGACCGTCTGCGGCGCCGGAGCCCAGTCGAACGCGCTGGAGGGGCCGGAGCTTCCACCCCAGCCATAGATGAGGAACACGCTGGTGCCCCAGGGCAGGTCATCGTTGCGATACGTGAGGGTGATTTCCGCCTGCGCGTTGCTGAAGTAGCCACACGTGTTGAGCACGGTGCGCGCCCGCACCCACTGCGCTCCCGCGAGCGCGGAGGTAGACGTGAGCAGCAGCGCGAGCACCAGCGCGTGACGAGAAAACCGGGACATACGAAGACTCCAGGGTGTGGTTTGACAACCACGCTCCTCTAGCAGAGCTCGGGGCATCCGCGCCTTGCGAACGCTCATCCCAAACAGGAGCATGCCCCCGGCTGCCTGTGTTTGACGTGGGCGGCCGTCGGCCTTGGCGCCCGGGGCGAGCACGTGAAGCGGCGCTGAAACCGCGGCTCAGCTCTCCGAAGCCAGGCGGGAGATGGCCTCCACCACGGACTCAGGCGTGGGCGTCTCGCCAAAGTAGCGCGACAGCTCGTCCTGGGCGTCGCGGGCCTGCGCGGCGCTGATGCGTCTTTCACGCTCCAGCCTCGCGATGATGACGGCCGCGCGGGTGCGCAGGGCATCGGGCTTCTGGGCGGGCAGCCAGCGGCGTGGCGCGGGCAACATCGCCGCGAGCATCGCGCCCTGCGCCACACTGAGCGCCCGGGCCGGAATGCCGAAGTGCTCGCGCGCCGCCGCTTCGATGCCGTACACGCCTTCCCCCCACTCCACCACATTCACATACAACGTGAGGATGTGCTGCTTGGACAGGTGGGTCTCCAGTTGGCGGGCGAGCAGCAACTCCTTGCCCTTTCGCAGCAGGCTGCGGTCCGTGGAGAGATAGAGATTCTTGGCCAGTTGCTGGGTGAGGGTCGAGGCGCCGCGCCCCAGACGCGCCTTTCGCACGGACTGTTCGAGGGCGTTCTCCACCTCAATCCAGTCGACGCCCTCGTGTTTGTAGAAGCGTGCGTCCTCGGAGGTCAGCACGGCGTCCACCGCGTGCGGGGCCACCGCGGACAGCGGCACCCAGGACTGACGCACACGGGGCTTCTGGCCCGCCGCGAGCGCCTCCTCGGCGCGCTGCGTGATGAGCGCCGTGGTGCGGGGATTCTGTGTCCGCAGGAGCTTCACGTCGGGCAGCAGCGCGTACTCCACACTGAGCCAGAGGACGAGCAGCAGCCACCCGCCGAAGAGCCAACGCCCCCCGCCCGAACCGGCGTCCTTCACGCCGACGCGCCGGGTGCTGGCGGGAAGCTGCTTCGTCTTCTGCGTCCGGGGCGAGGCAGCACGGACGGAGGTGGGACGGGAGGCCATCGGTACCTGCACATCTGCCCCGGCCCATGGCCGCTGTCCAGAAGACGGCCAGGGAGGCACGCGGCGGCCTGTCCTGGGTAGAATGCCTGACAAATGCCTACTCTTCGGACCGCGCTCGGCGCGGGCGTCGTCGTCCTGGGCCTGGCGGCGGCCGGGTTTGCCTTGAACACCGCACTGTCCCAGCGGCGCGCGGACGTCGCGGCGCGCATGGCGGTCCGCCAGGAGCCCGTCCTGACACCCGCCCCGGGCCCCGCGCCGCGCGAGCTTCCCATCGTGGCGCCGACCGAGCGCAAGGCGGGGGAAATCCCTCGCGGCCATGTGGACGGAGTGGCGCTGCGCTCGCTCCTGCTCCGCCGCCAGTTCGACGAGCTGACCCTGGCGGTCGAGCAGCTCCAGTGGGGGATGGAGGCCAATCCCCGGGACGAGCATTGGATGACGGACGGCATCCTGGCGCTCGGCAACGGTTCTTCCGATTCAACGGAGCTCCTCGACGCCTGGGTGAAGGCGTCACCGCGCTCCTTCGCGCCCTACCTCGCACGGGGCACGCACTGGGTGTCGGTGGGCTACCTGCGACGCGGGGGGCGGTTCGCGGGGGAGACCGCGGCGGAGGAGTTCTCCGGGATGCATGAGGCCTTCGAGCGTGCGGTGCCCGACCTCACCCGAGCCTGGACGCTCCAGCCGAAGGCAGTCACCGCGGCGCGGCCGCTGATTCATGCGGCGAACGCGCTCGGGGACTCCGAGGCACGCGAGCGCGCCTTCACCCGCGCCATGGAGCAGTGCCCCGGCTGCGTGGACGTCCAGGTCGTCTACCTCCATTCCCTCGCGCCCCGCTGGGGCGGCAGCTACAAGAAGATGGAGGCCTTCGCCAAGGCCCAGAGCCTCGCTCGGCCCGAGCTGGGTTATCTGCGCGGCTTCGCCGACCTCGACCGGGCGCGCGATCTGCCGGCCAAGGACGCGAAGGACCGGGGGATGAAGCTGCTGGACCAGGCGCTGGCGGCTGGCGACTACTGGGAGTTCCGGCTGGCGCGAGCGCGGCGGTTGCGACAAGCCAATGCGCTGGAAGCCGCGCTGGACGAGGCGAACCGGGCCGTGGCCCTGCGGCCGGCTCGCGCGTCCGTCTACTTCGAACGTGCCCGGGTCTACTCCAGCAGCCGGCAGTGGAAACCCGCGGGCGAGGACCTCCTGCACGGCTTGCGGCTGGATGCGACGGACTCGGACGGGCGGGCCATCCGGGACCACGTGGTGAAGGGGCTCATCTACGACGCCTGGGAGGCACACAAGGCCGGGCGCCGCGAGGAGGCCTTGAGCCTGCTCGAACTGGCTGGAGAGCTCGCTCCAGGCAACCCCGAAGTGGCGAAGCGGCGTGCATGGGTCGTCACGTCGCCGCAGCAGGCGGAGGCCGAGGCCGAGGAGACGCAAGCCGAGGGGGCCGAGGACTTCCGCACCGTTCAGCAGCGGGATTACGCGTTGGCGCGCGAGCGGCGCTTCAAGGAGATCCTCCCGCTCTGGGATGCATTCCTCGCGCGCAACCCCGACCACGGGCTCGCCTACCTCGAGCGTAGCGGGACGCACTACCACCTGCGAGACCTCAAGTCGGCCATGGCCGACCTGAAGAAGGCGTGTGACCTGGGCGTCAACGAAGCCTGCGCCCGGGTGCGCAAGCTCGAGCGCGGCAAGGCCGCGGCCCGCTGAGGCGTGGCCACCCACGACATCCGATTCAGCTCCCCATGGGCATGAACCGTCGCCTCCTGGCCCTCCTGCTCTTCACCGCCCTGCCGTCCTGCAGCACCGTCTCGCACGAGACGCCTGCCCGGGAGCAGACCTCCCCTGCCCTGACATGCCCGACGCACAAGTTCGCTTTCACCCAGGCGACAGGCTGCAGGAACGACGGCTCGGTGGAGTTCTGCCTCCCCACGGGGGATGCCGCGTTGCTCGCGCGCGTCCGGGAGATTGCGCCAACAGTCCAACCGCGCGGCCCCTCGCGAGGCCGCGCGGGCTGCGATGCCGCTCTCGAAACGCTCTACCTCTTCCCCACCGGCGACGCCGAATGTGAGGCGCACCACGGCGCCCTGACTCCGGACGCGTGGGGCAGGCTCTGCCGCATCGCCGGGCTCCCGGGCGTCCGCGAGGTCGTGCCCACCTGGTTCGAGTGAATCCAGGCGCGCCGAGAAGGCCCCGCTCGCACCTGTCCGAGGCGGGCGGGCCCAGTGCCCGATGCTCGACGCAGGCCCATGGGCCGCGTCCGGTTCCTCAAGCACGCCCTCTGGGGCCGTTGAGCGCCGCGTCCCCGCTGCCGATGGTGCGCCCCGTCACGGCGCCAGACAGGTCAGGCGGCTGACCGTGAAGGCGCTGTCCCGGCGCGGACGGGAACCGGAGGACACCCGATGAGCAGGAAGACGGAAGAGGCGCTGGTGCAGCAACTCGCGCAGGGAACCGGGCACGGGACGGTCAACGACGGGGCGAAGGATGCGAAGGAGGACATGCTGACGACCCGCCAGGGCCATCCAGTCTCCAACAACCAGAGCGTGCGCACCGTGGGGGCGCGGGGGCCCACCACGCTGGAGAACTACCACTTCCTCGAGAAAGTCACCCACTTCGACCGGGAGCGCATCCCCGAGCGCGTGGTGCACGCCCGCGGCGCCGGGGCCTACGGCTACCTCGAGGCCTACGGCACGGTGGGCGACGAGCCCGTGTCGAAGTACACGCGCGCGAAGCTGTTCCAGAAGAAGGGCCAGCGCACGCCGGTGTTCGTGCGCTTCTCCTCCGTCATCCACGGGGGCCACTCTCCTGAGACGCTGAGGGACCCGCGCGGCTTCGCCGTGAAGTTCTACACGGAGGACGGCAACTGGGACCTGGTGGGCAACAACCTCAAGGTCTTCTTCATCCGCGACGCGATGAAGTTCCCGGACCTGGTCCATGCCTTCAAGCCGGACCCCGTCACCCACCGGCAGGACACGCGGCGCATCTTCGACTTCGTCAGCCTCTCCCCCGAGGCGATGCACATGGTGACGTTCCTCTTCAGCCCCTGGGGAATCCCCGCCAGCTACCGTCACATGGAGGGCTCGGGCGTCAACACGTACAAGTGGGTCAACGGCCAGGGCGAGGCCGTCCTCGTGAAGTACCACTGGGTGCCCAGGCAGGGCGTGAAGAACCTGCTCCAGGTCCAGGCGGAGGCGATTCAAGCGCGAAACTTCAATCACGCCACGCAGGACCTGTATGAGGCCATCGCGCGGGGCGAGCCACCCGAGTGGGAGTTCTGCGTGCAGCTCATGAGCGACGGCGAGCATCCGGAGCTCGACTTCGATCCGCTCGACGCCACCAAGCTGTGGCCCGAGGATGCCTTCCCGCTGCGTCCCGTCGGCCGCATGGTGCTGGACCGCAACCCCGTGGACTACTTCGCGGAGGTGGAGCAGGCCGCCTTCGGAACAGGCGTGCTGGTGGACGGCCTGGACTTCTCCGACGACAAGCTCCTGCAGGGCCGGACGTTCTCGTACTCGGACACGCAGCGCTACCGGGTGGGCGCCACGCTTCCGCAAGTTCGAGGACTGGGAGCGCGACGAGCTCGTCGCCAACCTCATTGGCGCGCTGAAGGGCTGCACGCCTGAAATCCAGGAGCGCATGCTCTGGCACTTCGGACAAGCGGATGCGGAGTACGGCCGGCGCGTGGCGGAAGGATTGAGCAGGGCCGTCCCGTCCACCCCGCCCGCCCCTCTGCGGGAGCGGCTGCGGCCCGAGGATGTCGCGGCCGCGACGGGCGGCCCCGACCCCAAGGGAGACTCCATCACCTCACCCAGGGCCACGGGAGAGCAGCCGCCCGGGAAACCCTGAGCGACGGGGCGGCACAACGCGCCTCCCGGCGTCCACCGCCCCGAGCGCCGGGGTTCAAGGCGCCTTGCGCTGCTGGCTCACAAGCCAGTTCTGCACATCGGAGCGGCTCCAGAACGCGTCCCAGCCGCTGTGCCCGCCGCTGGGATTCACGGTGAGGAGGAACTCCCCGCTGTAGCCGGGGCACTGCCGCACCAGGGTGTAGAAGCCGGAAGTGGCGCTCGTCCACCGGTGGACGTTGAAGGTGCCATCGTCCGCGTTGCCCGAGGCCCAGATGGGGAAGTCGTCGACCTCGCAGACATCCGTGAAGGTGGGCGGGAAATAGGCGATGGGCATCCCGCCCGCATACGTCGAGCGATACTTCTTCATCTGCTCATTCACGCCGCTCCCTCCCGCGGACAGGCCCGTCATCGTCACCCGGTCCGGGTCGATTTCGTATTGGGTCAGCGCCTGCTGGACGAGGTTGTGCGTGGAGTCCACCTGCCACCAGGTGTCGTGCGGGGCGCCCACGCGGGGCCCATTGGGCGCGATGACGACGGCGGGGAACGTGTCGACCAGCGGCTTGCCGGGCGTGAGCTGCCGGATGAAGCCCTCCGGGTTCGAGCCCACCTCCGTGTGGTCCGCGTTGAGCGTGGTACCGCCTCGACCATGCAGGGAGAGCACGAGCGGGTACTTCTTGCCCGGCTGGGTGCCGTAGTCCTTGGGCAGGAAGACGACGGTGTCGTAGCGCCCACCGCGATTCCAGACATGCAGCTTCCCGGCACGAGGGTCCGAGGGCGCGCTCGCCGGGTGCACGGTGACGCTCACGAGCCCCGAGCCGGTGGCCCCCAGATTGTCCGTGGCGGTGAGCCGGAAGACGTACACCCCGGCGACCAGGTTGCTGGCCGAGGCCGAAGCGGAAGTGGCGCCTGTCAGCGTCGCCGCCGAAGGGCCGGAGACCTGGTCCCAGAAATAGCCCGTGACGGTGCCATCATTGTCGCTGGCCGAGCCCTGGAGTGGCACCGTGTTGGCGGGCAGCGTGATGCTCGTATCGTTGCCCGCGAAGGCCCCGGGTGGCTGGTTCGCGAGCGCCGTGCCGAACACCTGGAACTCACGGACCCGGCAGAGGTTGTCGTTCGTCGCGAGCTTGCAATGGAGCCGCACGTACCGGGCATTCACGGGCTGCGCGAAGGTGAGCGTCCGGACGTTCTCCGTGTTGCCGGTGATGGCGCCCCCCGGGACGACCTGGTAGCTCGCGGTGTCGGTGGCGCGGGCCAGCACGTCGAAGTCGACCATCCGTCCGTAAGTACTGTCCCGGCTGACGTACAGGGTGATGCTCTGCAGGCCATGCACGGCCTGGAGGTCCACCTCCAGCCACTCCGGATTCGAATGCAGGGGTGAGACCGCCGAGGACCAGCGGTCCGCCGTGTTGATGATGCCGTTGACCGCCTTGGCCGGCCCGAACTGCGTGGGATAGCCGACCGAGTGGATGGACGACGCCGATGCGGGCTTTCCAAGCGCGACATTGGTGGCTTGTGCCTGGGCGGGCACGGCGAGCGACAAGGACAGGAAGCCCAGGGCTCCCGTCAGGGTTTGGAGACTCCAGCGCATGACGCACCTTTCGTTGAGGGTGCGTCGAGATTGACAGCGATGGACCTGGATTTCACGAAAACACTGAAATCAATCTATGCTCATACATGGGATGCAGGGCCATCCGAAAACGCCCGGCGCCCAGGTAGACGCCAGGGAGGCAGACTTGGGGGGTGACGCAATGAGGTACGCGGAGCCGGAGTCCGTGGAGGCCGCGCTATCGGTCCTCGGCGCGAATGAAGACGCGCACTGCCTCGCGGGCGGAGCGTCACTCGTTGCGATGATGAACGCGGGCCGCATCACGCCTGGCATGCTGGTCAGCCTGCATCGCATCCCGGAGCTGTTCACCGTCTCCGAGACACCGGAGGGTGTCTGGCTGGGCGCCATGTGCACCCATCGCACGGTGGCGGCCGACACACGGCTGCGCGGGGCCATGGAGGTCGTGCGCGCCGCGGCACGGCAGCTCGCGCATCCCGCCATCCGCAACATGGCCACCGTGGGCGGCTCCATCGGGCTGGCGGACCCGCGCACGGAGCTGCCCGTGGCCCTGGTCGCGGCCTCGGCGCTCGCGGAGGTCGCGAGTGCCCACGGCCGGCGGCGCGTCCCCGTTGAATCCCTGTTCGTGGGCAGCCACCGCACGTCGCTTCAACGGGGTGAGCTCGTCACCCGTGTCTTCGTCCCCAAGGGAGAAACGGGCGCCGTGGGCCATCACCTGCGGTTCAGCCGGGTGGCGGCGGACTACCCCACGGTGTCGGTCTCGCTGGTGCTCGCCATGGACGGTGAGCGGTGCCGGCAGGCTCGCGTCGTCATGGGCTCCTGCGGGCCCGTGCCGCTCCGTGTGGACGCAGCGGACCAGCGGCTCGTAGGCACCCGGCTCGAGGCGGAGGACATCGCCGAGGCGGGAGCGCTCCTCGCCCAGGCGGCGTTCCCCATTGACGACGTTCGCGGCTCGGCGGAGTACCGGCGCTTGCTGATTCCGCGCCTGCTCGGCCGCGCCCTTTCCCAGGCCTGGGAGCGCGTGCATGTCTGACAAGGTTTCCATCACCCTCACCCTCAACGGCGTGGCGCACGCGCTCGCGGTGTCTCCGGAACGGACGCTGCTGGACGTGCTGCGCGAGGACGTCCGCGCCACGGGAACCCGGCGCGGGTGTGACGAAGGAGGCTGCGGAGCCTGCACGGTGCTGGTGAACGGCGTGCCGGTGCTCTCCTGCCTGTCCCTGGCGGTGACGCTGCCGGGCCGTGACATCACCACCATCGAGGGTGTCAGGACCGGCCCGAAGCTCCACCCCGTCCAACAAGCGCTGGTGCAGCACGGCGCGGTGCAGTGTGGCTTCTGCATGCCAGGCATCGTCCTGGCCGCGAAGGCGCTCCTGGAGCAGAGCCCCTCCCCTTCCGTGGACGAGGTCCGCCAGGCGCTCGCCAGCAACGTCTGCCGGTGCTCCGGCTATACGCGGGTGGTGGAGGCGATTGCTTCATTGGGAGGCCAGCCATGAGCGATGACGCCCGGCAGGAGCCCGTGGGCGAAGTCCTGGGGCAATCGGTGCCCAAGCCGGATGCCCGTGAGAAGGTGACGGGGCGCGCAATCTACACGGATGACCTGTGCGTCCCCGGCATGCTGCATGGCGCGCTGCTGGGCAGCCCGCATCCCCACGCGCGCATCCTGTCGTATGACGTCTCGCGCGCACGGGCCTTGCCGGGTGTCCGCGCCGTGCTCACCGCGGAGGACCTGCCCGCTCATGACATCGGGCCCGTCATCAAGGACCAACCGGTGCTCGCGCGCGGCAAGGCCCGCTACGCGGGCGAGCCCGTTGCCGCTGTCGCTGCGGTCGACCTGACGACGGCGCGCAAGGCGCTCGGGCTCATCGACATCCGGTACGAAGTGCTTCCCGCCGTGTTCGACGCCGAGGAGGCGCTGCGCCCGGACGCGCCCGTGCTGCACCCACCGCGCGGCACCGGCCACCCCAACGCCGCCTCTCACATCCGGCTGGTCGAAGGTACGCCCGATTCGGTCTGGGCACGGTGTGACGTCGTCATCGAGGACGTGTACGAGACGCCCGCGCAGCAACACATCTACCTGGAGCCGTGCTCGACGCTCGCTGAAGTGGACCCCGACAGCGGGAGAATCACCCTCCACACCTCCACACAGGCCGCGTTCCGGGTGCAGGCAGTGACAGCGGAGGCGCTGGGCGTGCCCATGTCCCAGGTCCGTGTCCTGGTGCCCCGGGTGGGCGGGGCCTTCGGCGGCAAGGTGGAGTCCACCAACCAACCCATCACCGCGGCGCTGGCGCAGGCCACGGGCGCGCCGGTGCGGCTGACCTTCTCCCGCACGGACGACATCACGATGATGCGTTCACGCCATGGCGCCCGCATCGCCATGCGCACGGGCGCCACACGGGACGGACGCATCCTCGCCCGGCAGGTGCGAATCCACTTCGACACCGGGGCCTACGCGGATGATGGCCCCTTCGTCGCGAACATCGGCAGCTACTTCGCGCGCGGCCCCTATCGCATCCCCCATGTCGACGTGGAGTGCTGGTGCGTCTACACCAACAAGCTCCGCGCCGGAGCGTTCCGGGGCTTCGGCAATCCGCAAATCCACTTCGCCAGCGAGGTGCAGGTGGACCGACTGGCGGATGCGTTGGGAATGGACCCCATCGAGCTGAGGCTCCGCAACGCGCTGGAGACGGGCGAGAAGTGGCTGGGCGGCGCGCCGGTGGAGAGCGGGACGCTGCGGGCCTGTCTGGAGCGGGCCCGGGAGGTCTCCGACTGGGCACGGCGGAGGGAGCGCCCGCCCGCGGCCTCCGGGAAACGGCGGGGCATCGGGGTGGCGGCGGTGAGCCACGTGTCCGGCTTGCTCGGCTCGAGCGCCACCGTCCGGCTCAATGAAGACGGCACCCTCGCCGTGAGCACCGGCGCCGTGGACACGGGACAGGGTTCGGACGTGGCGCTCGCCCAGGTCGCCGCGGGCGCGCTGGGCGTGTCCATGGCGCAGCTCCACTTCAGCCGTCCCGACACGGACACGTCTCCGTATGACTGGTGCACCGGCGGCAGCCGGACGACGTTCACCGTGGGCCGCGTCATCGCCCAGGCCTGCGAGCAGGTGCGCGAGCAGCTCTTCAAGCACGCCAGCATCCTGCTCCAGCGTCCGGTGCGGCGCCTGGAGCTGCGGCCCGGCGGCGTTGTCGGCGTCCGGGGTGACCCCGACGAGTCGGTCTCCTTCGGCGCCATTGCCGGGCATGCGCTCTATGTTGAAGGGGGCCCCATCATCGCCTCCGCCCGCTATCTGTATCCCGCGTGGGAGCTCGACACGAACCGGACCCGGGTCGAAGGGCTGCCCTTCATGGGCAATGGCTACTTCGTGTTCGCCGCGCAGGTGGCCGAGGTCGAGGTGGACGAGCTGACAGGCCAGGTCGAAGTGCTGGAGGCCTGGAGCGTCCACGACGTGGGCCGGGTCATCAACCCCGCGGCGACGGCGGGACAGGTCCAGGGCGGCTTCGTCCAGGGCCTGGGTTATGCGTTGACCGAGGAGCTGGTGTGGCAGGAGGGCCGCCTCGTCAATCCCACGATGGGCGACTACAAGGTCCCCGGCGCATTGGATGTGCCCGTGGCCATCCACCCCGTGCTCCTGGAGCACCCCTCCGGCCCGGGGCCCTTCGGGGCCAAGGGCATTGGCGAAGTGGGGCTGGTGGGCGCGGCCCCCGCCATCTGCAATGCCATCCGTCATGCCACCGGGGCCCAGGTCCGCCGGATACCCGCCACGGGCGAGCGCGTGCTGCGCGCGTTGATGGAGCGGGACTGAAGTCCCAGGCGCGCCTCCGGACCTCCAACGCACCGCAGCGCGGCACGATGCTCTGCATCCGAGGTAGACTGACGCCATGGTGCCACTGACCGACCGGGCCTCGCTGACAGCGGACGCACGCGGCGCGCTGGAGAAGGAGCTGGCGCCCCTCACCCTGCTCCAGGACGTGGTGCGCTGGGGCTTCGCGAGCACTCCGCCGCGCGACGTGACGGAGGTCATCGTCCAGGACGAGTTCACCCACGACGTCGTGATGCCGTGGGACCAGGGCAGCTACCTCGTCTTCGACACGACCTGACTGGGCGGAGTCACTTCGGTCTCCGTGTGGGACCACCGCCCCAGCGCAGATGAGCTCCTCGACGCCCGGCTGGCCTCCGGTTGGATGCCGACGCCCACCAGCACCGTCGATGGCGACGTGATTCTTGGCCACGCCGCGTGCAGGGTGCCGCGGCCGGCCCGCTGACGGCTCAACGGGTCCTCGGCCACCGCGCCAGCCAATGACAACCCCACCGGTGCGTGGAGCCACCGGTGGGGCGTCCTCAGGCGGCGGCGGTTACTGGCCGTCGAGCCTGCCGTCCAGGTTCCGGTCGAGCGCGATGCGCGTGCCGGAGCCCGGGGGAACGGCGGTGAAGGTCACCTCCTGCCCCGCCGTGTTCGCCAGCGCGCGGAGCGCCGCGGTGGAGATGTTCGCGCCCCCATCGTCGGGCCGCCACGTCCCGGCCCCGCGGTCGTACAGGAAGCCCTTCACCCGGGTCCCCGTGGCCACCTTCGCCACCAGGTCCGCCTCATGCGTCGCGCCACCGAGAATCGCCGACGCGAAGGGGGCCCGGGCACGCGCAATCAGCAGGTCGATGCGCGCGCCGACGGCGGAGGCGTTCGTCGCCGTGAGCGTCACCTGCTGACCGACAATCGGCGCCAGGTCGGTGTCCGCCGCCAGCATGAAGTCCTCCATCTGCCGGCGCTCGGTGTCGTTCCGGAAGCCCACGAGCGGCCCACCGATGCTCGTATTGGTGAACACGATGGCGCTGAAGAAGCGGAACAGGGTGTCCACCGCGCCATCGTGCGTGAAGCCGAAGCCGCGAATCTGGTCGCCCAACTGGCCCGTCTCCGGGTGCGTGAAGAAGCTGCTGTCCGGGAAGCCGAACATGCCGACCTTCGTGTACATGTTCCGCACGTGGGGAATCTTCATGATTTGACTGATGCCCTCGAAGCTGGACCGGGTATCCGTGCCGAAGAAGCCTCGCGCAGGGTCAATCGCGTGACAGCCATTGCAGTTGAAGCCGTTGTCGTCGCCAATGGCGATGCCGTCCACCCGGCGACTGCCGAAGTAGAAATCGCTCCCTGCCTTCTGGGACGCCGTGAGCGCGTTGTCCAGCCTGCGAACGGGGCTGGGCGGCAACTGCACCTGGAGTTGGAAGGTCGTGAACTTGTCCATCTCCGCCTCGGTGGGCATCGACGCACGGCCCAGCAGGTCGGGGAAGGCCACGATGAAGTTCTTGAAGGACATCTCCTCGCCGCCGGCATCGACGCCGAAGAAACCATTCGCGCGGTCGCCTCGCCAGTGCATGGCGCCGCCGTTGGTCATGCCGCGCAGGGTCTGCGTCGTCATGGGCCCCTTCATCGGGTGGAATTCGTTCTGCTTCCCCGTTCCGTTGATGGGGGAGCTCGGGTGGCCGGTGAAGGTGCGGAAGATGCCAATCTCCAGGTCGCTCGCGAGGCGCATGCTGATGGGATTGAGCGTCACCGGCGCGTCCGGATTGCCCAAATCCCAGGCGAGCTCGTCCTTGTCACCGAAGATGTGGCAACTGGCGCAGGACGCCTCACCGTTGGCGGATGAGAAGTTGGCGTCATAGAGGAACGGTCGGCCCTGGACCACGGAGGCGGGCTCCGGGTTGTAGAGCGCCACGGAAGACAGCTGCGCCTTGGTGGCCAGGTCGATGACCTTCACCGCGTTGTCGAAGCGGGTCATCACGTAGAGGCGGTTGCGCGCCTCGTCCAACACCAGACCGCTGGGGCCGCCGCCGCTCACCGGGATGTGGTTGGCGCTCGCGGTGCGCGGGTCGAAGGCGTTGCTCTCCAAGGACGCCGTGTCGTAGACGCCAATCTTGCTGGAGCTGAACGCGGCGACGTACAGCTTCGTGCCATCGCGGGAGACGACCATCTCCGTCGGCGTGGAGAGGCTGTGGTTCTTCACCGAGGGGTCGAAGCCGGGCTTCCCCGCCAGCTTCGAGTAGTCGATGTGCTTGTTGAGGTGCCGGGGATGGACCGCCCCACCGGAGACGACGGTGATGCGCATCTGCGCGATGTTGCCCTGCACCGTGCTGCCGCCGAATTCACCCGCGCCCTCGAAGTGCGTCATGTTGTTGGCTTCGCTGTTGGACGCGTACAGCACGCCTGACTTCGGGTTGGTGACCAGATTGAAGATGGTGGTGCCCACCCCCGTGTAGAAGGCCGTCTCCCGAAGGGTGTCCGCGTCGATGGCGAAGACGTCCTTGTCCGGCAGGCGCAGGCGCACGCCGTTGTTGAAGTTGCGGCCCAGCGAGTCCTGCCACTGCCCGGCGGCCTCGTTCCACTTGACGATGAGCGCGGCCTCCGGCGCCTTCGCGCCCTGGAAGTTCGTCGCGGGTCCAGGCAGGCCGCCCGGCATGAGGTTGTTGCCGTATGGCGGGGTGTCAGGGAAGACGAGGCAGATGTCCCGCTCCTTGAATCCGTCGCAGACGTTCCCCAGGTTGACGGACGTCGTCTGGTTGCCGGACTGGGCAATGGCCGCGTAGACAGTCTTCTTGTCGGGGCTGGTGGCGAGCCCGCGCGGCGTGTCGCCAAAGAGCGTCACGATGCGCTGCGGCGTGCCTCCGAGCGTCGCGCCCAGGGACGCCGGATTGAAGACCCAGACGTCCGCGCGCCCGATGCTCGGCGTGGTGAGCTTGGGGTCCCCCGCGCCAGGCACGCTGGCGATGGACGGGTCGGTGCGGTGCTGGCCGCGGTGCGCGGTGGTGATGAAGGCATAGCCGTTGGTGCCGGCGAAGACGATGTCGCGGGGCTCATCCCCCACCAGCAGCGTGCGCACCACGCGTGGAGTGCCCACCAGGCTCACCACGCTGACGCTGTCCGACAGGTGGTTGACCACCCAGACTTCCGTGTTGCTCCGCGCGGCGACGGCGACGGGCTCCAGGCCCACGGGCACCGTCGCGACGAGCGACAACCCCGCGCTGCTGACGGAAAAGACCTCCAGGCGGTTGTCCGGCGTGTTGACGGCGAACAGCCGCGTCCCGTCCGGGGAGAGCGCCAGGGGGCGCACGTGCGCGCTGTCGAACGTGATGAACGACGGCACCTGCGCCGCCGCGGTGAACGCGGCGAACAAAGACACCACGGCGCATAACGAGACGGCGCGAGCGCGCCAACAACTCCTGCGCACGCCGACTTGCTGAGTACCCACCATAGGGACCTCCTCACGAGACGGGGAAGCGTTGCTGTCTGGGAATTACCAGTGGGCGTCCCGACAACGCCCCCACCGAAGGGAGGGGGAAAGCCCCTCCCCGCGCGCGATGGCAGGCATTGGCTCGGCGCGTCAGTCCTTGCCGCGATTGCCAGGCTTCACAAATCCATGGGGCCGCGAAAGTGACGCATCGCAGTGTCTATTTCATGACACTCATTGCGGGGTGGACGATGCCCGCACCCGCCCGATTCGCGCGTTTTCCGTGGTCTACTGACTGACGCAACCGGCCGAAGAGGGACGTGCTCATGCCGAGCCTTCGAAGCGCACCGGACAGTCCGCCTGTGCCGGGCGAGTCGTATTCGCATCTGCTGCCAACCAAGCTCTCCCCGCCGCGCGCGGCATCCGTGCTGGTGCCGTGCGAGCACGCCCTGCGGCGCATCGACCAAGGAGTCGGGGGGAAGCTGGTGCTGGTGACGGCGCCGCTCGGCTCGGGCAAGACGACGCTGCTGACGCAGTGGTATCGCGAGGCGCGGGCCCCACCTGCTCGCGTGGCTGTCGCTCGACGAGCAGGACAACGCGCCCGAGCGGTTCTTCGCGTACCTGGTGGGGGCGATTCGCCGGGTAGCGCCTGACTTCGACGCGTACAGCACGAGCCAGGCCGACCACGCGACGTCCGTCGTGCTCCAAAGCCTGTGGAACCTGGGCCGGGAGCTCGTCGTGGTGCTGGATGACTTCCATGTGCTGCGAGAGCGCTCGCTGGTGAGGGCCTTCTCCTACCTGCTGGACCACTCACCGCCGCACGTGCACTGGGTCGTCTCGTCGCGCAACATCCCTGAGCTGGATTTGGCCAAGCTGAAGCTCACGGAGCAACTGGTGACGCTCGATGGCCGGGACCTGAACCTGGACAGCGAGGCCATCCGCGAGCTGGGCCTGCGCCTGTGCGGCGCCGCGCTCACGCCGGAGGACGTTGAATCCCTCCGTGCCCGCACCGAAGGCTGGGTCGCGGGCGTCAAGCTGGCGCTGCTTTCGGCGGGAGAGCACGCGAGCGTGAGTGAGGCCCTGAGGAAGGCCATTGGCTCCAACCACGACGTGGCGAGGTACCTGGCGGACGCGGTGCTGCGCGAGCAGCCCGAGGAGGTCCGCGAGTTCCTGGTCCTGAGCTCGGTGGTGGAGCAGCTTCATGGAGACCTTTGCAACGCGCTGCTCGGCATCACCCGGGGACCCGCGCTGCTGGGGCAGCTCGAGCGCTCCCAGTTGTTCATCCAGGCGCTCGACGCCGAGCGCCAATGGTACCGGTACCATCCGCTGTTCCTGGAGGTCCTGCGGGCCCAGCTCGCGTGCGACCACGGAGACCGCGTCCCGAGGCTGCACCGCGCGGCGAGCGCCTGGTTCGCGGAGCACCAGATGCCGGACGAGGCCCTGACGCACGCGTTCGCCTCGGGAGACCGGGAGTGGTGCCTCAAGCTCACGGCGCGCTGCATGGAGGCGTGGATGCGCGAGGGAGAGCTGGCCTCCGTCCTCCATTGGACGGCGAAGCTGACGCCCGCGGAGGTCATCCGCTCCCCCGCCATCTGCGTGGGACACATCGCCTGCCTCATCCTGTCCCGCCGCTTCGCTCATGCGACCGCCGCGCTGCGGGATGCCCAGTACCACCTGGAGACGGCGTACGAGGTGCCCGCCCCGGAGCGCGAGCGGCTGACGAAGCGGCTCGCCCACCTCACGCTGCTCCAGGCCGTGTTGTCCGATTCGGCCCCGGACTCCGGCATGGACCTGGACGCGTCCCCTGGCGCCGAGGAGCCGGATGTCTTCGTGGCGGGCGCGGTGCTGGCGGCGAAGGCCTACCAGGCGCTCCGGATGAACCGGTTCGATGCGATGCGCCGGCTCGCGCTGAGCGCCCGGGAGACGCTCCAGGGGCACAACAACCCCTTCCTCGTCGGCTACACCGACGTGCTGGTCGCGTTGGCGGACCGGGCGCAGGGGAACATGAAGGACGCCGCGGCGCGGTGCGAGGAGGCCTTCGAGCGCGCGAGCCGCGGACGGCGCAACCCGGTCTGGGCGAACGCCGCCACGGCGCTGGCCAACGCCCGGTACGAGCAGAACCGGCTCGATGAGGCCGAGGCGCTCTGCGTGGAGGTGCTGCCGCTGCTCCCGCAGGCCTCCGCGTTCGAGACCTTCGCGCTCGCGTACCTGATGCTGGCCCGCATCAAGACGGTCCGTGGGAAGTACGCGGAGGCGTACCGGCTCCTGGACTACCTTCACGGCGTCCTGGAGTGCGGGCATCAGACGCGATTCCTGGCCCACGTGTGCGGCGAGAAGATTCGCCTCTACCTGGTGGAGCAGGCGCCCGCGCGGATGCGGGTGGTGGCCCAGGAGTTCGGCCTTGGCGAGCGCATGCGCCGGGGCGAGTGGAGCGAGAAGCGCTTCTATGACGAGACGTGGGAGCGGCTCGGCTCGCCCAGGCGTGGGTGATGATGGTGCGCGGCCGCCATGACAAGGCGCACGCGATTCTGGAGACGCTGCGGGCCAGCGCGCACGAGGTGGGCTACGTGTCCCGGGAGACGGCGCTCCTGGCCGCGATTGCGGTGTGCCACTGGCGCGCGGGGGATGCGATGGCCGCGTTCGCGGCGCTGAACCGGGGCTTCGCCCTGGCGCAGCGCTTCGGCTTCGGGCGCAGCGTGTTCGACGAGACGCCGGGCTTGCAGGAGGTCGTCATCGCGGCCGCCCGGCAGCGGAAGCTGAACGCCGCGTTGCCGGACCGGTACACCACGCGCTACCAGGACCTGCTGTCCGCGGGGGCCCGCGTGCCGCGCGAGTTCGCCGCGCCGCCCTCCGCGCCCCTGGAGCCCCTCACGGAGCGGGAGCTCCAGATGCTCAAGCTGCTCGCGCAGGGGCTGAGCAACCAGGAAATCAGCGAGCGCTCCAACGTCGCGCTGTCCACGACCAAGTGGCACCTGCGGAACGTGTTCGCCAAGCTGGACGTGACGACGCGCACCGCCGCCATCGTCAAGGCGCAGGAGCGCTTGCAGCGGAACCTGTGAAGCGGCTGCCTGTGGACAGGTGACTTGCGGCATGAGACGCCTGTGGGTGGAGGAAACGGAGCCTCCGCGCCACCGCCTCGGGTGGGCGAGACTCCACCTCCCTAGGAGGAGCATCCGTGCCCGCGACGCCCATCCCCACCATCGAAACCGAGCGCCTCGTCATGAGGGGCCACCGCCTGGAGGACTTCGAGGAGTGCCTGGCGCTGTGGAGTGACCCCTCGGTGGTGCGCTTCATCAGCGGCAAGCCGTCCACGCGAGAGGAGATGTGGTCCCGGCTCCTGCGGTACGTGGGCCACTGGGACCTGATGGGCTATGGCTTCTGGGTCGTGCGTGAGAAGGCGACGGGCCGCCTCGTGGGCGACGTGGGTCTGGGCGACTTCCACCGCGACATGCAGCCGCCGCTGAACAGCACCTTCGAGGCCGGCTGGGTGCTCGCTCCCGGGTTCCACGGCAAGGGCTACGCCACCGAGGCGGTCCGCGCGGCGCTCGCGTGGGCAGACGCCCACCACAGCCCCAAGCGCGTGGTGTGCATCATCGCGCCCGAGAATGCAGCGTCCATCCGCGTCGCCGACAAGTGCGGCTTCCGGCAGTTCGGGCAAGGCGTCTACATGGGACACCCCTCGCTCATGTTCGAGCGACTGGCACCGGTAAAGGCTGGGACCTGAGCATGGCCACGGCGAAGCGGCCCACGCTCAAGCGCGCCATCAACCCGATGCCCGCGAATGTGCGAACGGCGTTGGTCAAACGTGGGCTCATGGACGCGTACAAGGCGCGTCCGCCGTACCAGCAGAATGACTATCTCGGATGGATTGCCCGGGCCAAGCTGGAGGCGACCCGGCAGAAGCGGCTCGACCAGATGCTGGATGAGTTGGCCGGTGGCACGAAGTACATGAACATGGATTGGTCGGGCGGACGGAAGTAGCGCTGAGTCGAACCTCGATGCCGCAGTCATATGGCCCCGGTACGGCGACAGCCCCTTGGCTCCACTCTCACGCAGAGGAATGAATGGCAGGTCAACTCGTTCGTAGCATTCCCGACTGCAATGCTGACCTGGATGAGTTCCTGCGGGAGATTCAAAGGACAGTGCAGTGGTGCTCGTCAAGAGCGAACCGGGCGTCGCCTCAAGCGTGTCTCCGGACGCCCGACCTGCTGCCACAGCCGCTCCTGCCTCCTAATCGATTTGATCTCATAGACTCCATTGCCACCGAGCGTCGACACAAGCTCGAACGCACGAAAGAGGTTGCCCTCTCGGCCTCACCACCAGGCCACGACATCCTTCAGGGAGGTAGGCTTCTGGCCTTCTTTCCAGATGAAACGCTGTCTGACGGCGCCGCTGAGGCTTCTTCTCAAGGGTATTTCGATTGGGCCAACGTGCCGCCCTGGGACACCTGGGTCGGCATGTTCTCCGACGAGAATCCACACAACAGATTCGACAGGGAGTATGTCATCGCATGGGTTGCTCCCATGTTCGTTGAACTGGTCGACGCGGGACTCCAGGTCAATCCAGAAGAGTGCATCCAATGGCTCAAGGACACAGAGACGAGCATGGCGCAGCGACTCCAAGGGCTGCGCCAGCCGTAGAACAGCTGCCGCCACCTCCCATGGCGAGCGGGCCTGGCTCGTGACTGATGCTGCGTCAACCGTTCCAAGAGTCAGGCAACAATCATTCCTGCAGCCACCAGCTCGCGGAATAGCGCCTGACGGAAGGCACAGCGGCGCTGGCCGTTGGCCAGGGCTTCGGCGTTAGACTGAGCAGTATGACGACGCGATTCGCGCTGTTGCTCGCGGTGGTCTCGCTCTGGTTGTGGTCGGCAACGACCCAGGCATGTGTCTGCGTCGTGGGAGGGGGGGACCTTCACAAGGACCTCCAGACAGCGCGTGAGCGTGCGAGCGCTATCTACCGGGCGCACGTCCTCCCATTTCCACCGGGCTTCTATGGAGGCCCTGTGAAAGTTGAAGTCCGGGAGGTCTTCAAGGGGCCCGTCGCCGTGGGCGAGAAGTTCACAGTCCCCATGAGTGGCGGAGGCGATTGCCTCGTCCGGTTCCAGTCCGACACCGAGTACCTCATGTACGCCGAGCCTGAGAAACCCAGGTTCGTCTGGGGCTGCTCCCGGACCCGGCCGCTCTCTTCCCGTGACGACGCTGAGGTGGCCTGGCTCAGAACGGGGACGCTTCCTCCCATTCCCGCCGCGCTCCAGCGTGAGACCGTGTCATGCGAGCCCTGCGACGCGGAGCGCATTGGGGGCAAACTGGTGGCCCGTCCAGGGAAGGCGCCGCTACCGCCTCAAGACGAGCGCAAGGCACTCGCGGCGCTGAAAGCCCGGCGCCCATTCCTCACTGATTCCAGCGCGGCCTCGACCCCGAAGAGCCGGGTCATTGTAGGCAGGTCATGGGACGGCAAGCCGTTCGAGCTGATTCAGACGCCGGTCTATTCAGTCGATGAGCGCTGCAAGCAGCAGGTCCAAGTCCGCTGGTGCAAGCGCCTCGACGTGTCGAGGCCGTACCCGGACAGCAGCCCGCACTTCACATGCGTCGAGCCAGAACGAACGGAGGTTGCGTGCGACGAGAACAAGAGCCGCACCGCCAAGTGGGAACTCCCCGAGCCCCTCGCCATGGACCAGTGCAGATGGCGAACGCCCAGCACTGCCAGGTGCACACTCAGCAGCCCCCCTGCCCCGCTCGCTGAAGACGTCCCATCGTCGCCGCTGCTGGTCTGCCGGCCCCGAGCAGGGCACCAGCCCCTCTACACATGCAGCGTCGAGTCGGCTCCGATGCCGCTACAGCCTGAATAGGCGACGAGGCATGGTCCGCCATGGAAGGCATCCTCCTGTCGCACCGTCCGTCACGCTAGACTCCCGGGCATGAGGCACCTCGTCACGATACTCTTTGCAGCAACCCTCGTGTGGCTGTGGCCCAATACGGCCCAAGCTTGTAGTTGCAGCGTGGGTACGGGAGACCTCCACCACGACCTCAAGGCGTCGCATGAGTATGCCAGCGCCATCTATCGGGCTCGAGTCCTCTCCGCGACACCTGACTCCTTCAGAGGGGTCGCAGTCGTCGAGGTCCTGGAGGTTTTCAAAGGGAAGGTCCTCATGGGCGAGCGATTCGAACTCCCATCAGGTGGCGGTGGCAATTGCACCATTCGCTTCCATGCCGAAACGGAACATCTGATCTACGCCGACCCCGATGGGCCCAGATCCGTCTGGCTCTGCTCCCGCACACGCCAACTGGAGGCACAGGAAGACTCCGAGCTGGAATGGCTCAGAACAGGGAAACTCCCTGTCATCCCAGCCGTGGTCCAGCGTGAGTCCGTGTCCTGCTCCCCTTGCGACATCACCAAGATTGGACGTCGCTTGACGACTTCCCCAGGGGAGCCCCCCTCCTACGCGCATGGAGAGCGAGAGGCAGAGGTCTTGATGAAAGACGGTTGTCCCTTCCTCACCTATTCAAGATCAGTGATGAACAGCGATCGCAAGGTCATGGTCGGTAGGTCATGGGACGGCAGACCCTTCGAGCTGATTCAAACACCCTACTATGCCGTCAACAAGCTCTGCACACGGCGGGTCTACCTCCGCTGGTGCAAGCGCATCAACGTGTTGACACCAAGCCCCGACGGCGTACCGCTCTTTCGCTGCGTCGAGCCAGGCATCTCTACCCTGGAGTGTGACGAGACCAAGAGCCGCCAAGCAAAGTGGGAACATCCGGAAGCACTCTCCAATAGCCGGTGCGACTGGAGATACCCCGACAATCCCCATTGCGAATTCAGGGGCCCCCCAATCCCCCTTTCCGGACGGAGCCTCAGCCTCTCCAGTGCTGGCCTGTTCGCCCGGGCAGTATCACTCCTACCTGGGCCTCTCCTGCCGCGTTCAAGATGCGCCGAATCCGCTTCAGGAGGAGTAATCAACCGCGGCCACGCTGTTCGGCAGCGCGGCGGTGTTGAAGAGGTTCTGGACCGTGTCATGGCCCCGTCGGACCGTCACGCCTTCGCGGGCGCTTTCTTCCCGGCGTCCGTGCCCTCATCCCGGCCATGCACGGCCGCGGGCGGACTGGTGGCCTCCACGGCGGAGAAGGTCTCCAACACCTTGTACGTGTGACTGGAGCCGCGCGGCACCAGCCAGGAGTCACCGGGGTTGAGCAGGATGACCTGTCCCTCGAGGTGCAGCTCGGCGCGGCCCTTCAGCACGAAGCCCACCGTCTCGTAGTCCCTCGCGGTGGCGGGTGCCGGTTCTCCGGGCGGTTCGTCCTCCCACAGCCGCATCGACAGGCGGACGCCGGACGCCAGGTACTTCTGCCCCATTTCGCCCTTGGGAGAGTGCCGACTCTCCACCTTCTTCACGCTGGTGTCGCCCATGCCTTCGTCTCCGTTGGATGGCGGCGGGTACGCCGCGCGTCTGCCGTGAAGGTAAGGAAGGCATCCAGGTGCCGACGGGCACGCCGCGCTGGCCGCCTGCCCGATTCGCCAGGGGCCAGACATGCGAAGGCCCCGCCTCCCTGCTGGGAGACCGGGCCTCGGGCACACTCAAGGGTGGCCTGCGGGTGCGTCAGACGGCGCGGACGTTCTGCGCCTGCAGGCCCTTGGGGCCACGCGTGACCTCGAACTCCACCTGCTGCCCCTCCTGGAGGGTGCGGAAGCCATCCATGTTGATGGCAGTGTGGTGGCAGAACACGTCCTCACCGTTCTCTTGAGCGATGAAGCCGAACCCCTTGGCGTCGTTGAACCACTTCACGGTACCGATTGCCATGTGACCTTCTTCTTTCTGCTTCGTGGCCGCCGCCAAGGGCTGCCCGAACGACTTGTGCGGAGCGGGCACCGCCCCGGCCCCCCAACGACAATCTTCCTGGCGATTCCTGTCCACCCGGCAACCGCCTTCCGGGCAGGCAGGCGTCCGCCAGCCGACAGTCCGTAGGCCCTTTCCCGTACTCCAGGGCCACCCGTCGTCGGCTTCCCTTCACTCTCCCCCATCCCTCCCCTGGGGGCGGCTTCACACTTCTTCACCGCACGCGGGCGTGGCCTTCATACCCGCGCTCTACCTTCACGCTCGTCACCACACGCGCCGGCCCACGCAGGTCCGGCCTCCCTGGGAGCGTGAAGCCATGTTCGGGTTTCTGTTCGGAACGGCCTGCCTGGCCGGCCTCATCTACACCGTCCGTGGTGGGCGCCACGGCCATCACCGCGGGGGCCGCTGGAGCTCGCGCGGCCGCCTCCGCTGGCTCTTCGAGCGGCTGGACACGTCTCCAGGCCAGGAGAAGGTCCTGCTCAAGGCCACTGACGACGTCATGGAAGCCTTCGCCAAGGTGCGCGACGAGCTGAGCCCCAGCCGGACCGCCCTGGGCACCGCGCTGCGCGGTGAGCACTTCGATGGCGCCGCCCTGCGCGAGCTCTTCGCCCGTCACGACGTCGCCATCGACAACGTGCGCCGCACGCTGCAGGGCTCGCTCGCCCAGGTCCATGAGGCGCTGGACCCGAGGCAACGCCGGGAGCTGGCGGACCTGCTCGAGCATGGCTTCGGCCCGCACGGTGGCCCGGGGGGTTGGCACCGCCGCTGTGGCGGCCACGGTGGCTGGCGAGGCGGCGCGTTCGGCCACGGCGGCGGATATCGCCACGGGGACGGCAGCCACGGTTCCTGGGGACGCGATGACACCCGTGGGGTGTGAGCGCCGCTCCGCTGCCCCCTTTCGCCCCTCTTGAAGGAGACACGTCATGCGCCGCCGTCTGCTCATCGTCCTGCTCGCCCTGGGCACCGTCGGAGGTTATGCCTCCGGCTTCGCCAGCATGGCCCGCCACCGCCATCACTTGCGCCACCACTGCCACCACGGCGGCTGGGAGCACGGCTGGAGCCCGAACAGCCCCCACGGCCGGTGGGAGCCTGCCGGCCAGCGAGGGGCGAGCCCCCCGCCGGCGACCCGCGTGTCCATCCACTCGGCCTCCCCCTGAAGTAGAAGGCGGTTCATGTCCACGCGCGTCCTGCTCATCGACGATGACACCCGGATGTACGAGCTGCTCGAGCAGTACCTCGGGCAGAACGGCCTCAGCGTCACCCATGCGGCCGATGGCGGCCGGGGGCTCGCGGCCCTGGAGGCCAGCGCCTACGACGCGGTGCTGCTCGACGTGATGATGCCCGGCATGAATGGCCTGGAGGTCTGCAAGCGCATCCGCGCCAAGAGCCGCATCCCCGTCATCATGCTCACCGCGAAGGGTGACGAGACGGACCGCGTGGTGGGCCTGGAGATTGGCGCGGATGATTACCTCCCCAAGCCCTTCAGTCCGCGCGAGCTGCTGGCGCGGCTGCGGGCCGTGCTCCGGCGCTCCCAGCCCTCGGCGGTGGCGGACCGGCTGGAGGCGGGCGGTGTGTCCATCGACGTGGCCGGCCGCGAGGTGCGCGTGGAGGAGCGGCCCGTGGAGCTGACCGGCCTGGAGTTCGACCTGCTCGTCGCCCTGGTCCGCAGGGCTGGACGCGTCATTCCGCGGGATGCCCTGCTGGGCGAGGCCGGCCGCAGCGACACCGTGGTGGGCGAGCGCACCGTGGACGTGCACATCTCCCACCTGCGGCAGAAGCTGGGTGAGGTGGGCACCCGCCTCATCAAGACGGTGCGCGGGGTGGGCTACGTGTTCGCCAAGGAGGGCCCGTGAGACGCGGCCGCCCCGGCTGGCCGTGGGGCCACAAGCGCGGCTGGGGCGCCTGGGGCGACGCGCACGACTGCAGCCCCTGGGGACACCGGCACCCGCCGCACGGCTACTGGCACATGGGCCGCCTGGGGAGCTTCGTGCGCGCCCGGCTGCACCGCCGCCTGTTCATGTGGTTCGGCCTGTCCATCCTCGCCACCGGCGCCGTGGTGGCCACGGTGATGAGCCTGGTGGGCGGTGGCACCTGGAAACAGGAAGGCGAGCGTGTGCGCACCTTCGTGGGCCACCGCTTCGAAGAGGTCTGGGACGAGCCCGCCCGGCGCGACGCGCTGGTGGCGTCCATTGAAAAGGACCTGCAGGTCGGCGTGGAGCTGCGGGACACCTCCGGCGCCTTGCTGGCGCAGACGGAAGAGCCCTGCCGACGGCCTGAGTTCAACCTGCCCGTGATTCGGGACGGAGTTCCCCTGGGCACCGTGCGCGCGTGCTACGCCAGCTTCCGCTCGAAGAGCCCGCTGCGGATGGCGCTGCCGCTGGTGCTGTCCTGCATGGTGCTGTGGCTGGCCGCGGGGAAGCTCGCCCGCCGGCTCGCGCGGCCCATGGATGAGCTGGTGCGCGCCACACGCGAGCTGGGCTCGGGACGGCTGGACTCGCGCGCCGATGTCGCGTCGCACGTCACTGGTGAGTTCGCCGTGCTGGCGGATGCCTTCAACGACATGGCCGGGCGCATCGAGAAGCAGGTGGCGGACCAGCGCGAGCTGCTCGCCGCCGTGTCCCACGAGCTGCGCACGCCGCTGGCCCGGCTGCGCGTGCTGACGGAGCTGCTCCGCGACGGCGGCGGCAATCCGAAGACGCTGGACCAGGTGGACCGCGAGGTGGTGGAGCTGGATGCCCTGGTGGGTGAGCTGCTCGCCAGCTCCCGGCTGGACTTCGGTCAGCTCACCCCGCGCGTCCTCGATGGCCAGACGCTGGCCACCCAGGCCCTGGAGCGCGCGGGATTGGCGAGCACGCTGCTGGACGTCCAGGCGGAACACGCCGGGCTCGTGGGAGACGCGACGCTGCTGGGGCGCGCCCTGGCCAACCTCCTGGAGAACGCGCGCAAACACGGCACCGGCGCCGAGGCCCTGCGCATCCAGGAGCGGGGCGAACACCTGGCCTTCTGCGTGGAAGACCGAGGCCCCGGACTCCAGCCCGGCGAGGACGCGCGCATCTTCCGCCCCTTCTACCGGAAGGACCACGGCACCGAGGCCCGCGAGGCTGGCTCCCTGGGATTGGGGCTGGCGCTGGTCCAGCGCATCGCGCACGCCCATGGTGGGGAGACCTTCGCGGAGAATCGGCCCGGCGGAGGCGCCCGGGTGGGATTCACCGTCCGGAAGAACGGCCCTCCCGATTCGGAGAGCCGCCCCGCGGCGTGAGTGCCCGCCCGCGCAGCCGTCACTTCTGCGCGGACGCGTCCTCGGCGGAGAAGGCGAACGCGGCCTCGGTCGGCGCGTCGTCCTTCACCGTGACTTCGGCCGTCTTCGTGCCGAGCGCCTCGTGCCAGGCCTCCACCGTGTACGTGCCCGCCGGCAGGCCCTCGAGTGAGAACGTGCCGTCCTCGCCCGTCGTCACGAAGTACGGATTCTCCGTGGCGACGACGAACGCCGACATCCACGGGTGCACGTCGCACTTGAGCTTCAGCACGTCCGCGTCCGGCGGCAGCGGCCGCTCCACCGGCGCACCGGACGGCGGCTGCGCGACGTTGAACGTGGGCTTGGTGCCCACGATGCCGCGCACGTTGTGCAGCGTGCCGTCGCTGTTCTTGAACGCCACCTGCTGGCCCGTCCGCGCGCCCTGGACGCGCGGGACATAGGTGCACTTCGACTGGTCCACCACCACCGGAGTGCTCGGCGCGGGGGGCGCACCGGCCACCTGGCCCTTCACGCGCACCAGCACATTCTGCAGGTTGCCGTCCTTCACCAGCACCGACGCGTCCTTCGTCGCCATGCCCTCGCACGCGGGGTCATTGCTGGCGGGGATGTCCGCGGCCGAGGGCGGCGTGCCGGTGAACTTCACGGTGCCCTTCACCACGCCCTTGCCCGCCGGAGCCACGGGCGCGGCGGCGCCTTCGGGCGCCTGGATGGGCGAGGCGGCGTGGACCTTCTTCTCCGCGGCCGGCGTCGCGGCGGGAGCGGCGGGAGCGGCCGGCTCCTCCTTCTTGCAGGCAGAAAGGGTCAGCAGCCCCGCGGTCCCCAGCAGCGTCAGGCCGAGCGTGCGCAGCGTCATCGTGCAATCTCCTCGGGAAGTCAGGTGATGCGTCTGCCCACCTCGTAGCGAAAGGGGCAGCGCATGTCCAACCCACCGGGACGCCGTGAGCGGGCGCGCGGCTACTCGCGGCGGCTCACGCTGAAGGCCGCCAGGCCCACGAACACCGCGGCGAACGCCACCAGCACCGGGACTTCCAGCCCCGCGGAGGACGAGGACGCGCCCAGCGACACCGACGCCTCCGCGCCGTACAGCGCCCGCCGCACGCCCTCCACGGAGTAGCGCATCGGGTTGAGGCGCATCACCCAGGCCAGCCAGGTGTCCGCGCCCTTGAGCGGGAACATGGCGCCGGACAGCACCCACATGGGGAGCAGCACGATGCTCATCACCGCGTGGTAGCCCGCGCTGGAGCGCACCCACCACGCCAGCGACATGCCCATGCCCGTCAGCGCCAGCGCCGACAGCACCATGACGGCCAGCAGCAGCGGCACGTTCAACGTGGCCGCGCTCACGCCCGCAAGCGGCGCCAGCAGCAGGAACAGCGACGCCTGGAGCAGCGCGATGGCGGACGAGCCCAGCGCCTTGCCCAGCACCACCGCCATGCGCGAGCCGGCCGGCGAGCACCGCCTGGAGGAAGCCCTCCTTGCGGTCCTCGATGACGGTAATCGTGGCGAAGATGGCGCTGAACAACAGCACCATGGTGACGACGCCCGGGAAGAAGAACTGCTGGTAGCCCAGGCCCTGCGCGCCCTCCACGCGGAAGGAGCCCGCGAAGCCGGAGCCGATGACGAACCAGAAGAGCACGGGCTGCGCGAGCGCCCCCACCACGCGGGAGGGCTGGCGGAAGAAGCGGACGATGTCGCGCATCATCAGCACCCGCACCGTCGCCCACTGAAGGGCGAGCGCGCCAGGCGGAGACGGCACCGCCGGAGCCCCGGCGTTCATCGGTTCAGGGGCGGCGGACAGCTCGGCGCTCATCGACGTCTCCTCGGCGCGGGTTCAGCGGTGGGCACGTCCGCGCCCAGCGCGCGCCCCGTCAGTTGGAGGAACACGTCCGCCAGCGTGGGCCGGCGCAAGGCCACCGAGTTCAGCCGGCCGGCCGGGAAGGCCTCCACCAGCCGCGGCACCAGCGCGTGCCCCTGAGGGGACTCCACCTGCACCCGGCCCTCCACCACCTTCGCGTCCAGCCCCAGCCGCTCGCGCAGCTCGGCCGCCAGCGCCTCCGGCTCGGACGCGTCCACGGAGAGGATGTCTCCGCCCATGCGCGAGGCCAGCGCCTGCGGCGTGTCACATGCCACCAGCTTGCCCGCGTCCAGCACCGCCAGCCGGTCGCAGACCTCGGCCTCGTCCGCGCGGTGCGTGGTGAGCAGCACCGTGAGGCCCTCGATGTCGCGCAGCCGCTTCAGGTGCGCCCAGAAGGTGCGGAAGGCCCCCTCGTCCAGGCCCTGCGTGGGCTCGTCCATGAGCAGCACGCGCGGCTGATGCACCAGCGCCCGCGCCAGCTCCAGGCGGCGGCGCATGCCACCGGACCACGTGCCCACCCGCTCGTCGCCCCGGTCGGCCAGGCCGATGAGCGACAGCATCGCCTCCACCCGCTCGCGGGCCCGCTCTCCGCCCAGGCCATACAGCCGGGCGCCGAGCATCAGGTTCTCCCGCGCGGTGAGCAGGTCATCCAGGCTGCTGCGCTGGAAGATGATGCCCATCTGCCGTCGCAGCGAGGGGTCGCTCAGCGACAGCTCCCGGCCCTCGAAGCGCACCAGGCCGGCGTCGGGGGACAGCAGGCCGGCCAGCACCTGGAACGTGGTGGACTTGCCCGCACCGTTGGGGCCGAGCAGGCCCAGAATCTCCCCCGGGCGCACCGACAGGGACAGGCCATCCACGGCCGTGCGCCCCTTGAAGCGGCGCGTGAGCCCCTCCAGTTGGAGGAGCGGTTGGGAGGTGGCGGTGGAAACCAGGACTTCGGGCATGAGCGGGCGGCCCCCGTGCGCCCCGGCTGCTATTCGCGAGGAACGCGATCCAGCGCCAGCGCGGCGAACAAGCCGGTGAGATAGATGAGTGAGAAGAAGAACGTCTGACGGGCCCAGGTGTTTCCCAGCCGCCGGAAGAAGCCCCACGCCCCCAGGCCGAGGAAGCTCAAGCCCAGGATGACCGCAGCGGTCAGGTACCACGCACCGGCGATGTGGAGCTGGAACGGCAGGAGCGACATCGGCATCAGCGCCACCAGGTAGAGCACCACCTGCGCGCGGCTGGACTCGTCGCCCCACTCCAGCGGCACCGAGGTGAGGCCCGCCGCCCGGTACTCCTCCTTGCGGAAGAGCGCGATGGCGATGAAGTGCGGCATCTGCCAGAGGAACATGATGGCGAAGAGGGAGAAGCCCCCCGCGTCCATCTGGTTGGTGACGGCCGTCCAGCCCATGAGCGGAGGCAGCGCGCCGGGCACCGCGCCCACCAGCATGGCCGCGGACGTGCGGGCCTTCAGCGGGGTGTAGGCCAGCACGTAGCTCAGGAGCGCCAGCAGGCCCAGCGCGGCGGTGAGCACGTTGGCGCCCAGGGCCAGCGCCGGAAGGGACACCGCCGCCAGGGAGATGCCGAACCACAGCGCCACCGCCGGCTCCATGCGCCCGGAGGGCAGCGGCCGGTTGCGGGTGCGGTCCATGAACTGGTCGCTGTGCCGCTCCCAGTAGCAGTTGAGGGCATTGGCCGCGCCCACGGTTCCTGCCGTGGCCAGCAGCGTCACCAGGGCGTTGACGGCGCCCATGCGGCCGGGCGCCAGCCACATGCCACCCGCCGCGGTGACGAGCACCAGCGAGGAGAGGCGCGGCTTGGTGAGGGAGATCAGGTCGGACGCGACTGTCGGCAGGGACTCGGCACGCGCGTTCACACAGACTCCAGGGGTGGGCACGACAGACGCGCTGCCGGCACGGTAACGGCCTTCCCCATACAGGCACCGCCTGGGGGTGGGCAAGGACACGGCGCCTCTGGGAGACTCCGGCGGACGGACGCCCGGCTGGCCTCCGTGAGTCACCACGGCGACACCGGACTCCCGCCACCCACCCAGGTGCGGCTGGGGACACAAACGCCCCGGGCATAGCGTCAGCGTGGTGGGGGCATCAACCACGACAACGGGGCTGACCCCGCGTCCAACTGCCCGCGAGCATCAGCCCCGCTTGTCCGGCGTCTGGAAGACCGCCTGGGTGTGTCAGCCGCCCGCCAGCGAACGGGCCGCGGTCGCGTGCTCGCCGCTCGGGTCGCGCTTCAGGTACTCCTGGGCCAGCATCTTCGCCTTGGCACCCTGCTTCGAGTCCTTCGACAGGAGCGTGGCGTAGAAGTAGTAGGCCGGCGAGTACGCCTCGTCCGCGTTGAGGGCGCGCTGGTATGTCTCGTCCGCCTTCGCCGCGTCACCCTTGCCCTGGAACACCCGTCCCAGCTCGGTGAGCGCCATGGCCGCGCGGTCCGACTGCCCCAGGAACTCCTGGCTCGCCTTCTCCAGCTGCTCCTGCGCCAGGTCCCACTTGGAGCGCTCGCGGTAGATGGCGCCCATGGCCAGCCGGGCCTCCGGGTTCTTGGCCTTCGGGTCCTTCACGGCGCGCTGGTACTGGGCCAGGGCCTCATCCAGCTTGCCCTGACGGCGGTACGCGTTGCCCAGCATCACCACCAGCTTCGGGCTGTCGCCCATCGTCTTGAGGGCCGTCTGGAGCGCGTCCGCGGCTTCCTTCTCACCGCCCTGCTTGCCCATGAGCGACTTGGCCAGCTCGACGTAGAACTGGGCGCGCGAGGAATCCATGCGGATGGCCTTGCGAATCTCCTCGGCCGCGGCGTCGAAGTTGCCCTCCGCCAGCAGACGGCGGCCCTTGATGAGGTGCAGCTCCGGGTTCTGCTTGTCGAGCGAGAAGCCGGTCTCCTCGCTCTTGAGCATCTCCGCGCGGGCCTTGTCCTTGTCCTGCGGGACGGCGGTGGCCTCGACCAGCTTCTGCTGCATGTCCGGCTTCAGGTCCACCATGGCCGTCGTCACGCGGCTGATGAGCAGCGAGCGCGCCAGGTGCGCCGCGGCGAGCTGCCGCGGAGACGGCGGCGGGTCGGACTCCAGCAGCTTCTTCAGCATGGAGTGGGCCAGCCCGAAGTTGGGCGAGTCCTGCTCCAGCATCAGCAGGGAGCGGCCCAGCAGCGACTCCGGGTGGTCCTTCTCGTACCGGAGGGCGGAGTCATAGTTGCGCCAGGCGGCGGAGTCCTGGCCCAGCCGGCGGTACACCGCGCCCAGGCCCGCGTAGGTGCGCGGGTCATCCGGCGACAGGCCCTGCGCGCGGTCCAGGCTGTCCCGGCCGCGATCCAGGTCACCCGCGTTCATCTGGATGAGTCCCAGCGTGAGGTACAGCAGCGAGCTGGAGCGGCCCTGGGTGTCCAGCGCCTTCACCTTCTCCTCGAGCTGCCCCAGGGCTTCCTTGCCCTTGCCGCTGTAGGTCTGGATGAGGGCCTCGGACGCGATGAGGTGCGAGCTGAGCTCGCCGCTCTTCTTGCCGGCCTCCAGGTGCTCCTCGGCCTGACGGCGCGCATCGTCGCCACCGCCGTGCTCACCCCAACGAATGGCCCACGCGTAGGCGAGGTAGCCGTGCGCCACGGCGGAGTCGGCGTCCACCTCCAGCGCCTGGTCCGCCGCCTCGACGGCCTTCTTGTAGCTGTCAAAGGAGTCGTGCTTGAGCAGCTCGCTGGCCGCGTCCAGGCTCTTCTTCAGCTCGCGGGACTTCTGGCGGGCGTTGGCCGAGTACCAGCCGTAGCCGATGGCGAACAACGGAATGGCCACCAGCAGGCCCACCGTCACCATCTTGCTGCCCTTGCCGCCCGACGAGGCCCGGCGGCGGGACACCGGCTCGTCGTCCTCGTCCTCGTCCACCTCCTCCACGACGACCTGGGGCCGGCGCTGGGGCGCGGGACGCGGCGACTCGGCGCGAGCGGGCTTCGCGGCCTGGGGGG
>JBKGHI010000076.1:0-33381 GCA_046520405.1 Myxococcus sp. 1LA
CGATGGCACGGTGTGGGCCTGGGGCGCCAATGGCTTCGGCCAGCGTCGGGGACGGTACGACGCGCTCCCGCACGACGCCGGCGCAGGTGGCCGGGCTCCACGACGTGGTGGCCATCGGCTCGGGCGGCTACCACGCGCTGGCGGTGCGCTCGGATGGCTCGGTGTGGACGTGGGGCTACAACGCGTTCGGCCAGTTGGGAGACGGCACCGCGGAGTCGCGCTTCCTGCCCATCCGCGTGGAGGGGCTGTCGAGCGTGACGGCCGTGGCGGGCGGGGACCACCACTCGCTGGCGCTGCTCGCGGATGGCACCCTGGCGGCGTGGGGCAACAATGCGTCCGGCCAGTTGGGGGACGGCACCGGCACCACCCGGTACTCCCGCGTGTGGGTGAAGGGCGTGGATGGCGTGGTGGAGGTGCGCGCGGGCGCTGCGCACACGTTGGCGCTGCGTGGCGATGGCACCGTGTGGACGTGGGGCGACAACACGTTCAGCCAGTTGGGAGACGGCAGCGACGGCACGCGGGCCCGCATCGTGCCTCGGCCCGTGCAGGGCCTGTCCGGAGTGACGACCATTGGCGCGGGGGCGCGGCACTCGTTCGCCGTGGGCTCCAAGGGCACCGTGTGGACGTGGGGCCGCAACTCGCACGGCCAGCTCGGGCTGGGAGACAACGCGAACCGGGCCAGCCCCCTGCTCGTGAAGGAGCTGGCGGAGGTCATCGTGGTGTCGGGTGGCGCGGACTTCTCCCTGGCCATGCAGCGGGACGGCACGGTGTCGAGCTGGGGCTCCAGCCTCCATGGCACGCTGGGGCTGGGCACCGCCGGGCAGCGCTCGTCACCAGGGCAGGTGGCGCTGCCCTGAGCCGGGCGCGCGGGGCCTCAGAGGGTCCGGCGGGCGGTCCGCATCCGGACCCGGTACTTCTTGGGCGGCCGGGTCCGCAGCCGGGCCCGGTACGTGCCATGGGCGCGCCGGGCCGGGCGGGAGCGCCGACTGATGGTTTTTCTTCGACCCGCGCCGGGGGTGCGTCGACGAGGAGCTTTCATGGGTGCATCCGTCGCGCGCGCTACGGCTTCTCCGAGGAGGCGCGGGGAGAGATCAGCTCGGAGCCAATCTGGCGCCACTCCTGCGCGTAGGCGCCGCGCGCGAAGGAGCGCAGGTCCTCGAGCGTCACGGTGCCCCGCGCCACGGCGGTGTCCAGCGCGCGCACGACGGCGTTGCGGTGCGGCTGCTCGACGTAGGGATTGCCTTCGCGGAACACCTCGCCAAAGAGCGACTCCAGCCGTCCGTCCTGCTTGAGGCGCTCCACGATGCGGGCCTGTGAGGCCGGCTCGTTCGCGTGCGCGTGCAGCATGGCGGAGGCGAGCCCGCCCTGGGCATCCGCCTGGTCCGGGAACTCGGAGAGCAGCTCCAGCTCCGCGTCGGCGCCCGCGATGGCGGTGGCGTCCAGGGACGGGGGTGGCGGGGCCGTTACGCCGCGCTGCGCGGGGCGCCGGTCCGGTTCGAAGTCGCTGCGGCCCTGGAACGGCTGCACCGCGCGGTGGACCTGGCCGCCCTTCGTTCCCTGGCTGGCGGTGCTGGCCGCCGGCCGCTCCGGGGTGCTGGCGCGCTCATGCACCGGACCCTTGGGAGGGGACGGACGGTTACCACCATCAATGCGAGACATGGGGGGCTCCAGGGATGGGGCCCGGCGCGGACAGCGCCCCGGGAATTCCCATGTAGGTTATCGGGCGCGGTACGGCTCCAGTTGCGTCCAGCCCCAAAGGTGAGTCCTCCAGGACGCCCCGGCACGGCGGGCGCACCCGCCTCAGCGCCCCGAAAAGCGCAATGACTCCCGGCGTTTGGCGGGCAGGGGAGGGAAGTGCCGCTCCAATCCGTGCACCAGGTCCGCCCGCCACGCCGGGTAGTTGTGGCCGCCGCTGTACTCCCGCAACGCCACCTGATGCCCGGCTTCTGAGAGCACGGGAGCGATGCGGCGGTTGCCCGCCAGCAAGCCCTCGAAGCGGCCGCAGTCCAGCCAGACGTCCAGCGGGCGGCGAGGAGGTTGCCGCGCCAGGTCGAAGACGACGAAGTCATGGCCCTCCACCGTGAAGGCCCCGGACTGCGACAGCACCCGGCCGAAGACGTCCGGCATGCGCAGGCCGGTATACAGCGCCATCAGCCCGCCCAGCGAGGCGCCCAGCACCGCGTGGGCACCTGGGCTGCGCCGCTCGTCCACCAGCGACAGCTTCTGGCGCGCCAGCGGCAGCACCTTCCACTTCAAGAGCCCCACCGTGTACTCGCTGCACGTGTACTCCATGCTGCGCGTCTCGCCGCCGTTGCACACGAGCGCCAGCGCCGCCGGGCGCATGCGGCCTTCCGCCACCAGGGTGTCCACCAGCTCCGGCAAGCGGACGCGGCGCAGGTAGTCCTCGCCGTCGTACACCACCAGCAGCGGCACCGGCGCGTCCGTGGGCGGCGCGTACAGGTACACCTGGCGCTGGCCCGGCAGGTCCACGTCCCCCGTGTCCACCACGTGCTTCGTGACGCGGCCCCGCGGCGCGCCGCGCGGATGCCGGGCGGGCAGGGACGAGCGGGACTGGGGCATGTGGAACGCGTGGTTGATGCCGCCGAAGCCGTTGTCGGACGGGTGGCGGTTGAGTGGGTCCTCCACGCGCCGTCCGCGCGGGTCCTCCAGCGCGTATTCGACGTAGGCGTCGGGAGGCAGCGTCAGGGTGCGAGCCCACAGTCCGGGCGCCACGCGCTTGAGGGGCAGCGGCTTGCCGCGCCAGTCCTGGAAGTCACCCTGGATGCAGAGGGGGCCCCGGCCCCGCCACACGAAGGTGGCGGTGTTCGAATCGATGACGGGGGTGCCCTCGGCGCGGGCTCGCGCCTCCAGTGTCTTCGCGTCCATCCGCGCAACCTATGTCAGCAGGTCGCGCAGCGCTCCCTCCAACTCCGGATGGCGGAACGCGAAGCCCGCGTCCTGGACGCGCTGGGGCAGCACGCGCTGGCCTTCCAGCACCACCTTGGCCATCTCGCCCAGGGCCGCCTTGAGGACGAAGGCGGGCACCCGCACCATGGATGGCCGGCCCAGCACATGCCCCAGCGTGTGCGCGAAGAAGGTGTTCGTCACCGGCGTGGGCGCGGTGGCGTTCACCACGCCCTCCACCTGGGGGTGGGCCAGCAGGAAGAGCAGCAGGTCCCTGGCGTCGTCGCGGTGCACCCAGCTCACGAACTGCTCGCCGCTGCCCACCGGGCCGCCCGCGCCCACGCGGAAGGGCGGCAGCATCTTGTGGAGCGCGCCGCCGTCCGGGTGCAGCACCACGCCCATGCGCACCACCGACGTGGCGATGCCGGCCTCGCGCGCCTGCATCGCCTCCGCCTCCCAGTCCACGCACACGCGGGCCAGGAAGTCATCGCCCGGGGGGCTCTCCTCCGTCAGGGGCTCCGCGCCGCGCGTGCCGCCGTAGTAGCCAATGGCCGACGCCGAGATGAAGCGCCTCACCGTCCCCGCGCCGCGAATCGCCGCCACCACCGCCCGCGTGCCCAGCACCCGGCTGTCATGGATGCGGTGCTTGCCCTCCTTCGTCCAGCGCTGGGCCACCGGCTCGCCCGCCAGGTGGACGACGGCCTCCGCGCCCGCCAGCGCCTCGGGGGGCAGGGGCGCGCCGGCGTCGAAGGGAGCCCCCGTCACGCCAGCGGGCAGCCGGGCGAGGGCGTGGTCAACGTTCCGGGCCAGCACGTGGACCTGATGTCCACCCTCCAACAAACCCTGGACAAGCCCTGGACCGAGGAAGCCGCTCGCCCCGGTGACGGCCACCTTCATGGGGTGGACTCCGGGGTGGCGGGGGCATTCAGGTCCACCCCCACCAGGCGGCTCAGGACGGCGAAGAAGGTCGTCAGCTCATCCGGCTTCATCCGCCCCGAGTGCTGGTAGACGAGGGCCCCCTTCTCATCGAGGAGCACGATGTTGGAGGTCTTCACCGGCAGCTTCCAGGGCGCCTTCCCCAGCGTTCCGTCCATGTCCACCAGGATGGGCACGCCGACCTTCTTCTCCTCGTCCCGGACGAAGGACAGGGCAATCTGCCGGGCCGGAAAAAAGTCGAAATTCTGAAGGTTTGCGACCGCCAGCACCCAGGCGGCGTCCAGAATCCCGCGCTCCTGGCCCCGAGCGAACAGCTCCTTCTTCAGGGTCGAGTTGAGCTTGGTCGAGTCCTTGTCCTCGTAGAACAGAATGACCGGTTTTCCGCGCCATTTGGAAAGCCGGACCTCCTTTCCCGCGGAGGTGCGTAACGTCGCGTCCACCGGCTCCGGGGCCGGCGTCGCGCCCAGGGCGCTTCCCGCAGCCAGGGACACGGTGAGCGCACCTGCGATCCACGCCTTCATGAGGGGACCCCTGTGTACAAGGTTATCGCAAACCTTAGACATACCCTTGACAAGCTCTGGACGCAAACGCTACCTCTAGGAAGCAAAGGAACAGGACCTTCGGAGGAAAGAAGCATGGCACTCACGCTTCCCGATGCGCAGCCACCGACGGGCCTGCTTCCTCTGGAGCAAGCCTGGCTGCAACTGGTCCAGGCGGAGGTGGAGACCTCGCTGGCGGAGCTGTTCGAGCTCCCCGACGAGGCCGGCCTGGACGTTCGTTGGACACGGGCACTGACGCAGGCCCGGGCCTACACCTTGCGGCCCGCCAAGCGGCTCCGCCCGGCGCTGGTCATGGCGGGACACTGCCTGGCGCGAGGCAGCGCGGTGGTGCCCTCCGGGCTGTGGCGCTTCGCCGCGGGGCTGGAGCTGCTGCACACCTTCCTGCTCATCCATGACGACGTGGCGGATCAGGCGGAGGTGCGGCGGGGCGCCGCGTCCCTGCACCGGATGCTGGCGCCGGGGCGGGCGGGGGAGGACCTGGCGGTGGTGATGGGAGACCACCTCTTCGCGCGCGCCCTGGAGGCCATGCTGGGTTCCGGCCTGCAGGGGGTGGCGGGCGTGGTGCAGTACTACCTGGGCGTGTGCCGCCACACCGCGGCGGGGCAGTACCTGGACCTGGACCTGGGGCGCGCGCCGCTGTCGGAGGTGACGCTCTTCCAGACGCTGCGCGTGGCGCATCTCAAGACGGCGCGCTACGGCTTCTGCGCCCCGCTGGTGTGCGGGGCCATGCTCGGCGGGGCCAGCGGGGGCCTGGTGGAGGGGTTGGAGCGCGTGGGCCGTCACGTCGGTCTTGCCTACCAGCTTCGGGACGATTTGCTGGGCCTTTTTGGTGATTCGAATGTGGCCGGCAAGGCCGCGGACGGGGACTTCCTCCAAGGCAAGCGGACGTTTCCAGTCCTGGCCGCCTACGCTCGGGCCAACGAGGCCGAGCGCGCGGAGCTGGAGGCCCTGTGGGCGCTGCCGGTGGAGCAGAAGGACGGGGCGGCGCTGGCCCGTGCCCGCGCGTTGGTGGAGTCCTGCGGCGGCCGGGCCGCGTGTGAGCGCATGGTGCTGCGGGCCTCCCGGTCCGCGCGCCGCTCGTTGCAGTCGTTGCCCAATCCCAACGGCGTGAGGGAGCTGCTCGACGCGCTCATCGCCCGGCTGGCCCACCGCGCGGCCTGAGGACGTCATGAGCGCATCGACACAGGGCAGGCGCGTCGTGGTGGTGGGCGCGGGCGTGGGCGGGCTGGCCGCCGCCGCCCGGCTGGCGCACCAGGGCTTCGACGTCCAGCTCTTCGAAAAGACGCAGGGGCCGGGCGGGCGCTGCAATCGGTTGCAGGTGGATGGCTTCACGTGGGACCTGGGCCCCACCATCGTGCTGATGCCGGAGGTGTTCGAGGAGACCTTCCGCGCGCTGGGCCGCCGCATCGAGGACTACCTGACGCTGCTCAAGTGCGACCCGAACTATCGGGTGCACTTCCGGGACGGTTCCGACGTCACCTTCACCTCCGAGCTGTGCGCCATGGGCCGCGAGCTGGAGCGCGTGGAGCCCGGCAGCTACGCGCGCTACCTCGCCTTCATGGCCCAGGGGCGTGTTCAGTACCGCACCAGCCTGGACCACCTGGTGGGCCGCAACTACGCGGGCCTGCGCGACTACCTCTCGCCCCGCGTGCTCGCGCGCATCTTCCAGGTGCGCGCCCACCGCCGCATGTACGGCGACGTCAGCCGCTACTTCCAGGACGACCGGCTGCGCGCGGCGATGACCTTCCAGACGATGTACCTGGGCGTGTCGCCCTATGCGTCGCCCGCCGTGTACGGCCTGCTGCCCTTCACCGAGCTGGGCGTGGGCATCTGGTTTCCCAAGGGCGGCCTGTATGCCATTCCCCTGGCCCTGGAGCGGCTGGCGCGCGAGGAGGGCGTGCGCATCCACTACGGCGCGCCCGTGGAGCAGATTCTCACCGACGGCGGCCGCACCCGAGGCGTGCGGCTGGAGGGCGGCGAGGTGGTGGAGGCGGACGCGGTGCTGTGCAACGCGGACCTGCCCTACGCGTACGAGAAGCTGCTCGACCCGAAGGCGACGACGCTCAAGCGCAAGGAGAAGCTGCGCTACACGTCCAGCGGCTACATGCTCTACCTGGGCATGAAGCGCCGCTACCCGGAGCTGCTGCACCACAACGTGGTGTTCGGCCGGGACTACAAGGGCTCCTTCGACGACATCTTCGAGCGCTTCCGCGTGCCGGAGGACCCGAGCTTCTACATCAACGCGCCCACGCGCACCGACGCGTCCCTGGCGCCCCAGGGCAAGGACGCGCTCTACGTCCTGGTCCCCGTGCCGCACCAGCACCCGGGCCTGGACTGGAAGGTGGAGGGGCCCAAGGTGCGGGCGAAGTTCTTCGCGCGCATGGCGGAGCTGGGCTTCCCGTCGCTGGAGTCGGACATCGAGGTGGAGCGCGTCTTCACCCCGGATGACTGGGCCGGCACCTTCAACCTGGCGCGCGGCAGCGCCTTTGGCCTGTCCCAGAACTTCACGCAGATTGGCCCCTTCCGTCCGTCCAACCAGGACGCGCGGGTGAAGAACCTCTTCTTCGTCGGTGCCTCCACGCAGCCGGGCACGGGGCTGCCCACGGTGCTCATCTCCGCGCGGCTGGTGACGGAGCGGCTGGTGACGTGGGCCCAGGCGCAGGGCGTGTCGTTGGCTCCCCGCGCGCCGGGCGCGGCGCCGCTGGAAGGGGTGGCGGCATGAGCCCGCCCGTCGCCGACAGCGCGCTGGTGGAGCGCGGCTATGCGCTGGCGAAGCAGGTGACGCGCCATCATGCGAAGAGCTTCTTCTTCGCCTCGTACCTGCTCTTCGGCTTGCGGCGGAAGGCGGCCTTCGCGCTGTATGCCTTCTGCCGGCGCCTGGATGACATGGTGGACGGGGACGACGCGGCCAGCGCGGCGGAGGCGTTGCCGGTGCGGCTGGCGCGGGCTCGGCAGCGCGTGGCGGAGCTGTACCTGCCCATGCCGGAGCTGGCCTCGCGCGAGCTGGGCCCGCCCGCGGACCGGGTGAAGGGCAGCGACGCGGCGACGCCGTGGGACGCGGGCGAGTTCGCCGCGCTCGAGCACACGGTGCGCCACTTCCGGATTCCGGAGCAGCCCTTCCAGGACCTCATCTCCGGCATGGAGATGGATTTGACGAAGCACCGCTACGCCACCTGGGCGGAGCTGGACTTGTACTGCTACCGGGTGGCGGGCGTGGTGGGGCTGATGCTGACGCCGGTGCTGGGGTGCTCGGACGCGGCGGCGGTGGAGCCCGCGGCGGACCTGGGCCGGGCCATGCAGCTCACCAACATCCTGCGCGACGTGCGCGAGGACCTGGAGCGCGGCCGGGTGTACCTGCCCGCCGAGGAGCTGGCCGCCTTTGGCCTGTCGGAGGAGGACCTGCGGCGCGGCCAGGTGGACGCGCGCTGGCGGTCCTTCATGCGCTTCCAGGTGGAGCGCTCGCGGGCGTACTACGCGCGGGCGGCCGTCGGGGTGCACTACCTGACGGGCTTCGGCAGCCAGCGGATGGTGCGGCTGATGGGCGCCATCTACGGCGACATCCTGCGCGACATCGAAGCGCGCGACTACGACGTGTTCAGCGGCCGGGCTCACACGACGTCGCGCCGCAAGCTCGCGCTGGCCGCCGTGGCCATGGTGTGGCCCGCCGCGGTGCTGCCCGTGCCTCGGGGCGAGGTGCGGATGCCGCTGCTGCCCACCGGGACGGGAGGGTGAGGACGTCATGCGCGGCGACGAAATGAAGATGGCGCATCTGCGGCGCACTGGAGGTGGAGCATGAAGCGCACCCGCGTCGCGGTGGTGGGCGGCGGCATCGGCGGATTGACGGCCGCCGGGCTGCTGGCGAAGGAAGGCCACGAGGTGACGCTGTTCGAGCGAGGCGCCTCGCTGGGCGGCAAGGCCCAGGCCGTCACCGTGAATGGCATCACCCTGGACACCGGGCCCACGCTGCTGACGCTGCCGCACCTGGTGCGCGGCACCTTCCAGCAACTGGGCGCCGAGGACCTGCTGCCGCGCTTCACGGAGCTGGAGCCGCAGTGCGCCTATCGCTTCGAGGATGGGTGCGAGTTCACGGCCTACAAGGACGTGGGGCGCATGGCGCAGAGCGCGGCGGGCGTCCGCTCCGGCGAGCGCGATGGCATCCGGAGCTTCTACACGGAGGCCGCGGCCATCTGGCGCGCCGCGGGCGAGCCGTACCTGGAGGCCCCCTTCGAGGGCATGGCCGGCTTCATGGCGCGCGTGGCGAAGCGCGGTGTGGGCGCCGTCATGGCGGGGATGCGGATGGGCACGCTGCATGAGCTGGCGGCCCGGCACTTCAAGACGGACCACCTGCGGCAGTACGTGGGCCGCTTCGCCACGTACACGGGCGCGTCGCCCTACGAGGCCAGCGCGGCCTTCGCGCTGATTCCGCACATCGAGCATGCCTATGGCGTGCACCACGTCCACGGTGGCATCGGCGCGCTGGTGGACGCGCTGGGGCAGGCCGCGCGCCGGCTGGGCGTGCGCATCCACCTGGACACGCGGGCGCGCTTCGAGCGCACTCGCGAGGGGTACCAGGTGGGCCCGCAGGAGGGCACGGAGCGCTTCGACAGCGTGGTGGTGAACGCGGACCCGCTGGAGCGGCTCTCGCGCGCGGACGAGCCCCTGGCGCTGTCTGGCTTCGTGCTGCTGCTGGAGGTGGAGGGGCGCCCCTCGCTGCCGCACCACACCGTCCTCTTCGGCGGCGACTACCGGCGCGAGTTCGATGAGCTGTTCAGCGGGCAGCTCGCGTCGGACCCCACGGTGTACTTCTGCAACCCCTCCGCCACCGACGACCGCATGGCGCCCCCGGGCCGCACGGGCTTGTTCGTCATGGTGAACGCGCCCGCGCTGCCCGTGGACGCGCGCGGCGCGGAGCAGGCCACGCGGGACTGGGAGGCCGACGCCGAACGCGTGAAGGCGCAGATGCTGGCGCGGCTGTTCCAGCACTATCCGGCACTCAAGGGGCGGGTGCGCGTCATCGGTCAGCGCTCGCCGGTGGACCTGGCCGCGCAGGGGGCGCCGGGCGGCTCCATCTACGGTTTCCTGCCGCACGGGAAGTTCGGCCCCTTCCGCCGTCCCCGTATTCGCGGCGACACGCCGGGCCTGTTCTTCGCGGGCGGCGGAACGCATCCGGGCGGCGGTGTGCCGCTGGTGATGTTGTCCGGCCGCTTCGCCGCGGAGCTGGCCTCGCAGCACCTCCGGAGGGACGCATGATGCGCCTGGCGAAACTTCCCGCCCTGCCGGACGCGGCGGGCACCTACCGCTGGTTCTACGCGGACGTCACCGCCGGCCCGTACAGCGCGGTGTGCATCTTCATGCTGGGCTCGCTCTTCTCGCCCCGGTACTCGGTGGCGGCGCGGCGGGGCGGGCGGCCGCTGGAGCACAGCGCGGTGAACTTCGCGCTGTACCACCAGGGCGTGCGGCGGCTGTGGGTCCTCAGCGAGTACGCGCGCGCGGAGCTGGAGTCGCCGGGCCGGCTGCGCATCGGCCGCTCCACGCTGTCGTACGAAGGGGACGGCACGGTGCGGATGGCCGTGGATGATTGGACGGCGCCGTGGGGCCGGCCCGTGCGCGCGGGCTGACGCTGGAGCCGATGACGCCCATGGGCGAGGTGGTGCAGCTCATGCCCGGGCTGCCGCACTACTGGCAGGCGCTGGCGCCTCGCTCGCAGGCGCGGCTGGAGGTGTCCTCGCTGGGCATCGAGGCGCGCGGCCTGGGCTACCACGACACCAACCATGGCGGAGAGCTGCTGGGCGCGCGGTTGTCGGGGTGGCACTGGTCCCGCACGCATCGCGAGGACGAGACGGTGGTGGACTACCATCTGCCCGAAGGTGTCGCGCCGCTTCGGGTGGTGGCGGGCGCGCGCGGTGTGCGCTGTGAACGGGGCCCGGCTCTGGTGGATGCGCGGCCCACCAACATCACGGGGTGGGGGCTGCGTGTGCCGTCGCGCTTGCACGCGGGCAACGTGGTGGTGGGACAGCCGAAGCTGCTGGAGTCGTCGCCTTTCTACGCGCGCCTGGAGGCGCGCAAGGGGCCGCTGGATTCACTTGGCGAGGTGGCGGACTTCCGTCGCTTCCATTCGCCCTTCATCCGATGGATGGCGCACTTCCGCACGCGCATGGGACGGGCGGCATGAGCGCGCTCGTCTCCGCATCCCTGGTGTGGTGCGCGGTGGCCACGGGCTTCAGCGCGGTGGCGTGCGTGCGTTTGTCGCGCGCGCGGACCGGAGCGACGCATCGGTCTGGCGCGTTGCCACCGGTGCTGCTGCTGCGCCCGGTGGACGCGCCCACGCCCCGGGAGCTGGAGAATCTGGCGCACCCCATCGACTACGCCGGGCCGCTCGAGCAGGTCGTGGTGTCACCCTACCGGCCGAGGCTCGCACCGGGCGTTCGCTGGCTTCCGAGCGACCCGCTGACGCCCAACCGGAAGGTGGGGCACTTGCTGTACGCGCTGGACGTGCTGCCCGTGGGCGACCGCGTGGTGCTGTCGGTGGACGCGGACGTGGCGGTGACGGGCGCACTGGTGGAAGGCCTGGCCGTGCCGGTGGCCTCGGGCGCGGCGTTGAGCACCGCGGCCCCGCTGCCGGTGGGGCCCCGGGACGGCGCGAGCCGGGCCATGGCGGGCCTGCTGCGCTACACACACCACAGCTTCCGGGCCCTGGACGCGATGAGCGCGGGCGCCAAGGCGGTGTGTGGCAAGGCCCTGGGCCTGTCGCCCGTGGCCGTCGAGTCGCTCCGGCGGCTGGCGGACCACATCGGTGAGGATTTGGAGCTGGCCAAGCGCCTCCACGCGCGGGGACTGGACGTGGTGCTGAGTGGGGCGCCCGCGGTGGTACCGCTGGACGCCGAGGTGCCCTGGGCGGCGCCCATCGCGCGCTTCACGCGTTGGATGCAGGTGCTGGCCAGTCACCGGCCCGCGCTGTACCCCACGGTGCCGCTGCTCTTCACGCCGACCCTGCCGCTGACCCTGCTGGCCGCGGCGCTGGGCTCGCCCGTGCTGGCGGCGTCGGTGCTGGGACTGGTGGCCGTCCGCACCTTGCTGTCCCTGCGGCTGGCCGCGCTCCATGCGCCGGCGGCGGACGCGGGACGGGCCTACGCGGTGACGGACTGGCTGCTGGGTGAGGCGTTGTTGCTGGCCGCTTTCGTGCGCTCGCTATGGCAGCAGGGCACGGTGACGTGGCGGGGACAGACGTATGCGTTGCGGCCAGGGGGGCGCATGGTACGGGTGGCTCCCGAGCTGAGTGGAGGACCGGGATGACGTACGCGCGATTCCTCGGGTTGTTCGTGGTGGTGCCCATTCTCTTCCTGGCGTGGCGTTACCGCCGCACCTTCACCGCGAGGAGCCTGGCGCCCATGGGACTGTTGCTCATCGTCGTGTACGCGGCGACGTCGCCCTGGGACAACCTGGCGGTGAAGTGGGGCCTGTGGGGCTTCGCCCCCGACCTCATCTGGGGCATCAAGCTGGGGTACCTGCCGCTGGAGGAGTACCTCTTCTTCGGGCTCCAGACGCTGCTGGTGGGGCTGTGGGCCCGGGCCCGGCTGGCGCGCGCGCTGGCGACGGACGGCCAGGCTTCCAAGTCCGTGCCGGACACGCGCGAGTCGCGGGACGGCGCGCTCACGGCCCGGGAGGTGGCGCCATGATGGAGACGAAGTGGGCCTATCTCATCCACCTGCTGGCCTGGACGCTGCCCGTCATCGCCTTCCAGTGGGTGGTGCTGGTGCGCCACTACAAGGAGCGGTCCGGCGCGGTGCTCAAGGCGGTGCTGCCGCCGGCCATCATCGTGGGGCTCTACCTGGGCATCGCGGACCACCTGGCCATCTCCACCGGCATCTGGAACTTCGGTGAGGGCAAGCACCTGGGCGTGTACCTGGGCGTGGTGCCGCTGGAGGAGGTGCTCTTCTTCCTGATTACGAGCGTGCTGGTGTCGCTGGGGCTGGCGCTGTTCACCGCGTTGGTGTCGCTGCTGGGGGAGGCCCGGGCGTCGTGATTCACGCGGCGAAAGGAGGTCCGTTGGGCTGGGCGTGGGACCGGTACATCGGGTGGAAGTTCCGCTCGGCGTTCCGGGGGCTGTGGGTTCGCGGGACGCTGCCGCCCGGAGGCCCGGGGCGGCTGGTGTACCTGAACCACTCCAACTGGTGGGATGGCTTCGTCCTCAACCAGCTCTGCCAGACGGCGGGCTGGGACGGCTACTGCCTCATGGAAGAGGAGAACCTGCGCCGCTACCGCTTCCTCACGCGCATTGGCGCCTTCAGCGTCCGGCGCAAGGACGCGACGTCGCCGGTGGCATCGCTGCGCTACGCCAAGGAGCTGCTGCGCCGTCCGCGCGCGGTGGTGTTCGTCTTCCCCGAGGGTGAGCACCGGCCCTTCGGCGTGCTCCCGCTGCGCTTGGAGCGGGGCGTGGAGCTGCTGGCGCGGGTGTCGAAGGTGGAGTGCCTGCCCATCGCGGTGCGCTACGGCTTCTTCGAACACGAGCGTCCGGACGTATTGCTGGAGGTGGGGACCCCACACCCGCCCGGTGAGATGTCTGTCTTCCAGGAGGGGCTGGAGACGGTGGTGCGGAGGCTGGCGGCGGTGACGTCCCTGGAGGGCTTCACGCGCCGGGTGTCGGGGGCGCGGGGCGTGGCGGAGCGCTGGGACGCGGCCCGGGGGCTGGCGTCATGACCTTGCGCATCCGCACCATCGCGCGCATGACGGGCATCCGCGAGGCGACGCTGCGGGCCTGGGAGCGGCGCTACGGCTTCCCGCGCCCGCTGCGCAGCGAGGGCAACAACTACCGCGTCTACTCACGCGAGGAGGTGGAGGCCGTCCGCCACGTGGCACGGCTCATCCAGGAGGAGGGCCTGTCGGTGAGCGAGGCCATCGCGCAGGTGAAGGCCTCGCCGCCGCGCGAGCAGCCCGTGTCCGAGCGTCTGGGCGAGCGCTTCTGGTCCGCCGTCGTGGCCCTGGAGGGCGACGAGGTGACGCGCGTGCTGGACGACGCGCAGACCGTCATGGAGGTGGAGGCCTACTGCGACCGCTTCCTGCTGCCGCTGCTGCGGGAGATGGGCGTCCGGCTGGACGTCGCGCGCGAGCACCTGGCGTCCGCCCTCATCCGTCAGCGCCTGCGGCAGGTGTACGACAGCCTGGCCGCGACGTCCGGCGGACCGCGTGCCCTGTTGGCCTGCCCGGCGGGGGACCACCACGAAGGCGGCTTGCTGGTGCTGGGCATCCACCTCAAGCGGAAGGGGTGGCGGGTGACGCTCCTGGGCGCGGACACCCCGGCGGAGGCGCTCCAGGGAGCCTGCGCGCAGGTGCGGCCGGATGTGGTGGCCCTGTCCTTCGTGCGCGCCCGCACACCGGAGGAGTTCGCGTCCGTGTTGGGGGATGCGCTGACGGCCTGTGCGCCCTTTCCCGTCGTTGTCGGTGGCCTGGGCGCCCGTGAGCACCTGAAGGCCATCTTCTCGCTTGGCGCGCAGTACGCGGAGTCGTCGGAAGAGCTGGTGGCCATCTGGAACCAGGTGCGAAACGCGCAGAATCGTCCATAGTCTCGCCGTAGCGACATGGCCGAGCGCACCTACCGAATCCACATCGCCGCGGAGCTGGCGGGAGTCCGCGTGGAGCTCATCCGGGCCTGGGAGCGGCGTTACGGCGTGTTGAACCCGCGCCGCACGCCCGCGGGCTACCGCGTCTACACGGACCGGGACGTGGCGGTGCTCAAGCAGCTCAAGCAACTGACGGATGAAGGGGTGGCCATCAGCGAGGCGGCGAAGATGCTGCCGCAGTTGATGGAGGGACTGGACGCGGAGGCCGCGGCGCGGGGAGCCCGCCCGGACGTGCGGACGCACGCGGAGACGTGGCGGGAGTCCGTGCTCGCCGCCGCCCAGGCGTATGACCAGCCGCGCGTGTCGGACGTGCTGGACGAGGTGCTGGCCGCGCTGCCTCCGCTCAAGGCCTTCGACGAGGTGCTGGCGCCACTCCTGTGCGACGTGGGCGAGCACTGGGAGACCGGCGCGCTGACGGTGGCGCAGGAGCACCTGGTATCGCAGATGGTGCGGGCGCGGCTGGTGAGCCTGCTGCACGCGGCGCCCCAGGGCCGGCACCGGCACGGTGTGCTGGCGTGCTTCCCGGAAGAGGAGCACGAGATGGGCCTGCTGGGCGCTGCGCTGCGGCTGCGGCACCTGGGCGTGCGGGTGACGCTGTTGGGGCAGCGCGTCCCCGCGGAGGACCTGGGCCGCGCGGTGACAGCGCTGCGGCCGGACTTCGTGGGGCTGTCCACGGTGGCCAGCCGGAGCGCCACGGTTTTCGAGGACACCCTGACGCGCGTGAAGCAGGCGCTGCCCCGGGGACTGCCCATCTGGGTGGGCGGCGCCGCCGCGCGCTCGCACCAGGACGTGTGCGAGCGGCTGTCGGTGCACGTCTTCCAGGGCGAGGCGGACTGGGACCGCCTCGCCGGAGCGTGAGTCAGGGCACGTTGATGGCGGAGTTGTTGAAGACGCGGCTGCCGTAGAACTGGGCCGCCTCCTCCGCGTTGTCGCAAATCTCCGCGCACTTGCCCGGGGCATAGGGCGTGTTCGGGTCCCGGCAGTCATTCACGACGTTGCCGTTCTCATCCTGGGAATGCATGGTGAACGAGGCAGATGTTGCCGCGCTTGCGTCATTCCGGTGCGGCAAGGCTCGCCCGGCCCGTCAGGACTTGCCGTGCCTACGGCGTGGGGGCGGGAGGTGGCCTCGCGGCGGTGGTGGGCCCCAGCCGTTGCAGCGCTGGAGGTGATGCGCTCAACGCCCCCACGTAGAGGCGGCCGTGAAAGCCTTCCGCCAGCGGCTGCGGGAAGAGCCGCACCCCGGAGGTGATGTCTGGCTTCTGCCGCACCTCCTTCGTGGGGCTGATGGCGAACAGGTTGCACTCCACTTCATCCCAGACGTTGTAGCGGCAGGAGAACTGCGTGCCTCGGGTGAAGCCCACGTCGAGCGCGCGCACGGAGGGGAGCGCCTGGGCCAGCCGCGCGCCCATCGGCGCATAGTCGCTGTCCCAGTTCACGCCCGCCGTGCGCACGTGCGTGCCACCCGCGAGCACCAGCGTCCACGCCTGGGCGCGCCCCTGGTGGGCGTCCAGCAGGTGCCGCGCCATCTCCGCCTCACGCGCGTTGCCCTGGGCCTTCTCGGCATCGAAGGCCACCAGGGCAATGTCCTTGCCGGAGGCGCGCAGCCGGCGGGCCTGTTCGACGAGCCAGAGCATGGCGCCGCTGCTCCGGCCGTCCTGATAGGTGCGGCGCCAGAAGGGGCTTTCGTTCAGCAGGGCCTGGAGGTCCTGAGGCTGGCCGGCGCTGGCCAGGTACGTCTCCAGCAGCGGCTGCTCGGAGGCGGGCAGCGACAGCGCCAGCGTCACCGCCAGTCCCTGGGCCGTGGCCTCACAGAGCATCCGCAGCGCCGCCGTGGGCAGCTCCCGCGTGCCCAGGGGGTCCGCCAGCAGCAGCACGTGTCCGGGCGCCATCAGCGGACCGGCGCCTTCCACCGGCGTGCCACATTCGGGTGCACGCTCCGCCGGCCACCCTTCCAGCGTCACGGAGCGGATGGGCACGGGCGCGTTGCTGCCCACCAGCTCCAGCGCGGGCACCATCTCCAGCCGCTGGAGCAGGGTTCGCTCGATGTCCAGGTCGCGCACACCGCGCACCATTCGGAAGCGCTCCATGCCCGGCGCGTTCTTGAACGGGTCCTGCATCGCCGCCCCGCGAGGGCCCGCGTAGGCGTCCCGGGTGGCGTCGAACGGGTGGGCGTCCTGGGCGGAGAAATAGTCCGCGTCCCGCTGCCCCATGGCCTGCGGCGGAATCTCCAACTGGGTCTCCATCTCGTTGTAGCTGAGCCTGAAGACGCGGACGACGGTCTGCCGTGGGCCCAGCCGCTCGCCCTTGATGTAGTAGCGCTCGATGGTGCGCAGGCTGGGGTTGTTCTTCCCGGGCTCGTGGGCGGAGGAGAACATCTCCAGCCCGCCTTCCTTCTCCATGACGTCGTAGCGCTGCTCTTCCAGGATGCGGCGCGCCACCATCATCGCGTCCTCCGCGGGGGCGACGTACACCAACTCCTCTTCCGGCGCTTCGTACCCGCCCGTGTCCTCGTTGGCCGTGGCGCCGAAGCCCCGGCTCAGCGTCGCGCAGCCCGAGCAGAGCAGTCCCAGTCCCAGCAGCGCACCGTGAAGCCGCATCGAACCCTCCCCTTCGAGCCTGGAGCCCAGGCAGGCGCCCTGCCCCCGCCAGCCTGCGGCTCGGGAGCGTCATCATATCGTGCGGGCCGCCCGGCGGATTGGTGTCCGGTGCCCGACTTGTAGTGAAGTACGCACGTGTCGGATTCCTCTTTCACCACCGCCGCCGCGTCCGCGTCGCGTCCGGTGGGGCCGTTCCAGCTCCTGGCGCTCGGCGTCAATGGCATCGTCGGTGTTGGCATCTTCTTCGCCCCGGCGGAGGTCGCCGCGCTGGCGCCGGGGGCCAGCGCCATTGTCGCCTTCGCGCTCACCGGGCTCGCGCTGATACCGGTGGCGCTGGCCTTCGCCGTGCTCGGCCGGCGTTTCGACGCGGACGGTGGGCCTGTCCTCTTCGCGCGCGCGCCTTCGGCGAGCGGGCCTCCTTCCTGGTGGGGTGGGTGGCCTACGTCAGCGCGTTCCTCAGCACCGCCGCGGTGGTGGCGGGCCTGTCCCAGGCGGTGGCGCCCTCCCTGGGCCTGGAGGGCGCGCTGGGGCAGCGCGTGCTCGCCTCCGTGCTCGTCACGCGCTCGCGGGCGTGGTGGCGTCGGGCATCCGCGTGTCGGCCGGCGCGTGGACGGCGCTCACCGTCTTCAAGCTGCTGCCGCTGGCCGCGTTGCTGGTGGCGTTCCTGGCGCTGGCGGGGCCATCTCCCGCGGCGGCGGTGGCCGTGGGCCCGGCCGTGGACGCGTCGTGGCTGCGTGCCGGGCTGACGGTGATGTTCGCGTACCAAGGCTTTGAAATCGTCCCGGTGATTGCGGGGCAGGTGCGCTCCTCCTCGCGCACGGTGCCCCTGGCCACGGTGGGTTCGCTGCTGGTGGCCGTGCTGCTGTACGTGGGCCTGGTGTGGGCCTGCGTGGCGGCGCTGCCGGAGCTGGCCGGCGCGGCCACGCCGTTGGCCGCGGCGGCGGGCGTGTGGGGTGGGCCCGGATTGGAAGGCTGGGTGCGTGCGGGCACCAGCGTGTCCGCGCTGGGCATCTGCCTGGGGATGATGGTGACGACGCCGCGCTACCTGTCCGCGCTGGCGTCGGGCGAGCACACGCTGCTGGGGCTCGACGGCATGTCGGCCGCAGGCGTGCCGGTGCGCGCGCTGGCCGTCACCTGGGGATGGGTGCTGCTGTTCGTCAACCTGGGCGACCTGTCGGAGCTGTTCGCCCTCTCCAGCATCGCGGTGCTGATGCAGTACGGCGTCACCGCCGCCGCGCTGGCGGCCCTGGCCTGGCGGCGCGAGCGGGGCTGCGTCCCTGCACGCGCTGCTGGCGGTGCCCACGCTGGGGTTGGGGCTGACGCTGGTGGCCTTCGGCGCCAGCGCGCGTGAAGGCGTCACCACGGTCCTCACCACCATCGCGGGGCTGGTGCTGCTGCGGCTGTCCCGGCCCCGCACCTCCGAGCCGCCCGCCACGCTGCGCAGCGAGTCGCTCTAACGGACGAAGCCGCCGCCCCCCAGGTCGCGGGAGGACGGCGGCTCCTGAAGTCCGGCGGTGCGCGGACGCCCGTTCCTAGAACTGGCTCCAGAGGTACTGGTTGGTGACCTCGTGGTGGAACACGATTTCCGAGTACTTCACGCGGGTGCCCAGCTGCTTCGGGCTGCGCTCGGCCGTGGACGTCTTGAGCTCGGCGAACTTGCCCTGCACGTTCTCACCGAGGATGGACGACACGAACTGGCTGCTCTTGAAGAGGCGGATGGCGTCGAAGATGTTGTCCGGCAGGAAGCGGGTGCGGCTGCGCTTGGTCTCCGCGTCCTCCTGCGGCTGCGGGCCCTCCAGGCCGGTGCGCAGCAGGGTGTAGAGCACCATGTACGGGTTGGCGTCCGGCGCCACCGAGCGGCACTCGACGCGCGCGCTGCGCTCGTTACCGAAGGGGATGCGCACCATGGCGCCGCGGTTGTTGGCGCTGGCCTTGATCTGGTTGGGCGCCTCGTAGTGCGGGTCCAGGCGGCGGTACGCGTTCACGCTGGAGTTGAGCGTGAGGCAGATGTCGTTCGCGTTGTTGAGGATGCGGTCGATGAACTCCCAGCCCATCGCGCTGAGGCCGTCCTGGCCGTCCTTCTCGTAGAAGAGATTCTTTCCGCCCTTGGACAGCGACATGTTCATGTGCATGCCGTTGCCGTTGACGCCCGTCACCGGCTTCGGGAGGAAGCTGGCGGTGCAGTCCAGCTGCGCGGCCACCTGACGGGCGAGCAGCTTGTAGAGCTGAATCTGGTCGGCCGCGACGATGGCCTCGCTGTACGAGAAGTTGATCTCGAACTGGCTGGGCGCCACCTCGGGGTGGTCCTTCTCGTTCTGGAAGCCCATGGCGCGCTGGGCCTCGGCCACCTTGTCGATGAAGGTGCGCAGCACGTCGCCGGGCAGCGAGTGGTAGTAGCCGCCGATGGAGATGAAGTCGAAGCGGCCGACCTCGTGGTAGTGGCGCTCGGCGTCGCGGCCCTTGAAGAGGAAGCCCTCGATTTCGGGCGCCGCGTGGAACACCGTGCCGTCCTTCTGGTACATGGCCTCGGTGATCTGCTTGAGCTTGCCGCGCAGGTCGGCGTGGTACGGCGTGCCGTCACGCTCCAGCACCTCGCTGAACACCAGCACCTTGCCCGGGCCGAAGATGTCCGAGGGCAGCCAGTAGAAGGCGCTCCAGTCGATGTTCAACCGCAGGTCGCTCTCCTGCTGCGCGGAGAAGCCCCGGATGGACGAGCCATCAAACGTCAGGTTGTCGGCGCTCTTGATGAGGAATTTCTTGTCGTAGTCCAGCATGTGCAGCCGGCCTTCGAGGTCGGTGAAGCACACGGTGACCGCTTTGATGCCGCGTTCCTTGGTCAGGTACTCGATGCGCTCGTCACGGGTCTTCTCCGGCGCGACGTGCTTGAGGCGCTGCTCCTTGACCTTGAGGTTGCGCTCCTCGAGCTCGTCGTAGGGAATCTCCAGGAACGTCCGTAGCCCCTTCGTGTCCATTGTCCGTGCCTCCCAGGCCGGGTTCCTCGCCGACATCGCGGCGGGCTGAATCCGTGGGCGCAGGTATTTACATTTGGCTGCGCGAAATCAAGTCTAAATCCGCGAATACGAAGCCTAAAAACTTGGCGATAAAACCTTCGAAGCCCGGCGGATGACACTTGGACCCACCATGGAAGCCCTCGGAGTGGCGGCCGGTGGACAGTGGAGCGGGCGCCATCAACGCATTGCGCAATGGCTTCGTAACGCCGCCACGTCGCCCGGCGCCATGTCGTGCGCACACGGGAGGACGGATGCAAGGGAGTAGGCTCGATTCATGAGCTCGATGTGGGTCCTGGAGACGCCCGCGCCCGCCGCGGATGCGCGCATCGCGTATGGCGCAGAGCCCCACCAGTTCGGCGACCTCCGCGTCCCAGCGGGGCAGGGCCGCACCCGGTGGTGGTCGTCGTCCATGGCGGCTTCTGGCGCGCGAAGTACGGGTTGGAGCACGCCGGCCACCTGTGCGCGGATTTGACCGAGCGTGGCTTCGCGACCTGGAGCCTGGAGTACCGGCGCGTGGGGCACGAAGGCGGCGGCTGGCCCGGCACCTTGGAGGACGTGGCGCGGGGCACTGACTTCCTGCGCACGCTCGCGCAGTCACACCCACTGGACCTGGCGCGGGTCGTGGCGCTGGGTCACTCGGCGGGAGGGCACCTGGTGGCATGGCTGGCGGGGCGGCATCGGCTGCCCCCGGGAAGCGCGCTTCACACGGATGCGCCGCTGCCGCTGCGCGGTGTGGTGCCGCTGGCGGGCGTCGTGGATTTGGCCCGCGCATTCGCGCACCGACTGGGGGACGGCATCGTGGAGACCTTCCTGGGGGGGACGCCGTCCTCGGTGCCGGAGCGCTATCGTAGCGCTTCACCCGCGGCGCTCCAGCCGCTCGGGGTGCCCCAGGTGCTCGTCCATGGCACGGAGGACGACACCGTGCCCGTGTTGATGAGCGAGGACTTCTGCGCGCGCGGGCGCGAGCTGGGAGACGACGTCCGCTGCGTCACCCTGCCGGGCGCGGGCCACTTCGAGGTCGTCGACCCGCGCTCGAGGGAATGGCTGCAGGTCGTGGCCGCAGTGTGCTCCTTGCGATGATGAGGTCGCGTGCGGTGAGGCTCGATTTTGTCTAACTTGTTGAATTTGTTGCAGAAATAAATTAATTAAGCCTGCTTTTCTTAGGGCGGAGACTATTAAAGGATAGGCCGGTTGACTTAAATAGCGCTCGTCCAGATGCTAGGGCCATGGATGACCCTTCATCTGTGCCTTCGCGGACGGGCCGGTTCGTGGAGACCACCGCCTCCGGGGAGCTTGTGCGGTCGTTCGTCCCGCCACCCTTGCCCCCAGCACCACCCATCGACATTTTGGGGCTTCTGGACCGGCTCAGCCGCGCTGAGCGAGCGCTGGGCCGTCTCGATGGAATCACGATGCTCCTGCCGCGCCAGGAGCTGTTCCTCTACATGTACGTGCGCAAGGAGGCCGTGCTCTCCTCGCAGATTGAAGGGACCCAATCGACGCTCTCTGATCTGCTCCGGTACGAGACCGAGGCGCAGGAGGGGCAGCCCATCGATGACATTCGTGAAGTCTCCAACTACGTCGATGCGATGATGTACGGACTCGAGCGGCTTGATGCGTTGCCGCTCTCGCTCAGGCTCATCCGCGAAATGCATGCGCGGTTGCTGCAGAGCGGACGTGGTGGCACGAAGGATCCTGGTGAATTCCGTCGCTCGCAGAACTGGATTGGAGGGACTCGGCCCGGAAACGCCTTGTATGTGTCGCCTCCAGTGACAGAGCTCGATGGTTGCCTCGCCGACCTCGAAACCTTCATGCATGAGGAGCAGTCCAAACTGCCGGCGCTCATTAAGGCCGGGCTTCTGCACGTGCAGTTCGAGAGCATCCATCCCTTCCTTGATGGAAATGGCCGCATCGGCCGCCTCCTCGTGACGCTCTATTTGTGCGTCCAGGGCGTGCTCCGTAAGCCGCTGCTCTACCTGAGTCTTTATCTGAAGACACGCCGGGCCGATTACTACCGATTGCTCCAGGAAGTTCGCGAGCGGGGCGCATGGGAGGCTTGGCTCGAATTCTTCCTTGTAGGCGTCGAGGAGACGGCGAACCAAGCGTTCGAAGCGGCAACGCGAATCGTTGAACTCTTCAAGCACGACCGGGAGAGAATCACGACTGAAAGCGATCGCGCCGGTTCGGCGCTCCGAGTGCATGAGCTATTGCAGACGCAACCCTATCTCACTTCAAATCAACTCGTCGCCAAGACCGGACTGACTGCCCCGACAGTGAACGCGGCGCTCGCAGACCTGGAGCGCCTGGGCATTGTGGAGGAGGTCACCGGACGGAAGCGCGGCCGAGTCTTCGCGTATCGCGGCTACCTCGCCATCTTGAACGAAGGGACAACGCCTCTGCAGGGAACGTCGCAAGGCTGATGCGCGGACTGATGTAAATCGATGTGAATAAGGAACTCGCTGAGGAGCACACGCGGCGGCGCAGAGAGGCTGCTACACCACCACGAGTCTGGACGGGACGGAGTGCCCGTAGAGCAGTCCGTCGAGCGCGAATCCGAGCATGCGCTCGAGAGGTGCGCCCGTTCCTGATGGGCGCCCGGCGAGGTCCGCGTCGTCTGACGCGCTCAGAAGCCGCGCTGCGCGCCGCCGTCCACCGCGATGGACTGGCCGGTGATGTACGACGCCTGCTCGGAGGAGAGGAACGCGGTGAGCGCGGCCAGCTCCTCCGGGCGGCCCAGCCGCCGCGCGGGAATCTGCGGCGCCACCTTCTCGTCCGTCAGCCCGAGCTGCTGCATGCGCTCGGTGGCGTGGTAGCCCGGCAGCACCGCGTTCAGCGTGACGCCGTGCTGCGCCACCTCGTTGCTCACCGTCTTCACCAGCCCGAGCAGTCCCGCGCGCAGGCCGTTGGAGATGGTCAGGTTGTTCATCGCCTCGCGCGCGGCCAGCGACGTCACCAGGACGATGCGGCCCCACTTGCGCTCCTTCATCCCCGGGAGCACCGCCTGGATGCCGTCCACCGCGGCCATCCACAGGCTCTGGAAGCCGAGCTGCCACTGCTCCGCCGTCAGCGACTCGAAGCCGCCCGCCGGCGGCCCGCCCGTGTTCACCACGAGGACGTCCACGCCGCCCAGCTTCGCGGAGACGGTCTCCACCAGCGCCTTCGCGGCCCCGGGCTGCGTCAAATCACACGGCACCGCGAGCGCCGCGCCGAGCTTCTTCGCGGCCTGCTCCAGCTTGTCGCCACCGCGCGAGCAGATGGCCACCGTGGCGCCTTCCTTCACCAGCGCCTCCGCGATGGCATACCCCAACCCCGCGGACGCGCCCATCACCAGCGCGCGCTTACCCTTCAGTCCGAAATCCATCCGCGTGCTCCTTCATGAATGGCGTCAGCCGGCTCCGGATGAGCTCCGCCGCGCGCTTCAGGTCCACGTCCTCCGCTCGCGCCAGGCCCTCGCTCAGCTCGGCGACGATGCCGTCCGTGAGCGCGCCCACCTGATAGGCCAGCCGGTACGGCACGCGGCTGAAGCTCACCAGCGAGTAGCGGCCGACGAACTCGCCCGGGAAGGCGTTGAGCAGCACCTTCTCCACGGCCTTCCGGAACTGGAAGCGCGGGTCGCCGGCGCTGTCGCGCATCTCGACGAAGTTCTCCACCGCCATGTCGGCGATGGCGTCCGCGTTCGTCTTGCGCAGGCGCTCGAACTCCGTGAAGACCTGCTCCCAGCCGCCGCCCTGGCCCAGCAGCCGGTCCAGGACGACGCAGTCCTCGAAGCCGCAGTTCATCCCCTGGCCGAAGAAGGGGACGATGGCGTGCGCCGCGTCACCCAGCAGCAGCGTCTGCCCGCCCACGTGCCAGGGCGCGCCCTTCACCGTCACCATGCTGCCGGTGGGGCGCGAGAAGAACGCCTCCACCAGGTCGGGGATGAGCGCCTTCGCGTCCGGGAACTGCGCGTCGAAGAACGCCGACAGCTTCTCGGGCGTGTCCAGGGACGCGAAGCTCGCCGCCCCCTGCCAGGGCAGGAACAGCGTGCAGGTGAAGCTGCCGTCCTCGTTGGGCAGCGCAATCAACATGAAGGTGCCGCGCGGCCAGATGTGCAGCGCGTGCTTCTCCATCTGGAACGCGCGCCCGGGCCCGCCGGAATCGTCAGCTCCTTGTAGCCGTGGCCAAGCTGCTCCTGCGTGCCCTGGAAGTCCGGCCGCTGCTCCAGCGCCTGCCGGATGGCGGAGGCGGAGCCGTCCGTGCCGAACACCACGCGGCCCGGCTCCTGGCGCACCTGCCCGGTGGCGTCGTCGTGCACCGTGAGCGCGCCCGAGCCGAAGTCCACCTGTGTCACCCGCTGCTTGAAGCGGATGTTCACCTGGCCGGTGGCCTCCGCCGCCGTCATCAGGAAGGCGTTCAGCCACGCGCGCGACAGCGAGTTGATGTGCTGCGAGTCGTCCTTGCCATAGGGCTGGTAGACGAGCGCGCCCTGCGGCGGGTGAATCATCCGCCCGCGCATGGGGATGGCGTGCTTCAGCGCCTCGTCCTCCAGGTCCAGTTGCCGCAGGGCATGCAGCCCTCGCGTGGAGATGGCCAGGTTGATGGAGCGGCCCGCGTCGACGGTCTCACGCCGCATGTCCGGGCGCCGCTCCAGCAGCTCCACGGTGTGGCCCCGGCGCGCCAGATAGATGGAGAGCAGCGAGCCCACCAGCCCCGCGCCCACCACGGTGACGGTGTCCTTGCGCGGCTCACTCACGGGCGTAGCCCTCCAGCGCCTTCACGAAGCGGTAGACGTCCGTGAAGGAGTTGTAGAGCGGCGCGGGCGCGGCGCGGATGATGTCCGGCTTGCGGAAGTCGCAGGTGATGCCCGCGTCGCCCATCCGCTTCAGCAGGCCCTGCGGCTCGCCGCGGAAGCGCAGGGAGAGCTGGGCGCCGCGCTGCTTCACGTCCCGGGGCGTGGTGATGCGCACGTAGCCCTCGGGCAGCTTGTCCAACAGGAACTCCAGGTAGCCGGTGAGCCGCTCGCTCTTGGCGCGCAGCGCGGCCATGCCGGCCTGGTCGAACAGCTCCAGGGACGCGCGCAGCGCCGCGAGCTGGAAGATGGGCGGGTTCGACAACTGCCAGCCCTCCGCGCCCGGAAGCGCGTGGAAGGTGGGCCCCATCTGGAAGCGCGTCTGCTTGTCGTGGCCCCACCAGCCCTCGAAGCGGGGCAGGTCCTTGGTGTTCGCGTGCCGCTCGTGGACGAACACGCCGCCCAGCGCGCCCGGCCCGGCGTTGAGGTACTTGTACGAGCACCACACCGCGAAGTCCGGCCCGTCGTCGTGCAGCGACAGCTTCAGGTTGCCCGCGCCGTGCGCCAGGTCGAAGCCGACGAAGCAGCCCTTGGCGTGCGCGGCCTTCGTAATCGCGGCCAGGTCGAAGGCCTGCCCGGTGAGGTAGTTCACGCTGCCCAGCATCACCAGGGCCACCTCGTGGCCGTGACGCTCGAGCGTGTCGAGGATGTCCTCGGTGCGCAGCGTCTCCTCGCCCGCGCGGGGCTTCAGCTCCATCACGGCCTCGCGCGCGTCGTAGCCGTGAAAGCGCACCTGCGAGGCGACGGCGTACTGGTCCGACGGGAAGGCGCCGGCCTCCACCAGGATTTTGAAGCGCTGCTTCGTGGGCCGGTAGAACGACACCATCATCAGGTGCAGGTTCACCGACAGGGTGTTCATCACCACGACTTCCAGCGGCTTCGCGCCCACCAGCCGCGCCGCCTGCTCGGTGACGAGCTCGTGGTAGTGCAGCCACGGGTTGCGGCCGTGGTGGTGGCCCTCCACGCCCAGCCGCGCCCAGTCCTCCAGCTCCTCCTGGATGTAGCGCGCGGCGTTGCGCGGCTGGAGCCCCAGCGAGTTGCCCGCCAGGTACACCACCGGCTTGCCGTCCGGCCCCGGCGGGAAGTGGAACGCGTCGCGGTAGCCGCGCAGCGCGTCCTCCGCGTCCAACTTGTGGGCAAAGGCCTCGGTGTCCTCGAAGGCGTACGGCGTCGTCATGGTGCGAAGTCCTCGGGGGCGCGTCCCAGCCAATCGAAGGCGTTGCGCCAGAGCAGCCGCTCACGCGCGGCGGGCTCCAGCTCGTTCAGGGACTCGATGAGCGTGCCCGGGCGGTCCTCGCCCAGGGGGAAGGGGTAGTCACTGCCGAGCGCCACCTTGTCCTGCCCGAAGAGCCGGACGATGTAGCGCAGCGCGTCCGGGTCGTGGACCAGCGAGTCCACCCAGAAGCGGCCCAGGTAGTCCCGGGGCGGCACCTTGTTGTCCACGGCCACCAAATCCGGCCGGGCCTCGAAGCCGTGCTGAACCCGGCCGAGCGTGTGGGGGAACGCGCCGCCGCCGTGCGCGAAGGCGAAGCGCAGCTTGGGCAGCCGCTCCAGCACACCGCCGAAGATGACGGAGCAGATGGCCAGCGACACCTCGGCGGGCATGCCCACCAGCCACGGCAGCCAGTACTTCTGCATCTTCGCCTCGCCCATCATGTCCCACGGGTGGACGAAGACGGACGCGCCCAGCTCGCTGGCGGCCTCGAAGAAGGGGAACAGCGCCGGGTCGGACAGGTTCCAGTCATTGACGTGCGAGCCAATCTGCACGCCCGCCAGGCCCAGCTCCTTCACGCACCGCTCCAGCTCGCGGATGGCCAGCTCCGGCGACTGGAGCGGCACCGTGCCCAGGCCCACGAAGCGCTTGGGGTGCGCGTGCACCACGGAGGCGAGGTGGTCGTTGAGGAAGCGCGCCAGGTCCGCGCCGTGCTCCGGCCGGGTCCAGTAGCCGAACATCACCGGAATGGTGGACAGCACCTGGACGTGGACGCCGGCCGCGTCGCACTCCTCGATGCGCTTCACCGGGTCCCAGCAGTTGCTTTCGATTTCGCGGAAGAACTTGCCGTCATCCCGGAGCATGCGCGCGCGGCAGGGCGCGTGGTGGTCCAGGGTGATGAAGCCGCCGTAGCCGTAGCGCTCGGCGAAGCGCGGCAGGTTGGCGGGGAGGAGGTGCGTGTGGATGTCGACCTTCAACGGGCGGGGCCTCCCTTGACCACCTTCGTTCCGCACTTCTTGCAGGTGCAGTTGTCGGGGTTGCCGTAGAAGTGCTCGAAGATGGGCGGAAGCTGCGTCACCAGGTTGGTGACGTGCACGAACTCCTCGTAGAGCTTCTCGCCGCACTGCGGGCACAGCCACATGAAGCCATCCAGCTCCTTCGGCTGGCGGCGGCGCTCCAGCACCAGGCCCACCGTGCCCGCGGGGCGCTGCGGCGAGTGCGGGACGTTGGGCGGCAGCAGGAAGATTTCCCCTTCGTGGATGGGGATGTCCTGGACCTGGCCCTCGTCGATGACCCGCAGGTTCATCGTGCCCTCGAGCTGGTAGAAGAACTCCTCGCCCTCGTTGATGTGGAAGTCCGTGCGCGCGTTGGGGCCGCCGACGACGGTGACCATGAACTCGCGGTCCGCCCACACCTGCTGGTTGCCCACGGGGGGCTTGAGCAGGTGGCGGTGCTCATCAATCCACTTCTTGAAGTTGATGGGAGTCAGGCGGCCCATTCATTCACCTCCGATGGTGGCGATGCACTTGAGCTCGATGGCAATCGGCGTGGGCAGCCGGTTGATTTCGAGCGTCGTCCGGCACGGCGGGTTGTCCTTGAAGTACTCCGCCCACAGCCGGTTGTAGGTGGGGAAGTCCTTCTTCATGTCGGTGAGGTACACCGTCACGTCCACCAGCTTGTCCCAGGACGAGCCCGCGTCCTCCAGGATGTAGCGGACGTTGCGGAACACCGAGTGGCACTGCGCCTCGATGTCGTACGAGACGATGTTGCCCTCCGCGTCCAGCTCCACGCCGGGAATCTTCTTCGTGCCGCGCTCGCGCGGGCCCACGCCGGACAGGAACAGGAGGTTGCCCACGCGGCGGGCGTGGGGGTACAGGCCCACCGGCTCCGGGGCCTTCTGCGAATCGACTCGTGCGCTGTCACTGCTCACGGCGTGCTCCTCGTGTGGGGGCTAGGGGCCTACAGCTTGATGCAGATGTTCTTCGGCTCGGTGAAGAAGCGCAGCGCGTCCCAGCCGCCCTCGCGGCCCACCCCGGAGTCCTTCACGCCGCCAAACGGCGTGCGCAAGTCGCGCAGCATCCACGTGTTCACCCAGACGATGCCGCTGTGCAGCCGCGAGGCGAAGCGGTGCGCGCGCTTCACGTCCTGGGTCCACACGCTGGCGGCCAGGCCGTACTTCGTGGAGTTGGCCCACGCCAGCACCTCATCCTCCGAGTCGAAGGGCATGATGCTGGCCACCGGGCCGAAGATTTCTTCCTGGTTGGTGCGGCAGCCCGAGTCCAGACCTTCAATGAGGGTGGGCTCCACGAACCAGCCGTTGCGGCAGCGCCCGGGAACGCTGGCGCGCTGTCCACCGGTGAGGACGCGGCCGCCCTCCTGCTTCGCCAGGCTCACGTAGCCCAGCACCTTGTCGAAGTGCTGCTGCGACACCAGCGCGCCCTGGTCCGTGCCCGCCTCCAGCGGGTCACCCACCTTGAGCGCGCGCGTGCGCTCCACCAGCGCCTCCTTGAAGCGCGCGTAGAGGGGGCGCTGCACGAAGATGCGCGGGCCGCAGAGGCAGATCTGCCCCTGGTTGGCGAAGGACGAGCGCAGCGTGGTGGCCAGGGCCTCGTCGAAGTCGCAGTCCGCGAAGATGACGTTGGGGTTCTTGCCGCCCATCTCCAGCGACAGCTTCTTGAAGGCGGGCGCGGCCACGCGCGCGATCTCCGCGCCGGTGCGGGTGCTGCCGGTGAAGGAGATGGCGCTGATGTCCGGGTGCTCGCTCATCGCGGCGCCCACCTTGGGGCCCAGGCCGTGCACCAGGTTGAGCACGCCCGGCGGCAGGCCCACGTCGCGGCAGACCTGGGCCAGCAGGTACGCCGTCATCGGCGTCACCTCGGACGGCTTGGCCACCACGCAGTTTCCAATGGCGAGCGCCGGCGCAATCTTCCACGTCAGCAGGTACAGCGGCAGGTTCCACGGGGAGATGCAGCCCACCACGCCCAGCGGCGTGCGCAGGGTGTAGTTGAGGGCCACGTCGTCCGTCTGGTGCGCCTCGCTGGAGAACTGCGTCACCGCGTCCGCGAAGAACTCGAAGTTGAGGATGCTGCGCGGGATGTCCACCGTGGAGGCGACCGACAGCGGCTTGCCGGTGTCGATGGACTCCGCGCGGGCGAAGGCCTCCATGCGGCTGCGGAGGCCGTCCGCGATGCGGCGCAGCCGCGCGAGCGCTCGGCGGCCGGCCTGGCGGCCCAGGCGGGGAAGGCCCGCGCGGCGGCCTCCACCGCGCGCTGGACGTCCGCCGCGTCGGAGTCCGGCACGTGGGCATAAACCTCGGACGTGGCGGGCTCGGGCTTGTCCAGCCACGCGCCGCTGCGCGCGGGCAGCAGCTCCCCGCCGATGTAGTTGAGCACCTTCTCCATGGCCGAGCCCTCCGGTTGCGCCAGCCCACGGACGGCGACGGACGAGCCCCGCCAGCCGCTTCCATGGGAGGGCGCGCAATGTACGCCGCCCCTCCGTGCCTCACCAGCACCACGCGCGCCCGCCGTCCACTGTCATCGAATCGTGGCTGCCCGCCTGGAAGCCTCGCGGAATGCCGCACTGCGCGAACGCGCGCGGGCCACCAGCACCCCGTGTGGAACGCAGGGCATGGCGCATGGCGCGCGCGTTCGCCGAGAGGGCGCTCGGCGCGCCGGTCCTGGCCTCGTGGCCCGGGGCGGAATGGGCCGTCAGGTGCGCGACACGATGAAGCTGCCGTTACCGCGCCGGTTGTGGCACGCGCAGTCCAGCTCGGGGGGCCCGGTCCTCGCGGCCCGCGCGGCTCAGCGACCAGCCCGCGACAATGAGCAGCGCGCCGAAGACGAGGAATCCGATGTCCCATGCGAGCTGCGCCGGTCCGGGCTTGACGTGGTGCAGGTCGAAGAGCTGGTGGTCGAGGAGGCCCTCGACGACGTTGAACAGCCCCCAGCCCGCGAGCATGGCGCCGGCGAAGGTGCGCGTGGACCAGGGCACGTCGCGCGCTGGCCCGCGCGCCAGAGCGCCCACACGCCCGCCAGCGTCATCAGCCAGGTGAAGGCATGGAAGAGGCCGTCCCAGAACATGTTCACCTTGATGCGCACCACGTCATCGGGAGGCAGTGGCGTGGAGAGCATGTGGTGCCATTGGAGCACCTGATGCAGGACGATGCCGTCCACGAAGCCGCCCAGGCCCACGCCCAGCAGCAGGCCCGCGAGCACCAGCGGTCCCCGGTTCCTCGCGCTCACCGCGCGCGCCCCTGGCCGCGGCTGCGCGCACGCTGCTTCACGGGCACGGCCGCGGGCATCTTCCTCGTGGCGAGGAACAGCGCGCCCACGATGAGCAGGAGGACGAGGAAGGGCAGGACGGTGAGCGAAAGCCGGCCCCAGAAATGCTCGTCGAGGATTCCCGCCACCACCTCGGGCCGGCAGGTGGGGCATGCCGAGGCCGCGGAGGCCGTCAGCAGCGCGGTGGTGAAGCCGGTGGAGATTCCCCGCCCCATGTGTCGCCCCCTTCAGGTGGAGGGGAAGCTCGCCACCCCGCCTGGGCACGGCAAGCCGGAGCCGCGGTTCCAGCGCGGCCAGTCCGCCCGTCAGCCCTCCTGCCGGGGCGGCTGGCTGTTCGTGGGAGGCCGACGGGGTCGCGCCGGTCGGCTATAAGTCGGCGCCTGGAGGAAACACCATGTCGCGGAAAGTGGCGCTCATCACCGGAGCTTCTGCGGGTTTGGGAGAGCAGTTCGCACACCTGTTCGCGAAGGACGGGCACGACGTCATCCTGGTCGCGCGCAGCGCCCCGCGGCTGGAGGCGCTGGCGGCGAAGCTGGAGCAGGCGCACGGCGTGAAGGCGCACGTCTTCCCGGCGGACCTGGGCCGGCCGGAGTCCCCGGAGCAGCTCTTCGAAGCCGTGCGCGCGCGCGGGCTCGAGGTGGAGTTCCTGGTGAACAACGCGGGCTTCGGCTCGTGCGGCCCCTTCCTGGAGCAGGACCTGGTGCGCGAGGCGGAGATGGTGGAGGTCAACTGCACCGCGCTCTTGAAGCTGTCACACCTGTTCGCGCGGCCCATGCGCGAGCGGGGCAGTGGGCGCATCCTCAACGTCGCGTCCACCGCGGGCTTCCAGCCCGGGCCGTACATGGCCACGTACTTCGCCACCAAGGCCTTCGTGGTGTCCCTGTCGGAGGCGCTGGCCCACGAGCTGAAGGGCACGGGCGTGACGGTGACGTGTCACTGCCCGGGCGCCACGCACACGGAGTTCACCCAGCGGGCGGGCAACGGCCAGACGCGCTTGTTCCAGCGGTCCGGGGTGGCGAAGGCGGAGGACGTGGCCGCCCACGCCTACGCGATGATGAAGCGCGGCCGGGTGCTCGCCATCCATGGACTTCTCAACTGGGTGGGGACCGTGGGCGTGCGCTTCGGCCCGCGTGGGGTGGTGCGCGCGCTCGCGGCCAGCCTCAACCAGCAGGGCTGAGGCTGGCGGTGCGCGGAGGCGGGCTCAGTTGTAGGTCGCGCTCAGCACAATCGACACGTTGGTGACGTTCCAGTTGTCGTTGTTGCTGTCGTCCCGGATGCGGCCCAGCGCCAACTCTGCGCCGATGCCCAGGCCCCAGTTCTTGCTGACCCACCACTCCTTGCCGATGCCCAGGTGCAGGCCGCCGCCCAGCTCCGTCTCCGCCACCTTCTCGTCCCGCTCGGTGATGGAGAGCTGGGTGTAGCTGATGGCGCCGGACAGGTAGATGTTGGCGGGCATGAAGTAATAGGTGACGCCCAGGCCCACCGCGCCCAGGTTCTGGCTCCAGTCGTCGCCCGTGTCCTCGACGGAGAGGTCACCCACCTGGATGCTCGGGCTGGGCGAGGCCGCGCCGTAGAACTTGCCGTAGAGGATGAAGTTGTTGACGAGCGCGAAGCCGATTTCGGCGTTGATGTTGCCGCTGGCGCCCTTCAGCGCGACGTCGGGCGTGACGTCGGCCGCCGAGGCCCGGAGATAGCCGCCGCCCACCTGCAGGCGCAGATAGAAACCGTCATGAACGTGCTCGTCGTATTCCTGGGCGCTCGCGGTGGTGGCGCTGAAGAGCAGGGCCGCGATGATGAGGGGGTAGCGCATGAGAACAGCTCCTTCGGAGAATCCCGCCCGGCCGGGGGTTCCGCGCTATGTAGCACGGTGGTTCGGGAAGCAGACATCCGCTCCAGGCCGTGCGGCGTTCGTGACGCTTGCGCGTCCGCGCTCGGGTGCCGGAAGCTCCGCGCCACCATCCGGGCGGTGCGCCATCCTGGCGTGGCCGGAACGACCAAGAGAGGGCAGGGGATGACCGCGACCGTGGACCATGAGGCGTTGGCACACACGTTGGATTCGGCCAGACTGGAGCGGCGCGAGGTGGCGCCGCTCACTCGCGAGCACCCCACGCTGAGCGTGCCGGAGGCCTACGCCATCCAGGAAGCCGGCATCCGGCTGCGCCTGTCACACGGCGAGCGCGTGGTGGGCTTGAAGATGGGGCTCACCTCCGAGGCCAAGCGCCAGCAGATGAACCTGGACTCACCCGTGTACGGCGTGCTCACGGACCGGATGCAGATTCCCGCGGACGGCGTCATTCAGCTCTCGCAGGGCGTCCACCCCAAAATCGAGCCGGAGATTGCCTTCCGCACCGCGCGCGAGCTGCGCGGCACGGTGACGCGCGACGAGGTGCTGGACGCCTGTGCGTCCGTGTTCGCGGCGATGGAAATCCTCGACTCGCGCTACCGCGACTTCAAGTACTTCTCCTTGCCGGACGTGGTGGCGGACAACGCATCGTCCTCGCTGTTCGTGCTGGGCACCGCCGAGCACCCGCCGCGCGCGCTGGACCTGACGCGGCTGGAGATGACGATGTCCGTGAATGGCGAGCCCGTTCAAGCGGCCCGCTCGGATGCCATCTCCGGCGACCCCGTCGTCTCCGTCATCCAGCTCTGCGAGCTGCTGGCCCAGCGCGGCCAGGTGCTGCCGGCGGGGAGCATCGTGCTGGCGGGCGCCGCCACCGCCGCGCACATGCTGCGCCCGGGAGACCGGGTGCAGCTCTCGGTGGAGGGGCTGGGCATCGTGGCGGTGTCCGCCGAATAGCCCAAGGGCGCTACCCGTCGAGCGCTGCGCCCGCGGACTCCACGGGCAGGTGTTGCGCGCGCATGCGGGCCAGGCGTTGGAGCAGGTGCCACGCCAGCTCCCGGGCCTGGCCTCGAATCTCGGGCACGGCCGTCGTCTCCCACAGCTCGCCCCGGCGCGGCGGGCCCAGGGTGTAGAGGCGGCCGGAGGCGTGGCCGCCGACGTCCAGCAGCGCGCCGTCGCGTCCGTCGCCAGCCCCATGCCCAGCGCATCCGGGCTCGCGCGTCCTGCCTCCACCAGCCCGCCGAGCACCGGGTGGCCCCGCGTCATGGTGCCTTCCGGCCCGGTGCAGTTGATGACGTGCCGCACGTGCAGCACCTCCTCGCCGCGCTGGCCCCGGGGCCGCAGGCGGACCTCCACGCCCGATGCCTCCAGCGAGAAGCCCTGGATGCGCGCCGCATGGAGCGTCAACTGGCCCTCGCGCCGCAGCCGCTCCACCGTCTCGCCGATGCTGGGCGCCATCCGGTGGCGGTGCACGTCCCAGTACGCGCGCAGGTGCCGGAGGAAGCGCTGCCGCTCGCCCACCGGCAGCCGCTGCCACAGCGGCACCGTCACGGGCCGCAGCGCGTCCACCACCGTGCGCCAGTCCGCGCCCGCCTCCG
>JBKGHI010000077.1:0-33155 GCA_046520405.1 Myxococcus sp. 1LA
CGCGCGGACTGGGCCACCGAGGCACGGGGGGCGGCGCCGCAGGCCCATGAGCCGAACCGGCAATTCGCGGCCGAGGACCGGCTCCCGAAAGCGCCCGCGCGTGTGGAGGTCCTCCTCTCCGGCGCGGGTCTCGCGGCGGGCCCCGTGCTCACGCGCGACGGCGTGCCGGTGGCCTTCTTCCAGCTCCAGGAGTCGGTGCGGCCCGACGCGCGCCGCGAGGTCCAGGCGCTTCAGGGCGAAGGCCGCGAGGTGTGGCTCATCTCCGGGGACATGCCGGCGCGCGTGAAGGACATGGCCGCCGCGCTGGGCATCCCCGCCGAGCACACCCTGGGCGGCCAGCGCCCCGAGGACAAGGCCGAGGCCGTCGCGAAGCTGGACGCGGCGGACACGCTGTACCTGGGCGATGGCGTCAATGACAGTCTCGCCTTCGAGCGGGCGCTCTGCGCGGGCACGCCCGCCATCGACCGGCCGGTGATGCCGGGCAAGAGCGACTTCTTCCTCCTGGGCGAAGGCCTGGGCGCCATCCGCGAGGCCCTGCGGCTGTCGGCGCGGCTGCGGCAGGTGGTGCGCCGGCTGCTGGCCCTGGCGGTGGGCTACAACGTCGTGGCTGTCTCCGTGTGTCTGGCCGGGTGGATGACGCCGCTGCGCGCCGCGGTGGCCATGCCCGCCACCAGCCTGGCCACCGTGCTCTTCACGGTGTGGTGGCTGTCTGCTTCGCGCGCGCGCCCCGCCGCCACGCCCACGCCGCCGCTGCGGGAGGTGCCGGCATGAACGTCCTCGTCCTCCAGGTCTTCGTGAGCCTGATGCTCGTCGCCAGCTCGGTGCTGCTGTTCGTCTACAGCGTGCGCCACCGCGATCACGAGCACGCCGACCGGCTCTCCCTCTTCCCGCTCGAAGACGACAGCGCCGCTCCGGCGCCACACGCCCCCGAGCCTCCGCCCTCCGCTTCCCAGGAGTGAAGCCGTGCATCAGCAACGAATCATCTATGACGACACCACGGTCCGGCGCTTCATCCTCGCGTCGGTGCTGTTCGGCATCGTGGGCATGGCGGTAGGGGCGCTGGTGGCCAGTCAGCTCGCCTGGTGGCAGGCGAACCTGGGCATCCCCTACACGACCTACTCCCGCCTGCGCCCGCTGCACACGAACGCGGTCATCTTCGCCTTCGTGGGCAACATGATGTTCGCGGGCATCTACTACTCCACGCAGCGTCTGTTGAAGACGCGCATGGCGTCGGACCTGCTCTCGAAAATCCATTTCTGGGGCTGGCAGCTCATCATCGTCGCGGCGGCGATTTCACTGCCCCTGGGCATCACCACCTCCAAGGAGTACGCGGAGCTGGAGTGGCCCATCGACGTGGCCATCGCGGTCATCTGGGTCGTCTTCGCCATCAACTTCTTCTGGACGCTGGCGAAGCGCCACGAGAAGAACCTCTACGTCGCCATCTGGTTCTACATCGCCACCATCGTCACGGTGGCGGTGCTGCACATCGTCAACAGCCTGGCGCTGCCGCTGTCGGGGCTGAAGAGCTACTCCGTCTACGCGGGCGTCCAGGACGCGCTGGTGCAGTGGTGGTACGGCCACAACGCCGTCGCCTTCTTCCTCACCACGCCCATCCTGGGCATCATGTATTACTTCCTGCCCAAGGCGGCGGAGCGGCCGGTGTACTCGTACCGGCTGTCCATCATCCACTTCTGGGCCCTGGTCTTCATCTACATCTGGGCCGGTCCGCACCACCTGCTCTACACCGCGCTGCCGGACTGGGCGCAGTCGCTGGGCATGATTTTCAGCGTCATGCTGTGGGCCCCTTCGTGGGGCGGCATGCTCAACGGCCTGCTCACGCTGAAGGGCGCCTGGTACAAGCTGCGGGAGGACCCCGTCCTCAAGTTCCTCATCGCGGGCGTCACCTTCTACGGCATGGCCACCTTCGAGGGGCCGCTGCTGTCCATCAAGTCGGTGAGCGCGCTGGGCCACTACACGGACTGGATTGTCGGCCACGTGCACAGCGGCGCGCTGGGCTGGAACGGCTTCATGGCGGCCGGCATGTTCTACTGGCTGGTGCCCAGGCTGTACGGCACGAAGCTGCACTCGACGAAGTCGGCGGACGCGCACTTCTGGCTCGGGACGGTGGGCATCCTCCTCTACATGGTGTCGATGTGGATCAGCGGCGTCACGCAGGGCCTCATGTGGCAGGCGGCGAATCCGGACGGCACGCTGCTCTACCCGAACTTCGTGGAGACGCTGCTGGCCATCCGGCCCATGTACATCGTCCGCTTCGTCGGCGGGTCCATGTACCTGGTGGGCTTCATCATGATGGCGTGGAACCTGTGGAAGACGGCCCGCGCCGGCAAGGCCGTGGACGGGGAGACCACCGTCGTCGTGGACCCGCCCATGCCTGGCGCCGAGCCTCCCTTCGAGCCCGCGCCCGCCAAGGCCCCGACGCCCGCCTGGGTGCAAGTGATTACCGGCCGGCCGCTGGTGTTCGCCATCGCCATCCTCACCGTGACGATGTTCCTGGGCTGGGCGAAGCCGGTGCGCGCGGTGGTGCTGCTGGGTGCCATCATCGCGCTGGGCGAGTTCGCCTGGATTGTCACCCGCAGGGACCGTGAAGCCGGCCGCCCGTCGTGGTTCGGCCTCATCGAGGGCCGGCCGCTGGCTTTCACGGTGCTCACGCTCATCGCCATCCTGATTGGCGGCGTGGCGGAGCTGCTGCCCACCATCATGCTCAAGCAGGCGGTGCCTGCGCACGGGCAGGCGCAGGAGCCGTACTCGCCGCTGGAGCTCCAGGGGCGAGACCTCTACGTGCGTGAGGGCTGCTACACCTGCCACTCGCAGATGATTCGGCCCTTCGTGGCGGAGACGCAGCGCTATGGCGACGTGTCCCGCGCGGAGGAGTTCATCTACGACCACCCCTTCCAGTGGGGCAGCAAGCGCACCGGTCCGGACCTGCACCGTCTGGGCGGCAAGTACCCGAACCTCTGGCACTACACGCACATGATGGACCCCCGGGCGACGAGCCCCGGCTCCAACATGCCGCCGTACCCGTGGCTGGCCGAGCAGCGCATTACCGTGAAGGACGCGCCGAAGAAGCTGGCGCTGATGCAGCGGCTGGGCGTGCCTTACAGCAACGCGGACGTGGACAGCGCCGAGGCGCGGCAGAAGACGCAGGCGGAGGGCATCACCGCGGACCTGGCGGGGCAGGGCGTCCAGGTGGCGTGGGATTCGGAGATGGTGGCCATCATCGCCTACCTCCAGCGCCTGGGACGCGGGCCGCAGGAGGTGCCCGCGCCGCCGGAGAAGTCGCCCGCGCAGCCGGACCGTCTGCCTGCCGCCACCATCGCCAGTGAGGAGGGCCGCTGATGTACAAGCAATTCTATCAAGGGATGTCGCTCACCGAGCTGCCCCTCTTCGCGTTGGTCCTGTTCATCGCGGTGTTCCTCGGCGTCGTCGCCTGGGTGTTCATGGCGCGTCGCAGCGGGGACTTCGACGCGCTCGCGCGGATGCCCTTGAGCGAGCAGGGGGAGGGGCGCCATGAGTAGCGACAAGTCGCTGGTGCACTCCGTCTATGACGGCATCGAGGAGCACGACAACCACCTGCCCAACTGGTGGCTGTTCATCCTCTGGACGTCCATCGTCTTCAGCGCGGGTTATTGGTTCTGGTACCACATCGCGGAGGCGGGGCCGGGGCAGCTCGGTGAGTACGCCGCCGAGTCCGCGGAGGTCGCGAAGCGCGCGTCCGGCAACAAGCCCGCGTCCGACGACATGCTGCTCGCGCTGGCCAAGGACCCGGCCTCCGTGGACAGCGGCAAGCAGGTGTTCCAGGCGAACTGCGCGGCCTGTCACGGCGGGCAGGGGCAGGGGCTCATCGGTCCCAACCTGACGGACGCGTACTGGATGCACGGTGGCGGGCCCATGGCCATCCACAAGGTCGTGGCGGACGGCGTGGTGGCCAAGGGCATGCCCGCGTGGGAGCGCACCCTGGGCGCCGAACGCGTCAAGGCCGTCACCGCCTACCTGCTCACGCTCAAGGGCACCAACGCGCCCGGCGGCAAGGAGCCGCAGGGCGAGGCCGAGCAGCCGTAGCTCATCGAGAGGAAGCACCCCATGTCGGCGGCACCGCAGCGGGATGGCCCGCGCATCGACCAGCTCACCTCCATCCACGCGGATGGCTCGCGGCTGGCGCTCCATCCGGCGGACGTGCGCGGCCGGTTCATCACCCGGCGGCGGGTGGCCTTCACGGTCCTCATCGCCATCTACCTGGCCCTCCCCCTGGTGGAGGTAGGGGGCCAGCCGGCGGTGCACCTGGATGTGGCGGCGCGCCGCTTCTACCTCTTCGGCGGCACGTACAACGCGCAGGACTTCTGGCGCGTCCTCTTCCTGGTGACGTCGGTGGGCTTCGGCCTGCTGTTCTTCACCGCGTGGCTGGGACGCGTGTGGTGCGGCTGGGCGTGTCCCCAGACGGTGTTCCTGGAAGCGCTCTATCGCCCCATCGAGCGCTTCTTCGACGGGCCCCGAGAGCGGCGGCTGAAGGCGGCCAAGGAGCCGTGGACGCCCGGGCGCGTGACGCGGGCGGTGCTCAAGCACGGTGCCTATGCCGCCGTGTCGTTGCTCATCTCCCACGCGGCGCTGAGCCTCTTCGTCTCGGCGGGAGGACTGCTGGCGATGGTGGCCGAGGGGCCGGTGGCCTCGCCTGTGGCCTTCACGTGGGCCATGGCCGTGACGGGTGCGCTGTATTTCAACTTCGCGTGGTTTCGTGAGCAGCTCTGCGTGGTGGTGTGCCCCTACGGCCGGCTCCAGTCCGCGATGCAGGACCGGGACTCGCTCATCGTCGGCTATGACACGCGGCGCGGAGAGCCCCGGGGCCGGCTGGTCAAGGTGCCAGCGGGGGCCACGGCACCGCCGCGCGGTGACTGCGTGGACTGCTTCCGGTGCGTGGCCGTGTGCCCCACGGGCATCGACATTCGCAATGGCTTGCAGATGGATTGTCTGGCGTGCGCGCAGTGCGTGGATGCGTGCGATGGCGTCATGGACAAGCTGGGCAAGCCGCGTGGGCTCATTCGTTACGATTCGCTCAACGGGTTGGATGGGCAACCGCGGCGGGTGCTCCGGCCCAGGCTGTTCATCTATGGCGCGTTGATGGTGGTGGCGGTGGTGGGCTTCACGCTGAGCCTCGTGCGGCGCGTGCCCTTCGAGGCGAACCTGCTGCGCTTCCAGGGCATGCCCTACGTCGTCGAGCAGGGCACGGTGCGCAACCAGTTCGAGCTGCACCTGGTGAACAAGAACCCCTCCGAGACGGTGCTCAGCATTCGCGTGGACAGTCCCGTGCCCGCGAGGGTGGTGGTGCCACAGTCGCAGGTGAAGCTCGGCTCCCTGGAGAGCTTCCGCGTGCCGCTGTTCATCACCGTTGAGCAGAGCGGGACGGCACTTCCGTTCCAGTTCACCGTCGAAGTCGCGGACGCGGCCTCCGGTGAGGTGAAGCGCATGGAGGCCCGGTTCCTGGGGCCAGCGGCCACGGGCGGGTAGGGCCGTGCGCCCCTGGGCGGGGCGCAGGAGTTGCGCCGTGGGTGGGGCGGTCCGCAAATCTTGCGCGTCTTCGCCGACTCCGCTGCCGCCCTCGACTGGGATGAGCCTGGCACGAGGCTTGGAGTGGTGACGCGGTGAGATGGAGCCCCTCCGCCACGAAGTCCCCACGCCGCCCGAAGCCCTGCTGAGCCGGTACGACGTCTCCGGTCCCCGTTACACCAGCTACCCCACGGCCCCCGAGTGGCGGAAGGACTTCGGTCCGGACCACTTGGTGGCGCGGCTGGAGCAAGCAGGAGCCCGGGAGCGCGCCGAGCCGCTGTCGCTCTACGTGCACCTGCCCTTCTGCCGCAGCCTCTGCTGGTACTGCGGCTGCAACGTCGTCGTCAGCCGGGACCGGGGCGCGGCGGACCAGTACATCGACCACCTGGAGCTGGAGCTGGACCTGGTGGTGCAGCGGCTCGGCGCGCGGCGCGCTCTGTCGCAGATTCACTGGGGCGGCGGCACGCCCACCTTCCTGGATGAGCGGCAGCTCGAACGGCTGTGGACGGCCATCACCCGCCGCTTCCGTGTCGCGCCGGACGCGGAGGTGGCCATTGAAGTCCACCCGGCGGTGACGACGCCCGGCCAGCTCACGCTGCTGCGGAGCCTGGGCTTCAACCGCGTGTCCATGGGCCTCCAGGACTTCGACGCGCGCGTGCAGGAGGTCACCAACCGCATTCAATCCCCGGAGCAGACGCGGGCGCTGCTGGAGCATGCGCGGCGGTTGGGCTTCAAGGGCGTGAACTTCGACCTCATCTACGGCCTGCCCCACCAGGACGCGGAAGGGTGGGCCCGCACGCTGGACACGGTGCTGGACATGGGGCCGGACCGGCTGGCCGTCTACTCCTTCGCGTTCATGCCCGAAGTGCTGAAGCACCAGCGGCGCATGCCCGCGGAGGCCATTCCGAGCGGGCGCGCCAAGCTGGAGTTGTTCCGCGACGCCTACGCGGCCTTCGTCTCCGCGGGCTACCGGCCCATCGGTATGGACCACTTCGCCGTGCCGGAGGACGAGCTGGCGCGCGCGCAGGCGGAGCGTCGGCTGGGCCGCAACTTCCAGGGCTACACCGTCAAGGCCGCCTCGGACGTGGTGGCCATTGGCAGCACGGGTATCAGCGACGTGGACGGCGCGTACGCGCAGAACGTCAGGGCGCTGCCGCGCTATTACGAGCGCGTCGCCCAGGGCTGTCTGGCCACGGAGCGGGGCCTGTCGCTGACGGCGGATGACCAGCGCCGCCGCGCGGTCATCACCCGGCTCATGTGCAACTTCTGGGTGGATTTGGGCGCGGACGGCGCCGACTACTTCGCGCCGGAGTTGCAGCGGCTGCGCGCGTTCGAGGACGACGGCCTGGTGACGCGCACCGGCTCGCAGTTGGAGCTGACGCCCATGGGGCGGCTCTTCGTCCGAAACGTGGCCATGGTGTTTGACGCGTATCTCGCGGGGGCGGAGCGGCCCCGCTTTTCCCGCACGGTGTGAAGGGGTCGGTCATGGATGCATTGGACGTGTTGAACCAGGAGCACCGTCACATCCAGCGCGTGCTGGAGGTGCTGGAGCGGGCGGTGGCGAAGGGACGGGATGGGGAGTTCGTCTCGGCCTCGCTCTTCCTCCGCGCCGCGAACTTCTTCCTCACCTTCGTGGATGGCAGCCACCACGCGAAGGAGATGGTGCTGTTCCAGACGATGGTGGCGCACCGGCTGCCGCTGGCGCCCGGGCTGTTGGCCCAGGTGTCCGGCGAGCACGGCACCGGCAGCGAGCACGCGGTGGCCATGCTCTGCGCGGCGGAGACGATGCTGCGCGGTGGGGAGACGGACCCGGCGCGCATGCTCGACGCGGCGGATGACTGGCTTCGGCTGTACCGGGGACACACCTCGGTAGAGGAGGCGCAGGTGTTTCCCTTGGCGCGGCGGCTCCTGCCCACGGGCATCCTGGACCGGATGCGCACGCGCTTCGCTCGCATCGAGGCGTCACATGGTTCGCTGGCGGAGGCCGCGGAGGCCATGGAGCGCGCCTTCCTGCCCGTCCAGCTCGGCCGTCCCTTCCCACGTGGGCCGGTGTGCTCGTACTAGAACGCGACGGCGCCGGGGGAGGAAGTCCCGCGGCGCCCGAAGCCCTGCTGTCTGCCTGTCAGCCCGCGCGGCTCAGCGCTGCGCGAGGATTTCGTCAAGCTTCTTCTTGTCGCTGGAGAAGGAGAAGGAGCTGTAGAGCGTGTGGCCGTTCTGCGGGTCCAGGATGTAGGGCCGCAGCGCCCGGACCACGGCCAGCTTGTCCTGGGTGAACTGGAAGTGGTTGAGCAACTGGGCCACCTGCGAGACGAGGAAGTGGTGGTGCTGGGCCGCGGCGTTCAGCACGCGCATCTTGTCCTCGGCGAACGACTGCCGGGAGATGGACTCATTGATGCGGCGCAGCTCCTGCTCCGAGATGGGGCGCACCACCGGCGGGGGCGGCGGCATCGGCGTCGGGGCCGGCGGCGGGAGGACCACGGCGAGCGGCGGGGCCTCGCGCACCAGGCTCTGCACGGAGTCCAGCAGCTCCTTGGCCTTGCGGAACTTGTTGCGCTCCTCCCGGTTCATCCGCTGCTCCGCCTCCGCCAACTGCCGCTCCAGCCGCTCCAGGCGGTTGGTCAGCTCATTGCGGTCCACTACCACCTGATTGCCCATGTGCTGCGGCGGGCGGGGCGGCTGCGGCATGGGCTGGCCCGGCGGCGGGCCGTGCGGGCGGCGCATCTCCGCCTGGGCGTACGCGTCAAGAGAAGGAAGGGCGAAGAGGAGAGCGAGGGAGGTGATCAGGGCCTTCATGGGGAGCGTCCTTTCATGTGCTCATACAGACTGACGCGCCGGGGCCGATTGCATTCAACGGGCCGCGGTGGGGCGTGCAGCCTGCCTCCGAACCCCGGAAGTTCCCCCCTGAGACGGCCTGGCCGTCCTCGCGCTGCCGCGCGTATCTCACGACTTCAAGGGGCTTGGGTAGCCCCCTTCACGCTGTGAGAAATCAAGGAGACGCGGTGCGTTTGGACAGCACTTCGCCGTCCGGAGACATCTCGTAGATGAGCGGCACCCCGGTGGCGAGCTCCAGCCCCACCACCTGCTCGCCCGTGAGCTTGTCCAGCTTCATGACCAGGGAGCGGTTGGAGTTGCCGTGGGCCACCACGAGCACGTTCTTCCCCTGGCGCAGGTCTCCGGCGATGGCCCGGTCGTAGAAGGGCAGCACGCGCCGGGCGGTCATCTCCAGGGACTCCCCGTTGGGGGGCGGGACGTCGAAGGAGCGGCGCCACTCCTTGATTTGCGCGTCCCCCCATCGCCTGGCGGCATCCGCCTTGTTGAGCCCCTGGAGGTCGCCGTAATTGCGCTCGTTGAGGGCGGCGTCCCGGATGGTGGGTACCTGCTGTCCCAACGAATCCAGGAGGATGGACAGCGTCTCCTGGGCCCGGCTGAGCGCGGACGTGTAGGCGACGTCGAAGGTCATCCCCTTGAGCGCCTCCGCCGCGCGCCGCGCTTCCTGTCGCCCCTGGTCGGTGAGGGGGACGTCGACGAAGCCGGTGAAGCGGTTCTCTTGATTCCACAGCGACTGACCGTGTCGGACGAGGACGAGGGTAGGCATGGGCTCCAGCTAATCCAGAAGTCTCAGCGCGGCCAGGGGAGGCCGCGTCCACCCGGGATGGGGCGTTCCGGGCCCCACAGTCTCGCGCTCCGTTCAGGCTGTTTTCGCACGCGGTGCCCCTGGTGGAGCCCGGGCGCTCCGCACTAGAGGGGACGGAGGAGGACACACCATGGCGCGCAAGGCCCCCGCATCCGCTGATTCCGCTCTGAGCCTCACCCTGGACCGCGCTCGCGCGCACTGGCTGCGGACGCAGGGGCTCGCGGAGCCGCTGAAGGGGAGCCTGGAGGACGTGGTCGCCGCGACCGGCTGGGTGCGGACGCTGGGCGGCGCGGACGTGTACCTGGCGATGCGAGCCCGGGTGCCGGGGCTGCGGCGGGCGGCCCTGGACTCGGCGGCGGAGGCGTCCCAGCTCCAGGTGATTCCCGCGGTGCGTGGGTGCATCTACCTGGTGCCACGTGCCCACGTGCCCCTGGCGATGCGCGTGGCCGAGGAGATGTATCGCAAGCGGGCCGACCGCGAGCACGAGAAGGTGGGGCTGGACGCCAAGGAGCTGGCGGACGTGGCCGAGGCCGCGCTGGGGGTGCTGCGCAAGGGCCCGCTGTCCACGGACGCGCTGCGCAAGGCGATGCCCGCGGGTGTGGTGCGCAGCCTGGGCGAGGTGGGCAAGAAGGTAGGCCTGTCCTCGACGCTACCGCCCGCGCTGCGGCACCTGGAGTTCGAGGGCAAGGTGGAGCGCACCACCGAGGGCGGGCGCCTGGACACGGAGCGCTACCTCTGGCGGCGCACCGCCCGCAACCCCTTCACCGGGGCCAAGGTGCCCGCCGAGGCGGAGGAGCGCAACGCGAGGCTGGCGGCCCTCTTCTTCCGCCAGTTCGGCCCGGCGACGGTGGAGGACTTCGCGGCCTGGTCGGCCTTCTCGCAGCGGGACGCGAAGGCGGCCGTGGCGCGGGCGGGGTTGGTGCCGGTGGCGGTGGAGGGATACTCGGAGGCGGCCTATGTGCCCGAGGACGCCCTGGAGGCCCTGCGAGAGAAGGTCCCCGCGGCCACGTCCGTGTCCCTGTTGCCCGCGCATGATCTCTATGTCTCGTCGCACGGCGGCCCTGCCTGGGTGACGGACACCAAGCACCATGGCCTCAAGGTGCCCACGTGGGGCTCGGCCAAGGGCGGCACCCTGGGCGAGTCCGCCCACATCTTCGTTCGCCCCGTGCTGGACGCGGAGCGGCTGGTAGGGCTGTGGGAGTTCGACCCGAAGGCGGACGACGTGGTGCTCCACCCCTTCGAGCCGCTGGCGCCCAAGCGGCGCAAGGCCGTGCAGGCCCTGGCCGAGGACACCGCCACGTTCCTGCGAGAGGACGTCGGCCATGCGCGCAGCTTCAGCCTGGACAACGAGGACTCCGTGCAGAAGCGCGCGGACTTCGTGAAGTCGCTGGCGAAGTAGGCCGGGGCCTCAGCCCTTGAGCATCTCCGTGAAGCGGCGCTGCATCTCCTCGGGGGACACGTCCTCGATGCGGGCGTTGAGGGCCCAGCGGTGGCCGAACGGGTCCCTCAGGTGCGCCGCGCGCTCGCCGTAGAACTCGTCCTGGATGGGGCGCTCCAGGGTGGCGCCCGCGTCGATGGCGCGCTGTGCGGCGGCGTCCACGTCCTCCACCCGGAGGTTGAGGGAGCACGTCGTGCCCCCGCGGCTCTGGGGGCCCACGATGCCGTACTCCGGGTATTCGTCCGCGAGCATCAGCGTCACGCCGCCCAGGTCCATCTCCGCGTGGCCCACGCGGCCGCTCGGCTCGACGAGCCGGTACTTCTCCGTCGCGCCGAAGGCCCGCGCGTAGAAGTCCAGCGCCGCGGGCGCGTCCTTCAGCACCAGGGCCAGGGAGAGGCGGGGGCCTTCAGCGAGCTTCGTCGCGGAGGGAGACGAGGATTTGTCAGTCATGAGGCACCTTCCTGGGTGGGGGGGGATGCCAGGAAGATGCCCCTTCCGCGTGGGGAAGGATTGGACGAATTTTACTTCGGCTCCGCCTTCACCAGCCGGGTCAGCTCCCGGTCCAGGGCGGCGGCGAACTGCTGCTTGTCCTGCGCCGAGTAGCCGTCCGGACCGCCGGTCGTCACGCCGCTCTCCCGCAGCTCCTGCATGAAGTTCCGGACGGAGAGGCGCTCGGCGACGTTCTCCTCGGTGAACACCTCCCCCCGCGGGTCCAGCACCACGACGCCCTTGGGCACCAGCAGCGCGGCCAGCGGGATGTCCTGGGTGATGGCCAGGTCTCCCGGCTGCGCCTGCTGGGCGATGTGCTGGTCCGCGACATCGAGGCCCGCGCCCACCTGCACGGTGGAGACATAGGCCAGCCGGGGCAGGGAGAGCGCGTGGTTGGCCACGAACACGGTGTGGACCTTCACGCGCTGGCCAGCACGGAGGATGATGTCCCGGACGGGGCCCGGGCAGGCATCGGCATCGACCCAGATTTTCATGTGGGACGACTATCTCAGGAATCGCGCGCGGACTCACTCATGCCGCGCCGTGCGCCCGGGCCCTCCGCGCCCAGCCCCAGCGCGGCCTCCACGCGGGCGCGGTGGCTGCGCCCGGTGCGGACCGCCGTGCCGTCGGTGCCGAGGACCAGCAGGTACTCACCCTGTGACAGCGTCTCCAGCTCGCGCACGTGGTCCAGGTTGACCAGCACGGAGCGGTGGACGCGGAGGAAGCGGCGCGGGTCCAGCCGCTCCTCCAGGTGCGTCAGCGTCTCGCGCAGGACGTGCTGCTCTCCGCCCGCGTGGACGCGCACGTAGTTGGCGTCCGCCTCCACGTGGGTGATGGCCGCGCACTCGATGAAGCGGATGCGGCCGTCCACCTTCACGGGCAGCCGCCGCAGCGGTGCCTCCGCCATCGCCAGTCCGGAGAGCAACGCCTCCTGGCGGGCCACGGCCTCGCTCCGGCGCACCAGCCGCACCTGCTCGCGGGCTCGCGCGAGCGCGGCGCGGAAGCGCTCCCGGTCATAGGGTTTGAGCAGGAAGTCCAACGCCTGGGCCTCGAAGGCCTGCAAGGCGTACCGCTGCCACGCGGTGACGAAGACGACCACCGGCAGGGACTCGGGGGGCAGGGCGCGCAGCACCTCGAAGCCGTCCCCGGCGGGCATCTCCACGTCGAGGAGGAGCACGTCCGGGGCGCGGGAGAGCACCAGCCGCACGGCCTCCGCGCCATTGTCGGCCTCGCCCACCAGCTCGACGTCCGGCTCCGTGGCGAGCAGCGCGCGCAGGCGCTGCCGGGCCAACGGCTCGTCATCCGCGACGAGGACCTTCAGTGGGGGCGGGAGCTCGGTGCTCACAGCGTCTCCAGGGGCACGCGCAGCTCCACCACCGCGCCGCGAGGCAAGCCGGGCTTCAGCTCCAGCATGGCGCGTGTGCCGTAGAGCGTGGCCAGCCGTGCCCGCAGGTTGGACAGGCCCACGCCGCCGCTGCCTCTCATGGGAGGGCTGGCGGGCGGCCCCAGGCCATTGTCCCGCACCAGGACGCGCAGCGCGTCGCCCGCGCGCTCGGCGGAGATTTCAATCCGTCCGGGCTCCGCGCGAGGTGCCAGGCCATGGCGGATGGCGTTCTCCACCAGGGGCTGGAGCGCGAGGTAGGGGACGCGTGCATCCAGGACGTCCGGCGCCAGCCGCCACTCCACTTCCAGGCGCGGGCCGAAGCGCGTCCGCTCGATGTCCAGGTACGGCGCCAACGCGTCCAACTCCTCGCGGAGCGTCACTTCCTGGCGGCCGTGGGACTCCAGGCTGTGGCGCAGCAGGTCACCCAGGCGCGCCAGCATTCGTTCGGCGCCATCCGGGTCCGACTGCACCAGCGAGGACACGGCGTTGAGCGCGTTGAAGAGGAAGTGGGGCCTGAGCTGCGACGCGAGCGCCTGGAGCCGGGCCTCGGCGAGCTGGGCCTGGAGCTGGTCCGCGCGGCGCTGGCGGACCTGCGCCCGCCGCGCGAGTCCCAGCGCGTGCGCGCCCGCGGTCAGCAGCAGGTAGGGCAGCAGGTTGTTCATCACGCTCTGAGCGAGGATTTCACCTACGTGGGGCATCCGCTCATACCAGCCGATGACGTCTTGGGTGAGCACCACGAAGGTGGCCCTCCCCAGCACCACCAGCAGGAGCGCGCCCAGGTGGAAGCCCAGGGCGCGGAGCAACCCCTGTCGCGTCAGGGGAACGCGCTCGGCCAGCCGCAGGCACATCACGGTGATGGGCACCCACAGCAGCGAGCTGGCCAGGGACATGCGCCACAACTCGCCCTCGGAGACCTCCACCTCGCCAATGCGTTGCAGGAGCTGCACCTGGCTCACGGAGATGAGGGCATCCGCCAGCCACCAGCCGGTGGCGCCCGCCCACACGGCCCAGGTTGGAACGGGGGCGACCTCGGTGGACCTGGCTGGTTCCTGCTCACGCATGGCCAGAAAGGCTACCGGCGGCGGGGACGCCTTGCACGCGGGCGGGGACGAATCGCCCGGGAGCGGGGACGAACCGTGAGTGGCAATCTTTCGCAGGCGCCAGGGAGCGCCGCGTCATGCCGGCGGGAGGCCGTACGAGGGAGCGGCTTTGCGAAAGGGTGGGGAGGCTCCCCTATGATGGCATTCATGCCTCTCTTCCATTCGCGTGTCGTCATTCCAATCATTGCCAGCGCCTTGCTCACCACGGCTTGCGGTACCGATGCCACGGGGGAATGTACGGGCACCCACCTGGGGGCCCGGGTCAAATGGCCCATTGATGGGGAGCGGTCCCGGTGGATCCGCTATGGGGCCGGCGGCAATGGGGTGACGGGCACCTGGATCGACCTGACGTACACCCCCAAGGGGGACGCGGGCCTGACGGAGTTCGGCGTGTACATCCGGCTCGTGAACGGGGCCGCCGTCGACGCCGGACCGCAGACGGTGGGGCTGGCCAACGAGGAAGCGCGGCGGCTGGTGCCGGAGACGGATTCGCTGGTGGTGGACTGGCTCGCCCACTCGATGGGGCGGTCGAACTCGGGCTCGACGACGGGCTTCCCCGAGACGTCGGGCGTGCCGCGGGAGGGCTCGGTGACCTTGGAGGCCGTGACGGAAGACCTCGCCGCGGGCCGGTACGTCTATCGTTACGAGGATGGCAGCGAGCTGACGTGCACCTTCAACGTGCCGTCGCCGTCGCGGGCCGCAGGCTGGCTGAGCGGAGACGGCGATGACGACGATGATGATGACGACTGAGCCCGGCGCCATGTCAGGCCAAGCACACCGTTCATGAATCGCATGCGCTCGTTCACGGCGGAGTGCTGTAGAATGGGCGCATGAACACGGGTGGCTGCTATTGCGGAGCGGTTCGGTACGAGGTGACGTTGCCGTTGACGGCGGTGACGTACTGCCATTGCTCGAAGTGCCGCAAATGGCACGGGCACGTCGGGGCCTATGCGGCCGTGGACCGGGAGGGCTTCCGGCTCACGGAGGAGCGTGGGCTCAAATGGCACACCGTCTCGCCCACGGTGAAGCGTGGCTTCTGCCTCGAATGCGGTTCCAGTGTGCTGTTCGATGAAGCGCCTTCCCCGAAGATGTCGATTTGCGCCGGGACGATGGAGTCGCCCACCGGCATCCGCGAGAAGGCGCACATCTACCTGGGCAGCAAGGGGGACTACTACGACGTCGCGCCAGGCCTCGTGGAGTACGACACCTTCCCTGGGAAGTGAGTGCCGGCGCGCTACAGCGTCCAGGGCGGCTGCTTGAAGTAGTCCGTGAGCACCTGGAGCATGGCGCGCACCGCGGGCGAGACGTGCCGGGCGCTCGGGTGGACGGCCCAGAGGGGCAGGGGCGGTGGCGCGAATCGCTGCAGCACCTCGACGAGCGTGCCTTCGGCGACGGCGACGGCGGCATGAATCCCCGACAGGCGGGCCAGTCCCTGACCCGCCTCCGCCAGGGCCACCAACACCCGGAAGCTGTTGACGGACAGGGTGGGGACGATGCTCACGGACGTCGTCCGCGTGTCCCCGCGGAAGTTCCAGGTGGTGGGCGTGAGGGCGCCCGTCATGGCCAGACAGCGGTGCTTCACCAGGTCTCGCGGTTTGGCCGGGACACCCCTGCGCTGGAGATAGTCCGGGCTCGCGAACACCCCCAGCCGGTGCGGCTCACCGAGCTTGCGTGCGATGAGCCGTGAGTCATCCATGGGGCCGATGCGCACGGCCAGGTCATAGCCCTCCTCCACCAGGTTCACCCGCCGGTCGGTGCAGTCCGCCTCGACGCGCACGTCGGGGTAGCGGGACGCGTAGGTGGCGAGCACCTCCCCGAGCACGCGTTGCCCGAGCTCGAAGGGCGTCGTCATCCGCAGGCGTCCGCTCGGGTGGGATTGGAGCTTGCCGACCAGGGACTCGGCGTCTCGCAGCGCGGTGATGGCGGGGGCCACCTCGTGCAGGTAGCTGGCGCCGATGTCCGTGAGCGCCACGCTGCGTGTGGTGCGTGAGAAGAGCCGGACGCCCAGGTGCGTCTCGAGCGCCGCCACGCGCTGGCTCAGCGTGGACTTCGGCACTCCCAGGGCGAGCGCCGCGGCGCGGAAGCTCTTCCGGTCGGCCACCTCGACGAAGGCGATGACGGCGTTGGGGTCTGCCTGACGGATTGTCCGCATGGCCGGACAGTACTTCCAGAATCATGAGATTGGCCAACGCCCCGCGCGGGCGCAGATTGGGGGTGTTCCCATTGCCTGGAGCAACCCCATGGCCCTCTTCTCATCCTATCGTCTCGGAAACATCGCACTGTCGAACCGCGTCGTGATGGCGCCCATGACGCGGAGCCGCGCGGTGGGCGGCGTGCCCAACGACTTGATGCGGGAGTACTACACGCAGCGCGCGACCGCGGGACTCATCATCACCGAGGGCATCGCGCCCTCGCCCAACGCGCTGGGCTACGCGCGCATTCCGGGCCTCTTCTCGGCGGAGCAGGTGGATGGCTGGCGTGACGTCACCCGGAGCGTCCACGCCGCGGGAGGCCGCATGGTCGCCCAGTTGATGCACGTGGGCCGCATCGCGCATCCCCACAACTTGCCGGCAGGGGCCCGCATCGTCGCGCCCAGCGCGGTGCGTGCCGAGGGACAGATTTATACGGACGCACAAGGGCTGCAGCCGTATCCGGTGCCGGAGGCGTTGAGTGACGCGGACCTGCGCGCCACGCGCGAGGAGTTCGTCCAGGCCGCGCGCAACGCCATGGATGCGGGCTTCGATGCCATCGAACTGCACGGCGCGAATGGCTACCTCCTGGAGCAGTTCCTTCATCCGCACGCCAACCGGCGCACGGATGCCTATGGCGGCAGCGCGGAGAAGCGGGCGCGCTTCGTCGCGGAGGTGGCGCAAGCCAGCGCCGAGGCCATTGGCGCCGAGCACGTGGGCATCCGGCTGTCGCCCTACAACACGTTCAACGACCTCCCGGTGCATGACGCGGTGGCGGAGCAGTACGCGACGCTGGCGCAATCCCTGAAGGGATTGCTCTACGTGCATCTGGTGCTCAATCCCCACGAGGGCTTCGCGGCGACGGCGCGGGCCGTCCGGGAAGGCTTCGGCGGGCCCCTCATCATCAACGGCGGTTTCACCCGCGAAAGCGCGCAGGCGGCGGTCGACGCCGGGCAGGCGGACCTGGTCTCCTTCGGCCGTCCCTTCATCGCCAACCCGGACCTGGTGACGCGGATGCAGAAGGGCGCCGAGCTGGCGGCGCCTCGGTTCCAGAGCTTCTACACGCCGGGCCCGCAGGGGTACGTGGATTACCCGGCGCTCTGACGCTCAGGGGGCCTTGGCCGCCGCGTCGATGGCGTCCAGGGCCTCTACCCGCAGGCGCTCCTCCGGGGTGAAGGAGTCGAACAGCAGCCGCTGCACGGCGGCCTGCCGCGCGGTGGGGTTCTGCTCGGACTGGACCAGGGCGTCACGGCGCGCGCGGAACTCCGTGAGCCGTTGCTTGAAGGCCTCCTCCTCGCGGTCCATGGCCTCCAGCCGCTCAGTGGCCTCCGGGCCCACGGTGGCCAGCCGGTGCTGGCGCAGGTCCTCGGCCGACGCCCCGGACTCCACCAGTTCCCGCTCCACCGTCTGCTGTTGCAAGGGCCGCAGCGCCTCGTCGCGGCCGGCGCGGTAGTCGGAGGGGAGCTGCTCGTCCAACTCGGCGATGCGGCGCTCCCGCTCCTCGGGCGTCAACGTGGTGTCCTGCTGGAGCTTCATCCGCTCCACCGACACCGCGTCCACCTGTTCCTCTTCACCGAAGAGGCCGTCCGCCCAGGGCCCCAGGTGCTCCCGGCGCAGCTCGCGCAGGGACTCCAGCCGCGCGCCCACGTCCAGCCCCGCGCCCTGCTGGTTCGCCGCGAAGGTGCGCGCCGCGTCGCGGTACGCCAGGTAGTCATCCAACACGCGCACCGCCTCTTCCATCGCCGCGGCCGGCAGGTTCTTCGCCCGCAGCGAGGCGAGGATGCGCTCGCGGATGACGGACAGCGCTTCCTCGCCCATCGCGGACAGGTAGTAGTCGAACAGGCGGCGCAGGTTGGGCGTCACCACAAGATGGCCCGAGGCATCCACCTGCACCGAGCCATCCTCCTCAGTGTCCTGGAGCGAGCCCGGCTTCGGGGGCAGGGCGGGCGCGGCCTCGGTGGACGACGTGGTGGGCACGGCATGCTTCGGCGCCGGCGCACCCACGCGCGGCGCAGCGGCTCCTGGCGGTGAGACAGCGGCGACAGCGGGCCCGGGCGGCGTGGGCGTCGCCCGGGCCTTCCACCATGAGAGCACGCCCGCACCCAGCAGGGCGCACAGCGCGGCTACGGGAATGACGGCGCGGTTCTTCATGGCGGTCCTTCACTCACGGCCGACTAGAGGCCGAGCCCCTTCAGGCGGTTGGCGTGGTTGCGATACACCGTCTTGGGGTTGGTGAAGAAGGCGGTGAGGCCCAGCACCTGGTTCACCTCGTCCAGGTGGTTCATGTCGTAGTTGTCACGCAGCACCGTGCCGAAGTGCGAGCTGCAGCGGCCGACCAGGCCGTCGTTCGCCTCGCTGTAGAAGAACGAGGACAGCTTCATTGGGTAGTCGGACACGTCGAACAGGTTGGTGAAGGGGTCGGTGCCGGACCAGGAGTAGTAGCGCTGGCCCTGCGTGCCCGTCGCGGAGCCCTGGCCGCAGCTGCTGGAGGGGATGCCCGCGGGGAAGCGCTGGTTGAACGCCGCCGTGCCGGACTTGCTCAGCGCCGCCAGCGCGCCAATGGCGTCCTGCGGGTTCGTCTTGCCGGACAGCAGCCCCAGGACGGTGCCCAGGCTGTTGGCGAAGTAGGCCAGCACGCTCTCCGTGAAGGAGCCGCCGCGGAGGTTGCCGCGCAGGTAGTCCGCCAGGTCCGCGCCCTTGTGCGGCGAACCCACCGTCGTCACGGACGCCACCAGGTCCGGCCGCACCGCGGCCACGTAGCGCACGTCCAGGCCGCCGTGGCTGTGGCCAATGAGGTTCACCTTGCCCTTGCCCGAGCGCGCGACGATGTCCTTCACCTGCGCCAGCAGCGCCTCGCCTCGCTGCTCCGTGGTGTTGAACTGCGGAACGCTCGTCACGTACACCGTCGCGCCGCCCGCGCGCAGGTCGGAGCCGATGCCGTAGAAGTAGTCGTAGACGCCAAATAGCGAGTCAAAGCCCGCCATGCCGTGCGCCAGCACGATGGGATAGCGGGTCTTCGTTTGGGTATCCGCGAGCGCGGGTTGCGCCCACAGGCCGAGTGCCGCGACAGCCAGAACCAGTGTCCGGACAGCGTTTCGCATGAGGAGGGGCTCCTGTTCGGGGGACGGGCCCACTGCTGATTGACCCGCGAATCAACGCGTAGGCCAATCACAGACGAAGATCAAGGCGGCCCCTGCATTATCGGCAAAACGAGCGAGGTCAGTTGTTGCACGTCCTTGCTGTATTGCGTCAAAAGCTCACGACGCAATGCGTTGAATTGCGTCGTGTCACTCTATGTCGCGGTGCGTTGACGATGCTGCGGGGGGAAATCGTGTGTCACCGTGTCACGGGTGACTCATTGGCTGTGGAATCCGTGCTCAACGGAAAGGCACGCTCATTCATCAACGCGCGTGAGTCCGCGTCTCGGCCGCGGAAGGCGCGGTAGCCCTCGAAGGGGTCCACGGTGTTGCCCACGGAGAGCACGTGTTGGTGCAGGCGCGCCGCGGCCTTCTTGAGGTGGGCTCGTGAGCCCGGACTGAAGGCTCCGAAGGCGTCCGCGGCCAGCACGTCCGCCCAGAGGTACCGGTAGTAGCCGGCGGCGTAGGCGTTGCTCGCGAAGACATGGCCGAAGTGGGACATGCGAAAGCGCATGCCGACTTCGGGTGGCGCGCCGAGCTGCTGGAGCGTGGCTTGCTCGAAGGCCGCCGGGTCCGCCGGGGGCGTCGCGGCCAGGTGGAGCTTCATCTCCACCAGCGCCGAGGTCAGGAAGTCCACCGTGTAGAAGCCCAGGTTGAAGGTGGCCGCCTTCTGGATTTTCGCCACCAGCGCGGCCGGCATCGGCTTGCCCGTCACGTGGTGCCGCGCGAAGCGGTTGAGGATGTCCGGCATGGTCACCCAGCGCTCGAACAGCTTGCCAGGGAACTCCGCGTAGTCGCGCACCACGCGCCCGCCGGACAGCGAGGGATACGCCACGTTGGAGTCGAGCACGTGCAACGCGTGGCCGAACTCGTGGAAGAGCGTCTGCGCATCCCGCCAGCCCAGCAGCGCGGGCGTCCCGGGGGCGGGCTTGACGAAGGGCAGGTTGTTGGTGACGAGGGGCGTCACCGGGCGGCGGAAGCGCTCCTGGACGCGGTACGGGGCCGTCTGCCCGCCGTTGTATTTGCCAGGCCGGGCATAGGGGTCGAAGTAGAGCAGGCCCACGTGCCGGCCGCTCGCGCGCTCCTTCACCTCGAAGACGCTCACGTCGGGGTGGTAGACGGGCACGCCCCGCGCGGGCGTGAAGCTGAAGCCGAAGAACTCGCCGGCCAGCCAGAACATGCCTTCGCGCAGCTTCTCCAGTTGAAGGTAGGGTTTGACCTCGTTCTCATCGAGGTCGTACTTCGCCTTGCGGACCTTCTCCGCGTAGTACCGGTAGTCCCAGGGCTGGATTTTCTCCGTCTGGCCGGAGCGCGCCGCAATGGCTTGCATGTCGGCCACCTCCTCGCGCACGCGGTCGACGGCGGCGTCCACATGTCCGCCAGCAGGGCCATGGCGCGCTCGGGCGTCTTGAGCATGGTGGGGGCGAGCTGCCGGTGCGCGTACGTGGGGTAGCCCAGGAGCCGGGCCTGCTCGGCGCGCAGGGCGAGCATCCGCGCGATGAGCGCGTGGTTGTCGCGAGCACCTCCGCGGTTGCCACGGCTGTCGTAGGCGCGCCACACCTGCTCGCGCAGCGCCCGCCGGTCCGAGAAGGTGAGGAAGTCCGCCACCGCCGAGCGCGTGTTGGCCACCGCCCACTGGCCCTTCAGGCCGCGCGTCTCCGCTTCCGTCGCGGCGGCCCTGCGCAGGGGCTCCGGCAGTCCGGCCAGGTCCGCCTCGTTCTGGATGACGACGCCTTCCGCCTCGTCACCGAGCACGTTCTGGGAGAATGTCGTGTAGCGCGACGCGAGCTGCTGGTTGAGCTCCGCCATGCGGCGGGCGCCTTCAGCGTCAAGCGCGGCGCCCTCGTTCACGAAGTTGCGATGGTAGTGGTCCACGAGCCGCCGCTGCTCCGGCGTCCACTTCGCCCGCTGCGGCGACGCATGGACGGCCTGGATGCGCTGGAAGAGCCGGGCGTTTTGCGACGACTCATCCCAGAACGCCGCCAGCCGGGGCGCCATGTCGCGCTCGACGGCCTGGAACTCCGGCGTGTTCATGGCGCTGGACCAGGTGCTGTACACCTTGTAGACGCGGTTGAACGTGCGGCCCGCGTCCTCCATCGCGGCGATGGTGTTCTCGAAGGTGGGCGCCTCCTTCGAGTCGGCGATGGCGGCCTCCTCGCGCCGGGACTCCTCCATCGCGGCCTCGAAGGCCGGGCGGAAGTGCTCCACCTTCACGCGGTCGAAAGGGGGCACGCCGCCGGAGGGCCCACGCCAGGGCTCCAGCAGCGGATTGGACGGCGCGGGGGCCGCCAGGGCGGCGCCAGTGGCGAGCCACGCCAGGAATGTGATTCGGTATCCGGTCATGGATGCAGAATAGGAGTCGACACTGTTCCGCATCTATCGAATGGAATTCGCCCGGGAGCCTCGAATGACACCCCTCGACCGAATTGATCGCGCGATTCTGACCGCGCTCCAGAAGGATGCACGGCTGTCCAACAAGGAGCTCGCGGCGGAGGTGGGGCTGGCGCCGTCGTCCTGCCTGACGCGCGTGCGGAAGCTGGAGGCGGAAGGCTTCATCACCGGGTACCGCGCGGAGCTGGACGCGAAGGCGTTGGGGTTGGGGCTCCAGGCGCTCATCTCGGTGCAGCTCCGGCTTCACGTGGGCGAGGCGTTCGGCAACATCGGCCAGCACCTGCGCTCGCTTCCGGAGACGGTGGCTGTCTATTGCCTGGGCGGGAGCACCGACTTCCTGGTGCACGTGGTGTGTCGCGACACCGAACACCTGCGCCGGTTGACCATCCTGTCCTTCACCAGCCGTCCCGAGGTGAGCCGCATCGAGACGTCGCTGGTGTTCTCGTACTCGCGCCTGGGCGTGCCGGTGAATCCCGAGGAGATGGTGGCGTTGCCGCGTTGAAAGGGAGGGGCAGGGGAGCTGTCCAGGCCCCTGGTGCCCGGCGTCCACGCGGGCCGCCTCGCTTGCGGATGGCGAGCGCCGCTCCCAGTCTGAGGAGGACTCGGGACACCTGGAGGAGGGCCGCCCATGGCTGTCAGGAAGCGCTCACGCACCACTGCATCGTCCCGCCGCGCGACATCGCGAGGGCGTCCCACTGCCCGCAAGTCGACGACGGCCTCCCGCTCCACGGCGCGGAAGTCCGCCTCCAGCGGCCGGTACACGGAGCCGGAGCTGCGCGAGCGCATCAAGGCGCGCGTCCTTCGTGGCAGCAAGGGCGGGAGCCCAGGGGAGTGGAGCGCGCGCAAGGCCCAACTGGTGGCCGCCGAATACAAGAAGGCCGGCGGAGGCTACCGGGGTGGCCGTGGCGTGACGCAAAAGTCGCTCACGTCCTGGACGCGGGAGGAGTGGCAGACGAAGGAAGGGGACGCCCGCGCGCGCCGGGGCGGCACCACGTCCCGCTATCTGCCGAAGCAGGCCTGGTCTGAGCTGAGCCCCGCGCAGAAGCGGGCGACGGAGCGCAAGAAGCGCGAGGGGACCCGGCGTGGCAAGCAGTTCGTGCGCAACACGGCCGCAGCGCGGACCGCGCGCAAGAAGACGACTCGGCGGCGCTGAGTCCCCGCGGCTTCAGTTCGCGCCGGGGAGGAAGCTCGCCTCGTAGTCCGCGAGCAGCTTCGGGAAGACAACGCACTTCTGCGCTTCGGGATACACGCCCGTGGAGTAGCGGATGGCGGCGTAGCCGAAGATTTCCGTGAACAGGGCCAGCTTCGCCTCGGCGGGGGCCCGGCGGACGTGGTCATGGAAGGCGAGCACTTCCCCTTCCAGGGAGAAGGGCCGCACGTACATGGCATGCGGAATCACGTCATGGACGATGCGGAAGATGCAGTTCTCCTCCGGCGTCCAGAGCGGGTGCTCACAGTGCTCGGTGTTGATTTCGAGCTGCCCGCGCTCCAGGTCCGCGACGATGTCCTCAGGCCCCTGGTAGACGGTGCGAGTCGAGTAGCGGATGGACAGACAGGGCCGGACGGCCTCGTAGACCTCATAGGCGTGGTCCCGCAGGGCCCGCCATGAGCCGCTGACGCCCTCATCCAGGAGTCTGGCGTCCGCCGCATAGGCCTCTGTCACCCGCGTCGCGAACGCCAACACCGCTGCGGGCTGGAAGGCCCGTGGTGATGGGTCTGGATAGGCGTTGCGCGGGAAGCGCGACTCAATGCGCTGGCGCAGCTCGTTCATCACAGTCATCGAACATCCCCCGTGGGCTCCAGCATACCGCTGGAGGCGGGCGTCTGGGCATTGTTTCAGCCGAGGAATCCAGATTTTCCGAATGCGCGCTTGGAGTGGAGATCTCCATTCCGCTACAGGCGCGGCAACGCCTTCCCCCTCGGAGAGACGATGAAGCCCATGTGTGCCCTGGCCAGCCGTGTCGCCGGTGGCCCCCGGGTTGCGGGTGCCTCTCTTGTGAAGAAATGGGGGAGGCCGTTAGAAACAGCGGCGTTTCCAGGTTCGACTTCCAACCAGGACATTCCCCCATGTCGAGTACCGCTCCCTCCGTCGCTGCTCCGGCCTCCACCCAGTCCGTCTCCGCCACCAAGGGATGGATGCTCTGGTTGGGGCGCGTCTTCACCGGACTCGTCGTCGCCATGCTGGCCTTCAGCGCGTCGATGAAGCTGGGCCAGTCACCCGAAGCCATCCAGGGCATCGAGAAGTCTGGCTACCCGGGCTCGGTGTTGCTCGGCATCGGGATTGCCGAGCTCCTCTGCATGGTGCTCTACGCGGTGCCGCAGACGGCCGTGCTGGGCGCCATCCTCGTCACGGGCTACCTCGGCGGCGCCACCGCGACGCACGTGCGCCTGTCCGAGCCGTTCATCGCCCCCATCCTCGTGGGCGTGTTCGCCTGGGCTGGGCTCTTCCTGCGGGACGCGCGTCTGCGCGCCCTGCTGCCCCTGCGCCGCTTGCCCTGAGCCGCGGCGCCGCTTTCAGTCCGGGAGGAGGCGGGACAGCAGCTCCAGTCCTGGGGCCTCCAGGGGGATGCGTCCACGGAGCGCGGAGAAGAAGGACCAGCCGTGGTTCGCCAGGAGCACCACGCCCGCGTCCGCGGCCGCCGCGAAACCGAAGAAGCCGGTGTAGCCCCCCATGACGGAGGAGCGCCACACGACGGGTTGCCCGCGCACCTGCGTCACGCTCCAGCCAAGCCCCGCCTTTCCAGGGGGCGCCTCCGCGCGCGGCACGTGCGTCAGTGGAAGGGCACGCACGATGCCCGCATCACCCCGCCCGAGGTTCGCGTCGAGGAAGCGGAGCAGGTCGGGGGCGCTGGAGTAGGCGGCGCCCGCGCCCGGCAGCGCGGGAAAGGTCCACGTGGGCACCGGCTTGCCGCGGGCCGTGTGGCCCGGCGCCAGGCGCGGCTCCTGTTCCTCCGTGAGGCGCAGCGTGGTGTCGGTCATGCCCAGGGGCTTGAAGAGCAAATCCCGCAGGGCGTGCCCGTAGTTGAACCCCGCGCGCCGGGAGAGGGCATGGCCCAGCACGCCCATGCCGAGGATGGAGGGCGCATGGCGGCGCGGTGGCGGCCAGGGGGGCTGGTAGCCCTGGAAGAACTCGCCGAGGTGCCTCGCGTCGTAGTGGCCGAAGGGGTCCACCTGCGATTGCGGGCCCTGCTCCAGGTTGGGAGGCAGGTGGGGCATTCCCGAGGTGTGGGTCGCCAGTTGCTCCAAGGTGATGCGGCTCGCGGTGTCATCCGTGAGCAGCGAGCGGGGAATCACCTCGGACAGGGGCATGTCGAGCCGTGCCTTGCCCTGGTCCACGAGCAACGCGAGGAGCGCCCCGGTGAAGACCTGGGTCAGCTCGCCCAGCGCGAAGAGGGCGTTCGCGGCGGGGGGCGCGCCCTTGCGCCGCAGCGTCTCGACGTGGTGCACGCCGCCCTGGGTGATGCCGGCGCAGAGAGATGCCGAGCGGTATCCGCGCACGTAGGCGCGAGTGGCATCCTGGAGCAGTTCACCGGGGGACAGCTTCGGCGCGGAACGCATGGGGCCTTCTACACCAGGTGTCGCGGCGGGCAGGGATGGCCGAAGCCCCGTTGTCCGCGCCTTGCTGTCACACGCCGCCGTGGGAATTGACGGATTGTCATCCGCCCGCCGCGCGGGTGCTGACCAAGTTCGCGGAATCTCGTGCGGAGGGCGTTGGAACGGCTTGTGTAATGGCCTCCCGGCAACAGGAGGCCCACGCCTTGCCCGCTTGCCGCCAGCCCATCTCTTCCTCGTTCTCCGCCACGCGTCACTTCGTCGAGCGCAGCTCGCTCCGGCAGCTTCGAGACGACGTGCTTGAATTCATCCTCGAGTTTGGCGTCCGGGCCCGGGCGGCGGGCATGACGCACGTCACGCTGCTGGAGCGGGAGCTGCCCCGGGCCTGGCGGACCCTGGACGTGGTGCGGCAGGCGCGAGGGTGGATTGTCCTCCTCAACGACGAGGAGCGCCTCATCACCTGCTACCGGCGAGGCGACGCGAACCGCTTCATCCGGCGCAAGCCCAAGCACCGGATGTCCAGCGGCCAGCTCCAGCGCGTCTGAGCGAGAGGCGCTCACGCCACGCGCAGCAGCAGGAACAGCACCAGCGCCAGCAAGGCCGCGATGCCCACGGCCCAGGGGCCCAGCGGCGTGCGCTGCGTCAGCAGCCGCCGTGCGGAGATGGCGCTGTCCGGCCGGTCCTGGATGGCTTCTGAATGCAGGGCTCGCAGGAGCCGGCGCAGGTGCCGGGGCACGCCCTTGGGCAGCGGCTGCGTCTCTGGCGAGCCGCCCGTGAGCGCTTCGTGGAGCACGCGTCCCAGTGAATGCAGGTCCGACTGCGTCACGGCGCGGCCCCACTGTCGCTGCTCGGGCGCCTGGTAGTCGTGGGCTCCCGGTGGCACGAGCGACAGGCCGAAGTTCGTCAGCTTCACGCCGCCCTGCGCGAGCAGGATGTTCTGGGGCCGCACGTCTCCGTGGACGAGCCCCGCGTCGTGCGCGGCGCCAAGCGCGTCGAGCAGCTGCGACGCCAGTTGCTCCACCTCCGGGAAGGGCAGGGCGTTCACCCGGTCCAACCGCGTCCCCAGGTCGGGCGCGCTCATGGGCTCCAAGGCATACCAGCAGTGGCCTCGCTCCTCGCCCGCCGCCAGGACGCGGACGATGCCCGGATGGCGAAGGCTCCTCAGCATCTCCACCTCACGGTGGAATCGCGCCCGCGCCTCCTCGCTCCCTGTCAGGTGCGAGGCAGGTACCTTCACCTCGCACGGGCCCACATGGCCTTCCGCCGCATACAGCGTGCCCATGTCGTCGGTGCTCAGGCGGGCTTGCAGCCGGAAGCCTCCCAGGGTTTCACCCGTGAGGTCTGGCTCCCGTGGAGGGCCCGGTGTCGTCGCCTCTGGCGCGAGGTCCGCGCCGCAGGTGGCGCAGGTGGTTCGCGTGCCTGCCTCGGCGCCGGGGTGGGGCGTATGACATGCGGGGCAGGTGGGATTCACAGGGGCCGGGTTGTGACGCCGCCATCTTCCGGGCCGTTCCCGCCGTCCGCAAGCCAGGGGTTTCCGCCCAAGGTCGTTGACTCGTCCCCCGGGTTGAGGGACGGGAAGCGCATGGCACAGCAGAAGGTCCAGGTTCCTCGTGAGGCCGCCGGTGAGCGGCTCGACCGCTTCCTGTCGAAGCAGGTGCCGGGCCTCAACCTGGAGCGGGCCCGCGCCTTGATTGATTCGGGCGCCGTGCGCATCCGCGGCAAGCAGTGCCAGCCCACGCGCAAGCTGTGGGGCGGTGAGGAGATTGAAATCGAGAGGCCGGAGCCTCGCGTCGCGCCGGCCCCATCCGCCGAGGGGCCCGTGCTCCCGGTGCTTCACGACGACGCGGCGCTGGTCATCGTGAACAAGCCGCCGGGCATCGTGGTGGAGCCGGAGGGGCGCGCGGCCTCCGTGGTGGGGGTGCTCGCCGCGCAGCGCCCGTCCTTCAATGTGGAGGGCCTGGCCCAGCCCGGCGTGGTGCACCGCCTGGACCGGGAGACGAGTGGCTGCCTGGCCTTCGCGCGCACGGACACCGCCGCCGCCGCGCTCCTGCGCGCCTTCCAGGAGAAGCGCGTGGACAAGCGCTACTGGACGCTGGTGCTGGGGCATCCGCCCGCGCAGGGGCGCCTGGAGGGGCCTTATGCGCGCAACCCGGAGGACCCGCGTCGCTTCACCACCCGCGTGCCGTCCGCGCGCCGGGCCGCGCTCTCCTTCGAGGTCCGCGAGCGCTTCGCCGACGCCGCGCTGCTGGAGGTCGACCTGGACACGGGCCGCACGCACCAGATTCGCGTGCAGCTCTCCGAGGCTGGGTTCCCCGTGCTGGCGGATTCGCTCTACGGGAGCGAGGCGGCGCGCACGCACGCCGCGGCGCGCGCGCTGGGCCGGCAGGCGCTCCATGCCTTCACCCTGGAGCTGCCGAGCCCTGCTACCGGTCAGCCCATCCGCGTCGAGGCGCCGCTGCCCGAGGACTTCCAGCGCGCGCTCACGGTGCTGCGCGGTGGGTGAGCGCGGTCGTCCCTAGAAACGCACCTGGAGCAGCAGGTTGCCGCCGACGATGTCCGGCGAATCCCAAACGACTGTGGCCTCGCCCGTGTCGCCGTCCGCGATGGTCGTCCGGTTGAGGTCGCGTGTGTAGAAGAGCTCGGCCAGGACGCCTGCGACCTCTCCCAGGTCCCATCGCGCGGTGGCCTTGGCGGTGAGGATGGGCTGCCGGTCCTCGCCCTCCGGCAGGTAGGAAATCCACCCGCGGCCCCAAACAAGGAGGGGATTGCGATAGAACGGCAGGTCCCCGGGGACCCGCGTCCTCAGGCTGGCTGGGGCGGTGGCGCGGACCAGCAGGCCGGGCGTGAGGCCCCAGTCCTGGAAGAAGTAGTCCGCCCCTACCGTAGCGGACAGCTCGGCCTGGGACTCCATCTGTTCGTACAGGGTGCCTTCCAGCGGAAAGCCCGGGTTCGCGAGCACCAAGAACGAGGGCGTCCTGTAGTACGCGAGCCCATGAAGCCGGAGCCGGTCCCACTTGAAGCGGGTCACCAGTGCCGCGGCGCGCGCGGTCTGCTTGCGCACGTCCCCCAGCTCGACTGAGTTGGTATCGAGGAGCTGCTGGGAGATGTAGCTTCCTTCCAGGGCGACGTGGGCGCCAAAGCCACCAGGGTAGACGTCCGGGGCGAAGAAGCGCTCGAAGAAGGCCGGGTCCCCTTCGTAGAGTTCCAGGTCGACGTTCGCTCCAACGGGGACGCCATGGCGCCACAGCACCCGCCCCGACACGCCGCGCGTGTAGATGTCGCTCTCCCTGCCGCCCGTGTTGATGGCGCCCGCTGGGCCGAGGTCGAGGTTCGCGGCCTCGGCTTCCATCCGGAAGGCCCGGGAGAGGTTTACCCCGACACCCGCCAGAAGCATGAGGCGCCGCTCCCAATCCGAGGTCAGGCCGTTCTGCAGGCTGGGAACCTTGGCTGCGACAAAGGCGTCCCATTTCCGGCGCGACAGGCGCAGCTCCATGCCCGGTTCGCCGTCAGTCCCTCGGCGCGTCATGGACGAGATTCGCGCCCATGCCACCGGGTTCTCGTAGCCCATGTACAAGCGGGTGGCACCCACCGGGAACACCGTCAATGCCAGCCGCTCATCGGGGGCCCAGGACGAAGGCCGGTACCGGAGGCCGAAGAAGCTGGCGTTGTCCTGAAGCGTGACGCCCGAGATAGCGACCGGGTTGATGAACAACGACACGGCTGCCTCGGCGCGCAGGCCGGACGCCAGCTCCGCCGTGCGCGCGTCCAGCGCGACGTGGAACCGCGTGGTGGCATCGGGAGCGCCAAAGTCGGTGTCGCCCGCCAGGAAGGACAGGCGCGTCTGGAGGAAGGTGTCTTCTGGAGGCGTGGACTCCGTGGAGACGGACTCCGGGCTCTGTCCCAGGGCGATGATGAGCGAGGCGGCGATGAGCGAGGACATCATGGGTGCGCCGACATAGCCCAATCACTGACACGTTGGCTATGTCACGCCGCGCGCCCTGGGCTTCACTTTCTGTGGCGATTGAGGAGCGCCGCGCACGGGTCCTCCATGGGCACCGCCGGGGTGAACCAGACGTAGTCGAACGGCAGGGATTGCGCGCCAAAGGAGGCCGCGTAGTCGGCCGGCTCGCGCAGCTTCGGGTCGACCTCCAGAAGGCCCACGGCGCGTACGTCGTGGCCGGGGGCACGCGCCGCCAGTTGCGCGGGGACGCCCCGGTCCGTCCGGGCATGGCCGTTGCCGGTGATGAGCACGCCGCCCTGGTCCGTCGCCGCGCTCAGCAGCCGGTCCGCCAGGTGTGCGTCCCGAGCGCGCTGTGCCTGCACCATGGGGCCGAGCATCTCCTTGGGCAGATGGCCGCAGTGGGCCTCGTCCTGCTCCTGGCGCATCGCCTGCTCCACCGCTTCGGGCAGCGGCGTGTCCAACGACAGGCGCTGACGCAGCTCGGGGGACAGGGCTTCCGGTCCGCGCATCACCAGGTCGCGCACCTGCGCGCGCGGCAGGTTGGCGGCGACAACGGGCAGTCCCGCCTCCAGGCCCGCCGCGAAGACGGGACGGTACAGGCTCCAGTCCGGCCAGCCGCTGCCCGCCCAGTTGACCGCGAGCGCGAGCGCGTCCGCGTCACCCGGCGTCTGTGCCAGTGACGCGTCCACCGCCACCTGCTGCCCCACGTCCAGCATCTCGAAGGCCAGCGCGGGCTTCCTTCCGCCCGTGGTCAGGGCCTGGACGAGCCACGCCTGAAGCTGGTGGTGGTCGCGCTGGTCATGGCGCTCCCCCAGCACCACGAAGCGCGCCTGGGCGAGCGAGTGGCGCAAGGTGTCCGCATCCACGAAGCGGCCCGCCTTCACGTCCCAGATTCGGCCCGTGAGGGGATGCTCCCGGTGCAGCGGCGAGGTCCACGCGGTAGGCGCCGGCGCCTGGACGCCAGGCTGCTCCGGTGCGGAGTCCGGACGCGTGGCGTTGGCGCGCGAGCAGGCGGTGACGAACAGCAGGGCGGAAGCGATGAGGAGCGTGCGCATCACGGACGCATTCATCCACAAGGCGGGCCTGGTGGACCACTCCCAGGGGGGCAGGTGGTGGCCGGGTGACAACGGCGGGGGCGGGAATGGCGCGGGAGGGACCCGACGGGATGGAGAGGTCGCCAAGGTGGATGCGTCTGCCTCCCCACCGGGCGGATTGTTAGGTCACCTCGACCGCATGACGTTGCCGCCTGTCGAACCAGAGGGGAGCAACGTATGCGTCAGGTGAAGTGGAAGCCCGTGCGGGTGGCGCGGTGGGGCGGCGTGTTGCTGGGAGTCCTGCTGTCCGCTTGCGGTATGCCCGTGGACGACGCGCCCGACGGCGTGCCGGAAGCGGTCTGGGAGGCGTTGGACGGTCGGGCCGGACTGTCGGGGCCGGGCGAGGTGGAAAAACACGTTGGGAAGAGGCCGCCCACGGGCCGTCCGGGCGAAGGCGTGGCCTTTGATGGCAAACAGTTCCTGGTCGTCTGGCAGGACGAACGCGAGGGCGGTGTATTCGGCGCGCGCGTGACGCCCAAGGGGAAGGTGCTCGACCCGGGAGGCTTTCCCATCAACGCGGGCACCGGGCTGGATGGGGGGCAGCCTCGCGTGGCCTGGGACGGGAAGTTCTTCCTGGTCACCTGGACCAGCGGTTCCGGTGTGATTGCCGCCCATGTGGAGCGTGACGCGGATGTTCGCCGCGTGTTCGTCGTCTTCGGCGCCGAAGAGGTGCGGGGACCTCCGGGCGTCGCCTGCGCGCATGAGCTGTGCCTGATTGCCTTCCCCTTCGTTGGCGACGTGGAGAGCATCATCAATGCCATCCGCGTGACGTCCGACGGCGACGTGTCCGAGCGCACGCAGCTCTCCGTCTCCGCTTCGAACATGGCCATCAGCCCGGCCGTGGCCTGGGATGGCAAGCAGTTCCTGGTCGTCTGGAGCGACGAGCGCGGCGGGGTCCTCACGCCGGACCTCTTCGGAAACCGGGTGACGAAAGACGGTGTCCGGCTGGATGGCGCCGGCGGTGTCCCGCTCGTCGTCCGCGAGGGCGCTCAAACCGTCCCTGACGTGACGTGGACGGGCAACCACTTCTTCGTCGTGTGGCAGGACGACAAGAACGGCACCGCGGATATCTACGGCGCCCGCTTCCGCAAGAACCTCGCGTTGGACGGGCCCGCGGCCTTCCCCATCGCCACGGGTTCGGGCGAGCAGACCGGGCCTCGCGTCGCGCCCAGCGGCAACAAGTCGCTCGTCGTCTGGGACGACACCCGGAATGGGAACCACCGCGTGCGCGGTGTCCGGGTGGGGGACAACGGCGACATCCTGGGGTCGAAGTCGGGCTTCACCCTCTCCACGGGGGAATTCCAGCAGGAGATTGCGCCCGCCGTGGCGGCCGGAGACCACAAGTTCCTCGTCACCTACGCGGGCACGAAGACAGGCGTGGACGAGTTCGGTCCGCACGAAATCCTGGCGACCCGGGTGACGCACGATGACACGGTGAAGGACGACCCGGCGCTGCGCCTCACGCGTCCGTGGACCCACAAGCCTCCGGTCGCCGCCGCGCGGGGCGACGATGCCTACCTGGCCGTCTGGAGTGAGAATCTCTCCGGCACGCCGGGCATGCTGGCCGCTCGGGTGAGCCTGGACGGACAGTTGCTCGATGTGCCCGTCGTCTTGCCCGCGGGAGCGACGTCTCGTGCGCCCGTGGTGGTGTGGGACGAAGGTACCTGGTTCGTGGCGTGGGAAGAAGACGCCGCTGACGCCACGGGATTCCAGGGGGCGCGTGTGAGTGGGGTGGGCTCGGTGTTGGAGGTGAGCCGGCTGTCCCAGTCCACGAAGCGCTGACGGCGTGCGCTCCGGCCAGGCGGACACGCCGCCTGGTCCGGGCGAGGTGCTGCCTACTTCGAGTCCACCACGACGACCATCCACCGGTCCGTGGCGTGGTCGATGCGGATGTTGGCGGCGCCGGCCTCCTGGAACTGCTGGATGATGCCCTCCAGGAAGGTGAGGTGCTCCTTGGGCGCGTCCACGAAGATGTTCTTCGGGCCGGTGCCCTTCGCCTTGGCCTTCTTGGCGGGGGCGCCGGCCGTGCCGTTGAGGGCCTCGGGGGCGGCGGCGGCCTTCAGCCGGGTGGCGGCGTCATCGACCGCGGCTCCTGCTCCTCGACGGGCTCCGGCTCGGGCTCCGCGTTCCGGGGCGGGCGCGGGCGCGGCGGCGACGGCGGACGCGGCTTCGTCCTCGGCCTGCTCGCGGAGCTGGTTGAAGGTCTTCATGTTGATGGTGCCGCCAAACTTATCCTTGAAGGACTCCAGCGCCTCCTTGCTGCTGATGTCCGGCTGCTGGCGGAAGAGGTTGAGCAGGAACGTGTGGCGCTCCTGGGTCTGCTCCTGGGTAGTCCTCGGCATCGTCTTCGTGCTCCTGGATGTGTCGCGATGTTGCGAAAGGCGGCGCACCCTATCCGGAGCCGTGGAGTGCCGCAAAGGGGGGGCATGGCCACCCCTTCGTGGGCAGGACTCGCGTGCACAGCCGCACGCGCTGGACGTGTGACTTCAGTGCCGGGGCGGCGGCGGCGCGCTGTGGTCGCAGTGCAGCAGCGATGGCGGGTCGAAGCAGCTGAGGCGCTGATTGTCGAGCCGGCACACGCCGTCCGGCGTGTTGGCGCACTGCACCTCGGTGCGCGCGGCCTTGCAGTCGTAGCCGCAGGCCATGGACTCGGAGGCGTTGAGGCAGCGGGGCGCGGGCGTCTCCGCGCCGTACTGGTGGATGACGGCGTCCGGCGGGTCCCAGCAGGTCAGCTTGTTGAAGTTCGTGGAGCAGACGCCGTAGGGCGTCCGGTTGCAGGCCACCTCGCCATTGAACTGGCGGCAGTTGTAGCCGCAGGCCACCTGGCCCCGGAGCTCCTTGCACTCCGGCTTCGCGCTGGTGGCCGGCGGGTGCTGGATGGCGACCAGGGGCGGGTCCCAACAGTGCACCCCGCCCACCAGGACCTCGCAGATGCCGTAGGGGGTCCGGGCGCAGGCCACTTCCGTCGCGGTGCGCTTGCACTGGTAGCCGCACACCGAGCGCCCCTGGGAGAACACACATTCCGGAGGCGGGGGACGGACCACGGGCTGTTCCGAGGTCGCCACGGGAGCCGTGGCGAGCCACAACGCGGAGAGAAGGCTGAGCATGGTGGGAGGCCCGACGAAAATGGCGGCCGTTTATTCAATCGGCCATGTCGGCGCCGCCCGCGCACCGGGCGGGCAAGGTGTGCCCCCCGGGGGTGGAGGTGGGCTCAGCGGGCGCGCGGC
>JBKGHI010000078.1:0-32808 GCA_046520405.1 Myxococcus sp. 1LA
GCCCGCGGCCCTGCCGCCGGAGCGCGAGCACGCCAGCGCCCTGTCCCTGCTGGGCATGCTCCAGCGCGAGGGCCGCTTCGTGGACTTCCTCCAGGAGAACGTCTCCGCCTTCTCCGACGCGGAGGTGGGCGCCGCGGCGCGCATCGTCCATGAGGGCTGCCGCAAGGTGACCCAGACGTACCTGTCCCTGGAGCGGGTGGTGCCCCAGAACGAAGGGGACGCGGTGCCGGTGCCCGTCGGGTTCGACGCCCAGCGCATCCGCCTCACCGGGAACGTGGCGGGCCAGCCCCCCTATAACGGAGTCCTGCGTCACCACGGCTGGATGACGACGGCGGTGAAGCTGCCCACCGTCAGCCCGGCCATCGACCCGCGCGTGCTTGCTCCCGCGGAGGTCGAGCTTCCCTGAGCCGGCCGCCACGGCCCCACAGCGCGAACAAACCCGCGCCTTTCCGGAGTTCTCGTCCGATATGGCCCGCTATTCCATTGGCATCGACCTGGGCACCACGCACTCCGCGGTGTCCTACTTCAACCTGGAGGATGGCAAGCCTCGCGGCGGCGCGCAGTCCATGCTGCCCATCCCCCAGGTGACGGCGCCCGGCACCGTCGAAGCCCGCCCGCTGCTCCCCTCCTTCCTCTATCTGCCCTCCGCGCAGGAGTTCCCCGCGGGCAGCCTGGCGCTGCCGTGGAAGCCAGAGGCCAGCACCCTGCTGGGTGAGTTCGCCCGCACCCATGGCGCCAAGGTGCCCACCCGGCTGGTGTCCTCCGCCAAGAGCTGGCTGTCCCACCCCGGCGTGGACCGGCGCGCGGCGCTGCTGCCGTGGCAGGCCCCGGAGGAGGTGCAGCGGGTGTCGCCGCTGGACGCGTCCGCGCGCTACCTCCGCCACCTCAAGGAGGCGTGGGACCACACCTTCGCCCGCGAGCGCGACGAGGCCGGCAACACCCTGGAGGACCAGGACGTCATCATCACCGTCCCGGCGTCCTTCGACGCGGCGGCGCGCGAATTGACGCTGGAGGCCGCCAAGGCGGCGGGCATCCCCAACATCACCCTGCTGGAGGAGCCCCAGGCCGCGCTCTACGCGTGGCTGGAGGCCATGGGGGAGAACTTCCGCAAGCAGGTGCAGCCCGGCGAGGTCATCCTCGTGGTGGACGTGGGCGGCGGCACCTCCGACTTCTCCGTCATCACCGTGCGCGACAACGAGGGTGACCTGGAGCTGCTCCGCGTGGCCGTGGGCGACCACATCCTGCTGGGCGGCGACAACATGGACCTGGCGCTGGCCCACACGCTGAACCAGCGGCTGGCGGCCGAGGGCAAGAAGCTGGACGCCTGGCAGTTCAACGCCCTCACCTATGGGTGCCGCCACGCGAAGGAGGCGCTCTACGCCGACCCGTCCGTGGAGCGCGCGCCCATCTCCATCCCGGGCCGGGGCTCATCGCTCATCGGCGGGACGCTGCGCACGGAGCTGACGCGCGAGGAGCTGGACCGCGTCCTCACCGACGGCTTCTTCCCGGTGACGACGGTCGCCGAGCTGCCTCGGACCGCGCGCCGCACGGGCCTGGCGCAGATGGCGCTGCCGTACGCGCAGGACCCGGGCGTGTCCCGGCACCTGGCGGCCTTCCTCACCCGGCAGGCGCAGGCGCTGGCGACCAGCCCGGACGCGCCGGTGGACGTGAGCGGCAAGGCCTTCCTCCACCCCACGGCGGTGCTCTTCAACGGCGGCGTCTTCAAGGCCGGCCCGCTGAAGGCGCGCGTCATGGAGGTGCTCAACGGCTGGCTCGCGGCGGACGGCGGCGCGCCCGCGACGGAGCTGGAGGGCGCGGACCTGGACCTCGCGGTGGCGCGCGGCGCCGCCTATTACGGTTGGGTGCGCCAGGGCCACGGCCTGCGCATCCGCGGCGGCACGGCCCGCGCCTACTACGTGGGCGTGGAGACGGCGATGCCCGCGGTGCCCGGCATGGAGCCGCCCGTGAAGGCGCTCTGCGTGGCCCCCTTCGGCATGGAGGAAGGCACGCAGGCGGATGTCCCGCCCCTGGAGTTCGGGCTCGTCACCGGTGAGCCCACCAGCTTCCGCTTCTTCTCGTCCTCCCTGCGGCGCGACGACAAGGTGGGCGTGATGCTGGAGGACGTCGACTCCGAGCTGGCCGGCGGCGGACTGGAGGAGCTGGCCCCCATCGAGACGACGATGCCCGGGCAGCCCTCCGCCTTCAGCGACCTGACGCCCGTCAACCTCCAGGCGGCGGTGACGGAGGTGGGCACGCTGGAGCTCCGGTGCCTGGAGAAGGATGGCCCCGGACGCTGGAAGCTGGAGCTCAACGTCCGCATGAAGGAGTAGAAAGCCATCCGTCAATCGGAGGCGTATGCGAATCGTTGGCATCGACCTGGGCACCACCCATTGCGCCGTGGCATCCGTGGACCCTTCGCGGGGCGCGGGTGCCCCCGTGGAGGACTTCCTCGTTCCGCAGCTCGTCCGGCAGGGCGAGGTGGCGCCGCGGGCGCTGTTGCCCTCCACCGTGTACGTGCCCGCCGGCCACGAGCTGGCGGAGGGCGCGCTCACGCTGCCCTGGGGAGATGACGGCGGGCCGTGGGTGGTGGGTGAGCTGGCGCGCTGGCAGGGCGCGCGGGTGCCGGGGCGGCTGGTGGCCAGCGCGAAGAGCTGGCTGTGCCACCCGGGCGTGGACCGCTCCGCGCCCATCCTCCCCTGGGGTGCGCCCGCGGACGTCCAGAAGCTGTCCCCGGTGGATGCCAGCGCCCTGCTGCTGACGCACATGGCCCGCGCGTGGGACCACGCCCATCCGGACGCGCCGCTGTCCAAGCAGGAGGTGGTGATTACCGTCCCCGCCTCCTTCGACGAGGCGGCCCGCGCCCTCACCGTGAGCGCGGCGCGCAAGGCCGGGCTGGAGAAGTTCACCCTGCTGGAGGAGCCGCAGGCGGCCTTCTACGACTACACCGCGCGTCACCGGGCGGACCTGGAGCAGACGCTCTCCCACGTCCGGCTGGTGCTGGTGGTGGACGTGGGCGGTGGCACCACGGACTTCACGCTGGTGCACGCGGGGGTGTCCCCCGAAGGCCCCATGCTGCGGCGCCTGGCCGTGGGCGACCACCTGATGCTGGGCGGCGACAACATGGACGCCGCGCTGGCGCGCCGGGTGGAGGAGAAGCTCTTCACGGACGGCCGCCGTCTGTCCGCCACGCAGTGGACGCAGGCCATCCAGGCCGCGCGCACCGCGAAGGAGGCGCTGCTGGGCCACGCGCCGCCGGAGAAGCACGGCGTGTCGCTGGTGGGTGGCGGCAGCAAGCTGCTGGGCGGCACCCTGTCCACGGACCTGACGCGCGACGAGGCGCAGGCGCTGGTGCTGGACGGCTTCTTCCCCCTCACCTCACCCGCCGACCGGCCTCGCCGCGCCGCGCGCATGGCGCTCCAGGAGCTGGGCCTGCCGTACGTGCAGGACGCGGCGGTGACGCGGCACCTGGCGGCCTTCCTCGCGCAGCACGCGGCGGCGGGCTTCGCGGCGCTGGGTGAGACGGCGCCCGCGGAAGGCGCCCTGCCCCGTCCGGACGCCATCCTGCTCAACGGCGGCGTGTTCAACTCGCCCCAGATTTCCGAGCGGCTGGTGGAGGCCCTGTCCGCGTGGTGGCCGGGCGCGCCGCGCATCCCCCTGCTGCGGCATGAATCGCTGGAGCTGGCGGTGGCCCGGGGCGCCGCGTACTACGGGCTGGTGCGGCGCGGCCACGGCCTGCGCATTGGCGGCGGCGCGGCGCGCGCCTACTACGTGGGCCTGCAGCGCGCGGCGGACAGCGCCGAGCAGCCCGCGCTGTGCCTCATCCCCCGCGGCTTCGAGGAAGGCCAGAAGGTGGACCTGGGCGAGCGCCCCTTCTCGCTCACCCTGGGCCGGCCGGTGCAGTTCCAGCTCTACTCCACCACCAGCGACCGCATCGACAAGCCCGGGGATTTGGTGCCGCTGGCGGAGGACCTCAAGCCCCTGCCGCCCATCCACACGCTGCTCAAGGGCGCCAGCGGCAAGGTGGCCGAGGTGCCGGTGCACCTCCAGGCGGCGCTGACGGAGATTGGCACGCTGGAGCTGTACTGCGTCTCCAACGTCGCGGACGAGCGGTGGCGCCTGGAGTTCGAGCTGCGCGGCACCGGCGGCTCGCACGAACTCACCGTCACCGAGTCCATGCCCGCGCGCTTCGTCGAGGCGAAGGACAACATCGAGCGCGTCTACGGCAACAAGCCGCTGCCCATTGGCCCCAAGGACGTGAAGCAACTGGGGCGCACGCTGGAGAAGGCCCTGGGCGCGCGGGAGACGTGGCGCGTGCCGGTGCTGCGGGAGATGTGGAGCACCCTCTTCGCGGGCGCGAGCAAGCGCCGGCGCACCGACGACCACGAGCGCGTCTTCTACAGCCTCACCGGCTTCAGCCTGCGGCCGGGCTTCGGCTACCCGCTGGACACCTGGCGCGCGGAGCAGACCTTCGGCCTGTTCGACGCGCTGGTGCAGCACCACACGGACAAGGCGGTGTGGACGGAGTTCTGGGTGATGTGGCGCCGCATCGCGGGCGGGCTGGACGAGGCGAGGCAGCAGAAGCTGTACGCGTACCTCCAGCCGCACCTGGCGCGGAAGGTGCCGCCGGACGCGCCGCCTCCGGGGAAGCTCAAGGGCATCCAGCCCGAGGGCCTGGAGGAGATGGTCCGCACCGCGGCCTCGCTGGAGCACCTGCAACCGGGTGACAAGGCGGAGCTGGGGCGGTGGATTGCGGCGCGCCTCAAGGCCGAGGCGAAGTCCGGTGGCCCCTGGGCCTGGTCCCTGGGCCGGCTGGGCGCACGCGTGCCGTTGTACGGCAGCAGCCACAAGGTGGTGGACGTGGACACGGCCGAAGCCTGGCTCACGCTGCTGCTGGAGCTGGACCTGCGGAAGATTGACGGCGCGTCCTTCGCGGCGGCGCAGCTCGCGCGGCTCACCGGAGACAGGACGCGGGATTTGGACCCGGCCCTGCGCGAGCGCACGGCCCAGGCCCTGCTGGCGGCGAAGGCCCCGGAGACGTGGGTGCGCATGGTGCGCGAAGTCGTCGCGCTGGAAGCGGCGGACGAGGCTCGCGCGCTCGGGGATACGCTCCCCGCCGGTCTGCGGCTGTCGTAGGTCTGGAAGGAATGCTCCCGCGGGAGCCGGACCTGAAAGGGTCCAGCCCCCGGGAGTCGGGACCGCGACGGTGGATCAGCCCTGCGCGGCGGCGACGGGCGCGGCGGGGGCTTCACCCGCCTCGGGTCGCGACGCGTCCGACACAACCTGGAGCACCGGGGCGGCCTCCGGCACGGGCGCGGCGACCGCGGCGGCGTCCTTGCCCGCCTTGGGCTTCTTGCTGCCCGCGCCGGAGCGGCACGTGCGGCACCAGGGCTGATTCCGGATGGCGCCATCCGCCATCTTCCGCAGGCCGAACTGCGCCAGCGGCTTGAGCGTCTTGCACTTGATGCACATCAGCGAGATGAGCACCTCGTGTCCGTCCGCGTCGTAGACGGCGGACTTGCGACGCTTGCGCGGCTGGCCCTGCCCCGGTTCACGCTGCTTCGCCTTGTCAGGCGCAGGCGGCGCCATCATCGGGGTCACTTTGTAGAGCATGTCGGTTCCTCCAGCTCACAAGAGTCCACCCGCGCAGGCCCTGGGCCACCTCGGAGTGGACACTCGCAGGGACTAGAGTAGGACCTCCGCTCCCCGTTGAAAACTGATCCCAGGCCGAAAAATCGGCCCCGGGCGCGGTTTCCTCCGCCGCCCCCAGGGTTGAGCCCCTTCGTTCAACCCCAGCGGATCAGCCGTCGTCCGAATTTTCAGCCGGGAGTCCCTCAGCGTCCCACCGGCGGACACTCTGCTACACCCGTGTAGCGGATACGCCCCAGCGCCGGGGCGTCCAGCGTGCCGCCTCGGGCTTTCCCGTAGGTGATGAGCGCCTCGCGCAAGTCCAGCCCGTTGACGGGGGTCATCTCGATGCGCTCCGGCGGCACCTGGTTCAGCAGAACCTCCAGCCCATCCCCGCCCCGCGCGAGGAAGTCTGGCAGGGCCACCCGGTACGTCTTCTGGTGGTCGAACACGAGGGCGCCCCCCCCGTGAGCGTCATCCCCGAGAGCCGTCCACGCCCTGGGCAGCGCTCCAGCGTCACCTCGAGCCCGGAGACAGCGAAGACGGAGCCCATGGCATTGCCGTAGGCCACGGTCAGCAGCCGCACCAGTTCGGGGCCTGTCAGGGTGACGACAGCCACCGTGTTGTCGAAGGGCAGCGCCTCGAACACCTGACCGAAGGTGAGCGGCCCCGCGGGCAGGTCCGCGCGAACGCCGCCCGGGTTCATCAGCCCCACGTCGGCGTTGGCCGACGCACGCAACACATCCGCCACCAGGTTGCCCAGCGCGCCCTCCTCCGTGTAGCCGCGCGTCAGCGGCGCGGACGCGATGAGGCCCACCTGACGGTTCTGCGCCTCTCGCGCCAGCTCCAGCGCGGGCGCCAGCAGCGGCGCCACCTTCGCGTCGGGCACCACCGGCTGGGCCATGAACGACGCGGGCTCCAGGCGCACCTGGGGCTCGTTCCGCAGACGGCGGCCGTCGCAGGTGCCCTGCGTGGCGTCCACCTTCTCACAGAGAGGAATGGCGGCCTGGATGCGGGTGCGCTCGGGCAGGATGCGGCGGCTGTCCGGGTCCACGAACAGCTCCACCAGGCCCAGGGAGCGCGCCTGCCCCGTCGTCTCGATGATGGGGACGTTGGCGAAGAAGTGGCCCATCGTCTGGTGGGTGTGTCCCGCCACGACGGCGTCGAGCGTGCCTGGCGGCAGGTCCCGCACCATGGCCAGAATCTCCGCGTCGCCCAGGTCGCAGCTCGACGTGTCGCGGGGGTTGCTCAAATCCGTGCACTTGCCTCCCGCGTGCGCCACCGCCACCACCACCTCCGCGCCGCGCGCGCGCAGGGAACGGGACGCCTCCAGCGCGGCGGGGGCCAGGGGCAGGAAGCGCAGGGATGACACATTGGCGGGGTTGGTGACCCTGGGCGTGGCCTCCGTGGACAGGCCGAGGATGCCCACCTTCACGCCCTTCACATCCAGGAGGTACGTGCCGTCGTTGCCTGTCCAGGCGGGAGGCGCGCCGGTGGCGGCATCGCGCAGGTTCGCCGACAACATGGGGAAGCGGGCTTGACCGATGCGCGCCTTGAGCGCACCCAACGGGTCATCCCCGGGCCGCTGCGCCATGGAGCCCGGTCCCACGGGGCCAAAGTCGAACTCGTGATTGCCGATGGCGGCCGCGGTCACGCCCAGGTGGTTGTACACGTCGACGACGACGGCCCCTTCCGTGAGGTTGGAAGGCAGCGTGCCCTGGAACATGTCGCCCCCGTCCAGCAGCACCACGCCGCCCGGGTTGTCCGCGCGCAGCCGCGCCACGTAGGCCGCGAGCGTGGCGGCGCCGCCCTCCTCCAGCACCTCGCCGTTCTTCAGCGGGGTGCGGTGGGGCTCCACCTGTCCGTGGAAGTCGTTGATGCCCGCCAGGGTGATGCGGATGGGCTCCGGAGGCGCGGTGCGAGGCCTGGTGCCAGAGCACGCGAGGGTGGCCCCGCCCACCAGCGCGAGGGCGATGAGTCGAAAGGAACGCATGAGGGCGCGCACTTCAGCGCGGTGCGCGCCCGCTGGCAACGCGCATCAGCCGCGGCGGCGGCGGCCCACCGCGCCAGGCGAGCAGCGCGAACGCCGCCGTGGCCGGCACGGAGGCCGAGGTGCACGAACAACCGGAGTCATCCGGGGGCAGTCCGGTCCCCGGCTGCTGAGGCCCAGGCCCGCCGATGACACCTCCCCCGTCAGTCGACCCGGCGTCCGTGCCCCCGTCCGTCCCGCCGTCCGAGTCGAACCGCGTGTCGATTCGCAGCGCGGGGTCAAAGGCCCCGGCCACCGCTGGCCACGCCGCGAACTGGAGGCGCTGCGGATTGGAGAGCGCGTCACCGCCGACGAAGAGGCCGTCGGGGTACGCGGTGCCCAGCGAGGACGCGGAGACGGCCAGGGCCACCGGGTCGTTCGCCCGGATGACGCCCCCATCATCGTCCGCGAGGCGGAACGCGCCGACGTAGGTCCGCGCGCGCCGCTCGTAGACGGCGAACGCATCCGCGCCCGTGTCCGCGACCAGGATGTACCCCTCACCGTTGCGCGCACGGTACAGCGCGACCCGGCCCACGTTGGTGGAGAGCCCACCCGTGCCCTGGACGGCGAGCTGCTGCCCGGTGAGCGCCGCGTCCGCGGCCAGCGCATAGCGCCACAGGCCCTGTCCCTGCTGGGTGACGAACAGCGAGTCGGACGCCTCATCCACGGCCAGGCCCGCGATGGGCCCCGCAGTGGTGAGCGTACGCACCAGGGTGGCCTCCACGAAGCCGTTGTCCCCCGCCAGTTCGTACTGCTGGAGCACGCCCGTGGACGTTCCCGCGAACACATAGAACCGGCCGGAGTCCTGACTCTGGGAGAGCGCCACCGCGGAGAATTGCGTCCCCGTCAGGAAGCTTCCGGCGCCGATGCGGACCACCCGGTCCGAGCGGTCGGGGTCCACCGTATAGGCCACCAGCCCGTTGAGGTTGACGCTGGCCGTCACGGCCAGGGTCTGCTGCACGCCGGACAACGGGAACCCGTCCCGCACGGCCACGGCCGACATCGGGCCATCCGTGAGCTCCGCGTCGAGCTGCTCGCCGCCCACGCCGAAGGTGACGAGCCCCGCGTTGGGGCTGCTGTAGGCGGTGAGGAGCAGGCTGCTGCTGGGAGCGCCAGGACTCACCCAGAGCGCCACGTCCTGGAGCACTCCGCCGGAGATGGACGGGTCGGGCTCGGACTGCGACGTTGGCGGGACGGCGACCTGCGCGGACACCGAAGTGCCCAGCAGCAGTGCCGCCAGGGCCAGGGGGGTTGGGTTGCGCACGACCGCCTCCATGTTGAGCGATTGGAGCTCCCTAACTTGTCACGCGGAGCATGGCTTTCAAGTAGGAAGCCACCCGGAACGGTTGGCGGGGACTGACAGCGTCGGCTAGAAGTGCGTCCTCCAGCCAACACAGAAAATGACCATGGCGACCAAGCGCGCGCTCATCACCGGCATCACGGGACAGGACGGCAGCTATCTCGCCGAGCTGCTCCTTTCGAAGGGCTACGAAGTGCACGGCATGGTGCGCCGCTCCTCGGAGGAGAAGTTCGAGCGCATCCAGCACCTGCACGGGAAGATTCAGCTCCACCAGGGTGACCTGCTGGACCAGTTCTCGCTCGCGGCGCTGCTGAACCTGACCAAGCCCGACGAGGTCTACAACCTGGCGGCACAGTCCTTCGTCCCCACCAGTTGGAACCAGCCGGTGCTCACCGGTGAGTTCACCGCGCTGGGCGTGACGAAGATGCTGGAGGCCATCCGCCACACCCGCCCGGAGGCGCGCTTCTACCAGGCGTCGTCCAGCGAGATGTTCGGCAAGGTGCTGGAGGTCCCCCAGACGGAGGACACGCCCTTCTATCCGCGCAGCCCGTACGGCGTGGCCAAGGCCTACGGCCACCACATCACGGTGAACTACCGCGAGTCCTTCAACCTGTTCGCGGTGAGCGGAATCCTCTTCAACCACGAGTCGCCGCGCCGGGGCCTGGAGTTCGTCACGCGCAAGGTCACCTACAACGTGGCACGCATCAAGCTGGGCCTCCAGGAGAAGCTGCCCATGGGCAACCTGGACGCCAAGCGCGACTGGGGCTTCGCTGGCGACTACGTGGATGCCATGTGGCGGATGCTCCAGCAGCCGCAGGCGGAGGACTACGTGGTGTCCACCAACGAGACGCACACGGTGCGGGAGCTGGTGGAGATTGCCTTCGAGCGCGTGGGCCTGGACTGGCAGAAGCACGTCTTCATCGACCCGGCCTTCGTGCGGCCCGCCGAGGTGGACCTGCTCATCGGTGACCCGACCAAGGCGAAGACGAAGCTGGGCTGGGAGCCCAAGGTTCGATTCAAGGAGCTGGTGGAGATGATGGTGGACGCGGACCTGGAGCGCGTGAAGGCGGGGCAGCGGTAGATGCGGATTCTGGTGACAGGAGCGGACGGCTTCGTCGGCCGGCACTTGTGCGCCCAACTGCGCGCCGCTGGCGATGAGGTGGTGGAGGCCCACGGGCCCCGTGGTGAGGGCATCAACAGCAGCGCCCTGCACTTCGACGTGGCCAACGAAGCCGCGGTGAAGGCGGCGGTGGCGGAGGCGAAGCCCGAAGGCGTCATCCACCTCGCGGGCTTCAGCTCGGTCGCGAAGAGCCACCACAACCCGTCCCGGGTGTTCGCGGTGAACACCATGGGCGTGGTGCACCTGCTCACCGCGGTACGCGAAAGCGCGCCGAAGGCGCGCGTGGTGCTGGTAGGCTCCGGCGAGGTGTACGGCCCCGTGCCCGAGGGCACGCGCGCCACCGAGGACACCCCGGCGGTGCCCCTGAGCCCCTACGCGGCCTCCAAGTCCGCCGCGGAGCTGGCCGCGGTGCAGTTCCACCGCAGCTACGGGCTGGAGGTCGTCATGGCGCGGCCCTTCAACCACCTGGGCGCGGGGCAGGACCCCACCTTCGTGGTGCCCTCCTTCGCGGCGCAGATTCGCGCCATTGGCCTGGGCACGGTGGACCCGGTGCTGCGCACCGGCAACCTGGACGCGGTGCGCGACTTCTCCCACGTCCGTGACGTGGTGGAGGCCTACCGGCTGCTGCTGGACAAGGGCGAGCCGGGGCAGGCGTACAACATCGGCAGCGGCGAGGGTCGCACCATCCGCAGCCTGCTGGAGGAGATGCTGTCGCTGGCGGGCGTCAACGCGCGCATCGAGCTGGACCCCGCGCGGCTGCGTCCCTCCGACATCCCCAGCCTCGTCGGCGCACCCGACAAGCTGAAGGCGCTGGGCTGGGCGCCGAAGCTGACCGTGACGGACGCGCTGCGCGACGTGCTCGGCCCCCGCGTGCCCGGCGCGGCCTGAGTGAATGTTGGCGCGCGCCTCTCCGTTGAGACGCGCGCGTCGCCGCATCGCCAGCGCGGCTTGAAGGCAGCCCGGCCCTTGCCGGGGCTGGCGACGCCAACGAAGCGTGACGCCGTGGGACGCGGCAGGCGTTTCCCGTTACGCGAGGGCGCCCCAGGCCTGAAGCCGCCGGTCCAGCGCCGTGAGGGTCCACAGGTCGACCGGGTTGTCGGGCAGCACCTGGGCCAGGTCCCGTTGGAGCGCCTCGCGCGACTCCACGACGCCCCACTCCGACAACACCCGCAGCGCCATCAACGAGGGCTTGCGCGCCACCAACGCGAGCAGCACCGCCACGACGCGCGGGCTGCGCTCGTCGGCCAGGCGCTGCACCGCCTCATGGCGCGCCTCGGGCGTGGAGTCCGGCGCCTCCAGCACCGCGGAGAGCGACGTGAAGCGCGCATCGTCCAACAGCGGGCGAGGACCGGGCAGCGGGTCCCAATGCTCCACGGTGACGTTCGTCCGGCCCAGCGAGACGCTCTCCCGGCGCAGGCCGTCATCGCCGAGCAGGTCCAGGATGCGGTCTTTCGACGGCGTGCCGCCCACGAGCAGCTTCCCGGCGCGTGCGGAGAGCACAGGTGAAGCGCCGAGCAGATGGACACGCAGCACCGTGGCCTCGGCCGTCGCGCACTGCTCGGCGGGGAGGCGGGGCCACTTGAGGAACACCTCCGCCATCCCTCGCGCATGGACGTACCAGCGGTACTCCGACCACACGGCGGCGGGGCGGAGGGCGAAGCGCGCGTCTTCCTGCTCCTGGAGCCGGGGAGCGCCCTCCTCGACTCCGGAGAAGCAACGTTCCAGCAGGAACAGGGCGGCGGTGAGCGTCATGACGTGGGCAGTGTAGCCGCGTTGTCAGGGCCTCGGGCCATCATCGTTAGTGTACAACCAACACCACTTACGAGGATGCCCATGAGCGACGCAGGACAGTCCCGGTTCACCTTCTTCTGGCAGTCCGAGTCCCCCTTCTCTCAATGGCACCCTTCCGAGTTCGTGGTGGACGGCGTGCAGTACCTCTGCGCGGAGCAGTACATGATGGCAGGCAAGGCCCGCCTCTTCGGTGACGAAGAGACGCTGGCGAGCATCCTGAAATCGAAGTCGCCCAAGACGCAGAAGGCCCTGGGCCGCAAGGTGCGTGGCTTCGACAACGCGCGCTGGGAAAAGGCGCGTGAGCGCATCGTCTACGAGGGCAACCGCGCGAAGTTCACCCAGAGCCCCGAACTGCTGAAGGCGCTGCTCGCCACCGCGGGCACGGAGCTGGTGGAGGCCAGTCCCATGGACCGCGTCTGGGGCGTGGGGCTGGCGGAGGAAGACCCGCGCATCCATCACCCCGCGAAGTGGCGGGGCCTGAATCTGCTGGGCAAGGTCCTCACGAAGCTGCGTGAGGACCTGCTGGCGGAAGGCGAGTGAAACTCAGAAGGCGTAGCGCACGGGAGCCCGGCCCTCGAAGGCCAGGTTCACCGTGCCCGTCGACTTTCCGAACTGCGCGCTGAAGCGCTGCGAAATCGCGGACAGGTCGAAGCGGGGCCACGCGCGCAGGAGCGCCTTGCACCGGTCGTTGTTCCCGTCATGCACCAGCACCAGATTCGCGACCGGTGTACCGTCAGCGCCCTGCTGGAGCGCTCCATCCCAGGCCAGCGTGTACGTGTGCTCGGCGCAGCCTCCGCCGTGCGACACCTCCAGCGACAGGACATTGCCTTCCACGCCGGCACGCTCGATGAAGATGGCATCCTTCGGCGCGGGATGGGCCGTCACCACCAGCGGCTGGACGGCGGCCTTTGGCTCACCTTCCGGCGGAGCGGGAATCTCCGAGGTCTGCGTGTCCTCGGGCGCAGTCTCCGGCGCGGGCGCAGTCTCCGGCGCTGTCGCGGCTGCTTCGGCGCCGGCCTCGGCGGGCGGTGGTTCCACCGGCGTGGTCCCCACGTCCTGCCGGCTCGCGCAGCCCGCGAGCAGTCCGCACAGCATCACCCCACTCCAGACGAGCTTTCGCATACGTCTCCTTATCGCCGCAGCGCGGCCTCGTACGCCGCCAAGGTGCCCTCGGCGGTCCTCTTCCAGGTGAACTTCGCGGCTTGGGCCTTGCCACGCTCGGCGAACGCCCGCCGCTCCTCCGGCGAATGGAGCAGTCGCTCCAGGGCCCGCGCGAGCCCGTTCGCGTCGTCCGGCCCCACGCTCAGCGCGGCGTCGCCGCAGACCTCCGGCAGTGAGCCCGCCGTCGAAACGATGGTGGGCGTCCCCAGCCGCATCGCCTCCAGCGGCGGCAGCCCGAACCCCTCGTAGCGCGAGGGGAAGACGAACACGGCCGCGCGGCGCATCAGCTCATAGAAGACGGCGTCGGACTGATAGCCGAGCGAGCGCACCTCGAACCCCTCCGAGCGCAGCCGCGCGATGCGTGCCTCCACGCGTCCGGCGCCGAACCAGCTCTGCCCCGCGAGCACCAGCGAGGCGGGCCGGCCCCGCAGCCGGAGCCGCTCCAGGGCGTCCAGCACCAGGTCCACGTTCTTCCGCACGTCGAGCGAGCCCGCGTACAGCACGTAGTCCTTCGGCAGCGACAGCGCGCGCATGAAGTCCTTGCTGGTCGCATCCAGTTCGGGCGCATGGACGTGGTCCACGCCGTTGGGCACCACCGTCGTGCGCGCCTCCACTTCCGGGTGGCGGGCCAGCAGGTCCTGCCGTGTGCGCTCGCTCACGCACACCACCTGGTCCGCCAGCATCAGGCTGCGCGACAGCCACAGGCGGAACTGCCAGCGGAACGCGGAGGACACCGTCTCAGGCATCAGCAGCGGAATGAGGTCGTGAACCGTCAGCACGTACTTCACCCCCGGGGCGCGGAGGAGCGGCAGGTTGAAGTTGCCATGCGCGTGGTACAGCGGCGCGTCCGAGCCCCGGAGCACGCGCGGCAAGCTCCCCAGGGTCCAGGCGGTGCGGCCGGCCTTCGCCCGGGGCGCCTCCCCGGAGGACTGCGCGCCCACGCGGGTGAGCTGGACGCCCAGCGCCTCCAGGGCGGAGGCCAGGCAACGGGTGTACAGGCCGATACCGGTGGTCGGTTCGTCCCAGAGTGTCGCGTCGAAGGCGATAGGTCCCATGGACACGGTGCGCCTCATACCACGTGCGTGTGATAGGCAGGGCCCGCATGGCGATCCACCAGTTGATACCGAGCTTTGTCCCCGGCGACGCCACCGGGCAGGCCGCGCTGCACCTGCAGCTCCTGCTGCGACGCATGGGGCATGCGGGCACGCTGTACGCGGACGAGGTGGGACCGGGGCTCGAAGGGCTGGCCCAGCCCGCCGCCAGGCTGCGGCCCGAGCCCGGTGACCTGGTCCTCTACCACCACGGCATTGCCTCCCCGCTCAGCAGCCGGCTGATGCACCTGCCCTGCCGGCGCGGCGTCGTCTTCCACAACATCAGCCCCGCGCGCTTCTACGAAGGGCTGCCCCTGGCGGACGCCCTGGTGGCGGGCCGAGCCCAGCTCGCCGCGATGGCCCCCTTCGCGGAGATGGCCATCGGAGTGTCGGACTTCAACGCCGCCGAGCTGCGCGTCGCGGGCTTCCGCAACGTCCACACGGTGCCCCTCTTCATCGAGCCGGAGCGCTTCTCCCGCGCCAGCGCGGACGCGAAGATGCTCCAGCGGCTCGCGGGGCCCGGCCCCGTGCTGCTCGGCGTGAGCCGGGTGATGCCGCACAAGCGCTTCGAGGACCTACTCGCGCTCCACCGGGAAGTGCTGCGGCTGCGTCCCCAGGCGCGCCTGCTGATGGTGGGCGGCTATGAGCCCGGCAGCCGTTACTTCCGCATGCTCCAGCGCGAGGCACGCGACCTGCGCGGCGTGAGCTTCCTGGGCCGGCGCACCCACGCGGAGCTCGTGGCCGCGTACCGCTCCGCCTCCCTCTTCGTCTCCATGAGCGAGCACGAGGGCTTCGGCGTCCCCCTCATCGAAGCCATGGCCGCCGAGGTGCCCGTACTGGCCTACGCGGCCGCGGCCGTGCCGGAGACGCTGGGCGGCGCGGGCGTGGCGTTCGACCAGAAGCGCTTCGCCTTCCTCGCGGAGCTGGCGGTGGACCTGAGCGAGGACCTGGCCCTGCGCGAGCCCGTCATCGCCGGCCAGACGCGGCGCCTGGAGCACTTCTCCGCGGCCTCAGCGCAGGCCGCCTTCGAGAAGGCGCTGGAGACCGTCCTCCCCCGCCCCATGTCTCCCAAGCCTCGGAAGGCGCCACAGCGTCCCCGCGTGGCGATGGTGGTGCAGCGCTACGGCGAGGTGACGGGCGGCGCGGAGAAGCTCGCCGCGCAGATGGCCGAGCACCTGTCCCCGCACTGGGACCTCACCGTGCTGACGACCTGCGCGAAGAACCACCTCGAGTGGGACAACGCCTTTGCTCCCGGCCCGGACATCGTGGACGGCATCAAGGTGTTGCGCTTCCCGTCCACACGGACGCGCAACATCCGGGGCTTCAACGGCCTGTCGCGGCAGGTGTTCGACAAGAGCAACGAGCGGCTCCGCGAGGAGCAGTGGGTGGCCGAACAGGGCCCCATGGTCCCGGGCCTGCTGAACCACCTGGCCACCGAGCGCGACGCCTACGACGGCTATCTCTTCTTCACCTATCTCTATGCGCCCACCGTATGGGGGCTTCCGCTGGTGGCGGACCGGGCCCTGATTGTCCCCACCACGCATGACGAAGCCCCTGTCCGCTTCGGCGTGTACCGGGACGTCTTCGAGCGCCCGCGCGCCCTCCTCTGCCTCACGCCAGAGGAGCACACGCTCATCGAGAAGTACTTCCCGAACCATGCGCGCACGCGCGTGGTGGGCGTGGGCGTGGACCGGCCCCACGCGGACGGCGCGCGCTTCCGGGAGAAGCACGGCATCCACCGGCACTACCTGCTCTACATCGGCCGGCAGGAGCCCGGCAAAGGCGTGCCCGAGCTGCTGGAGTACCACCAGGCGCTGAAGGAGCGGTTCGAGGACGCGCCGGACCTCGTGCTCGCGGGCGACACCAACATGGAGCTGTCCGGCGAAGGCGTGCGCTACCTGGGCCGCATCGAGGAGCAGGACAAGCACGACGCGCTGGCGGGAGCGCTGGCGGTGGTGGTGCCCTCCCGCTACGAGAGCCTGTCACTGCTGACGCTGGAGTCCTTTGCCCAGGGCACGCCCGTGCTCGTGAACGGGCGCTCGGACGTGCTGGTGGGCCAGGTGGAGCGCAGCGGCGCGGGCCGCGCGTACACGGACCTGGAGTCGTTCATCCAGGGCCTGCGCGAGGTGGGCGCGGAGCGTGAGCCCATGGGCAAGCGAGGCCTGGCGTACGTGAAGAAGCAGGGCTGGCCCCAGGTGGTGGCGGCCTACCGGGAAGAAATGCAACGCATTCTCGAGGAGAAGCGCTGATGAAGCTATTGGGACGGGACATCCCCGCGCGGGAGCTGATTGCCCGCATCGAGGAGCGCCTGCGCACGCGCGGCCTCCCCACCTCCGAGGAAGCGGAGCTGCCCCCCGAAGGCGTGGAGCCCCGGGTGGAGCCGCTGACCTTCAACCTGCATGCGCTGGAGGAGAACGCGGACGCCACGCGCGCCCTCCCCCTGCACACCCACCGGGGCGGCGTGGGACAGGCCGTGCTGCTGGCCAAGTGGGCCTTCCGCAAGTCGTGCCAGGTGTTCATCAACGAGGCGCTTGGGCGTCAGCGCGTGTTCAACGGGCACGTGCGTGACTCCTATGCGCAGCTGTCCGCCGAGGTGCTGCGCCTGCGGCGCGAGGTGGAGGAACTCCGGGCCCGCCAGGTCACCGGGGCCGCGGATGCGGCGACGCCGCAGCAGAGCGCGCTCCTCGGCGCGAACACCTCGCGGAGCCGTCCACTCCGGCGCGAGCCCTGAAGCAGCCGGCCGCGCTGGATGCCACTGCGACCGCACCGGCGGGAGACGCCGTGCTGCCCAGGCCGCGTGACACCCGGCCCTCGCCACGGCAGCCGGCCCGGGCAGAGCCGCCGGCAAGCGACGCCTCGACGGAAGCGGTCTCAAGCCCGGCTTCCGCAACGCGGGCCGCATCCGAACGCACGAATGCGCCAGCGCCCGCCACGAACAAGTCGGCCGCTCGCGCGAAGGCGCCGGGGGCAATCGAGGGTGCCCCGAACCCAAGCCAAGCCGTTCGCACGAAGAAAGCGGCGTCCTCGGTCCCTGAACAGACGCAGACGGGGAGCTCCCCACGTCGGAGTTCCTCCGGGCAGAAGAAGCGCCGCAACAAGAAGTCCCGCTGAAGCCTGCACCACGAGGCGCACGGCGCTTGAAGGCGCCGGCGCCCAGGCATGCCTCAGCGCACGAGGCATGTCGAGCACCAGGACTTCCGGCCCAAATCCCGTTGTCTGAGAGGCAGGATGCGAGCGTTCCACCGACAGCTCGCATTGACGGCCCGTCCGCACCTGTGCTCAATCGCGCTCGTGCAAGCGCCCTCCGTCAGCGTCGTCATCCCCGCCTACAACGAGGGCCAGCGCCTGCCTCGCTTCGTCGCGGAGCTCACGCGCGTGTTCCTTGAACGGAGCGCCCCGCCGGTGGAGTTCGTCGTCGTCGACGATGGCAGCGCGCCGGAGCACGCCGAGCTTCAACGCTCGAGCGTGAACGAGGCCCAGGCCCGCTTCGCCAGCGCGGCATCGCCTCACCAGTTCACCTACGTGGCGGCGCCTCGCAACCAGGGCAAGGGCTCGGCCATCCGGCTCGGCTGGCGGCATGCGTCGGCGGGCGTCACCTGGCTGGCCTTCCTGGACGCGGACGGGGCCATCAGCGCGGAGGAGTTCCACCGGCTGGTGGAGCTGAGCGCCTCCGACATGGCGAAGAACCTGGACGTGCTCGCGGGCTCGCGCATCCTCATGGCGGGCCGTCGCGTGGTGCGAAACCTCCACCGGCACCTCCAGGGCCGCATCTTCGCCACGCTGACGGATGCCAACTTCAAGCTGCACTTCTATGACACGCAGTGCGGTGTGAAGTTCGCCCGTGCCTCCATGCTGCGGCCGCTGCTGGACGTGCTCCAGGAGCAGCGCTGGTTGTTGGATGTGGAGCTGCTGGTGTTGCTGAAGCGACAGGGCGCGCGCTTCCTGGAGGTCCCCATCGACTGGGAGGACTTCGGAGGCTCCAAGGTCATCCCCGGGCTCGACGCGGCGCGCATGTTCTGGGGGCTGCTGAAGCTGCGACGGCGGTTGGACCGAGTGTCGCTTCCTACCCACCGTGAAGCGTTGCCTGAAGGCGGGCCGTCCGGCCAACGGTAGGCAGAAACGCGACTGTGTAGGCGCGCATCTCCGCTCCGCCTCCCTGGCGTTGCACGCTCGTGCCTTCAGGAATGGGCCTGCTTGATTTCCGGACTGCGCGCCGCGAAAGAAATAGGTCACGCTTGGGAGCCGTTTTTCCAGGTTCCTCCCACACTGTTCGTGACATGCGCGCCTTGACCGACCTGCCCTCCGACCCCACTCATTCTCTATCCTTGGGCCTGCCGGGCTTCGCCTTCGAGGACCTGTACCGCCCCGCGGGCCTGCGCCGGTTGGCGGAGCGCTTCGACGCGCAGCTCGCCGAGGACGAGCCCGAGCTCTTCACGGCCTTCAACGCGTACCGCACGTCAGGCGGCGCGGGCGTCACCGGCGCCGCGGAGGCGGACCTGCTCATCCGCGTGGCGCGCCACGTGTCGCGCTTCATCACGCGCCTCTTCCGCGTGGAGCAGGAGCTGGAGCGCCTGTCCGGCCGCCTCACGGGCGAGCTGCCGCTCTTCGACTTCAAGCGGGAGTTCATCACCCGGCGCGTCTTCAAGAAGGGCGCCGCGGACCGTCCGTCGCTGGCCGAGTTCCCCTCGCTGGACGCGCGCATGCGGCTGCTGCTCCAGCTCGGCTTTCCGGAGGCCTTGGCCACCGGTGACCTGGAGCGGGGCCTGGCGGAGTCGGTCCTCTGCCTGATGGACCTGGAGCGCGTGTTCTCCAACGCGCTGCCCGCCGAGCGGCGGGGCGAGGCGGAGGCCCTGCGGGCCCGCTGGAGCGCGCTGCGCGAGGTGCTGCTGTCGACGCCCGAGGGCAAGGAGGCCTTTGGCTCCAGCCTCGTCACCCAAGGCGATGACGCCTCGGAGCTCCAGTCCGTGCGCGCGCTGCTGTCGCTGGCGGACCGCTGGACCTACGCGCGGGCGCTGCACCCGGAGACGAAGGACATCTTCCACGCCTGGTCCACGCACCGGATTCCCAAGCCGCTGGTGTTCGACCAGCTCGTCCAGCTCCAGCGTCCGGACAATGAACTGCCCGAGGCCACCGAGGGCATGGAGCACCACCTCCGCCACCGCGACGGCTTCAAGCTCACCGACCGCCGGGGCACCTCGCGCGACGTGATGAACGAGGTGGACTACTGCGTGCTCTGCCACGAGCGGCAGAAGGACTCCTGCACCAAGGGCTTCCCCGCCAAGGACCCGGTGGCCGAGGGACACCACTACAAGAAGAACCCGCTGGGCATCCCCCTCAACGGGTGCCCGCTGGACGAGCGCATCTCCGAGGCGCACCTGCTCAAGCGCGAGGGCAACGCCGTGGCCGCGCTGGCCATGGTGACGCTCGACAACCCGATGTGCCCCGGCACCGGTCACCGCATCTGCAATGACTGCATGAAGGCCTGCATCTTCCAGAAGCAGGAGCCGGTGAACATCCCCCTGGCGGAGACGGCCACGCTCACGGACGTGCTGAGCCTGCCGTGGGGCTTCGAAATCTACGGCCTGCTCACGCGGTGGAACCCGCTCAACATCCGGCGCCCGTACGCGCTGCCCTACGTGGGCCGCAACGTGCTGGTGGTGGGCCTGGGGCCCGCGGGCTACACGCTGTCGCACTACCTGCTCAACGAAGGCTTCGGCGTCACCGGCGTGGACGGCCTCAAGATTGAGCCCTTCCCCGACGCGCTCGTGGGCCGCAACGGCCACGCGCTCCAGCCCATCCGAGACTGGTCCTCGCTCACCCGTGAATTGGACGAGCGCATCCTGGAGGGCTTCGGCGGTGTGTCCGAGTACGGAATCACCGTGCGCTGGGACAAGAACTTCCTCACGCTCATCCACCTCACGCTGGCGCGCCGCGAGGGCTTCCGCATCCATGGCGGCGTGCGCTTCGGTGGCACCCTCACGGTGGAGGACGCGTGGGCGCTGGGCTTCGACCACGTCGCCATCGCCGCTGGCGCGGGCCGCCCGACCATCATCGGGATGAAGAACAACCTCATCCGGGGCATCCGCAAGGCCAGTGACTTCCTGATGGCGCTCCAGCTCACCGGCGCCTTCAAAAAAGACTCGCTGGCGAACCTCCAGGTGCAGTTGCCCGCCATCGTCATTGGCGGCGGGCTCACCGGCATCGACACCGCCACGGAGCTGATGGCGTACTACCCGGTGCAGGTGGAGAAGGCGCTCGACCGCCACGAGAAGCTGGTGTCCCAGGCGGGCGAGGAGGCCGTGCTGGCCCGGCTCGACGCCGAGGAGCGCGCCACCTACCAGACGTTCCTGGAGCACGGCCGCGCGGTGCGCGAGGAGCGCGAGCAGGCGAAGGCGCAGGGCCGCACTCCCGACTTCATCAAGCTGGTGCGCGCGTGGGGCGGCGTCAGCCTCGTCTACCGCCGCAGCCTCACCGAGTCCCCCGCCTACCGCCTCAACCACGAGGAGGTGACGAAGGCGCTGGAGGAAGGCATCCGCTTCATCGAGCGCATGAGCCCGGTGGAGGCCCTGCCGGACGCGTCCGGCGCGGTGCGCGCGCTGCGCTTCGAGCGCATGGTGACGGTGGACGGCAAGCTCAAGGGCAGCGGCCAGTTCTTCGAGCTGCCCGCGCGCACGGTGTGCGTCGCCGCGGGGACATCCCCCAATGTCACGTACGAGAAGGAATACCCGGGCACCTTCCAGCTCGACGCGCGCGGCGAGTACTTCCAGAGCCACGAGTTGGTGGAGACCGAGGGCGGCTTCTCGCTGGCGCCGGTGACGGCGAAGGAGGACCCGGCGGCGAAGACGGGCTTCTTCACGTCGTACCAGCAGGACGGCCGCTTCATCTCCTTCTACGGCGACAACCATCCGACCTACGCGGGCAACGTGGTGAAGGCCATGGCCAGCGCGAAGGACGGCCACCCGCAGGTGGCGCGGCTGTACGCGAAGGAAGTGGCCACGCTCGACTTCACCGACGAGGTGGCCCAGGCCGCGCGAGACGCGAAGCGCGCCGCGCACTTCGCGAAGCTGGACGAGGCCTTCACCGCCACCGTGGTGGCCGTCAACCGGCTGACGCCGACCATCGTCGAGGTGGTGGTGCGCGCGCCCTTCGCGGCCAGCCACTTCTCCCCCGGCCAGTTCTACCGGCTGCAGAACTTCGAGCGGAACGCGCCCGTGGTGGACGGCGTGCGCCTCACCATGGAGGGCCTGGCCCTCACCGGCGCATGGGTGGACAAGGACAAGGGGCTGATGGGCACCATCGTGCTGGAGATGGGCTCGTCCTCGCGCCTGTGCGCCGCGCTCAAGCCCGGTGAGCCGGTGGTGCTGATGGGGCCCACCGGCGCGCCCACGGAGATTGGCCACAACGAGACGGTGGTGCTCGTGGGCGGCGGCCTGGGCAACGCGGTGCTCTTCTCCATCGCCCGCTCGCTGAAGGCGGCCGGCTGCCGCGTCGTGTACTTCGCCGGCTACCGGCAGAAGACGGACTCCTTCAAGCACGACGAAATCGAGGCCGGCACGGACCAGATTGTGTGGTCCGTGGACACCGGGGACATGATTGAGCCGCGCCGTCCGCAGGACTCGGCGTTCCGGGGCAACGTGGTGCAGGCGATGGTGGCCTACGCGGAGGGCACGCTGGGCCCCGCGCCCGTCATCTCCCTGGCGGACGTGGACCGCATCATCGCCATCGGTTCGGATGGAATGATGCGCGCGGTGGCCGAGGCGCGGCACGGCGTGCTCCAGCCGCACCTCAAGCCGGGCCACGAGGCCATCGGCTCCATCAACTCGCCGATGCAGTGCATGATGAAGGAGATCTGCGCCCAGTGCCTCCAGCGGCACGTGGACCCGGTGACGGGCAAGGAGACGTGGGTGTTCTCCTGCTACAACCAGGACCAGCGGCTGGACCAGGTGGACTTCGTCAACCTCCGGCAGCGCCTGCGCGGCAACACCGTCATGGAGAAGGTCGCCGACGTCTACCTGGCGCAGCTCTTCAAGCAGGCCCCGCACCTCAAGCGCGTCTGAGGCGCGGGGGCCGTGCCCGGCTTCACCGGCGCGTGCCGGTGAAGACGCGGATCATCTCCTGGTAGTTCTGGATGAGGTCCTCCTCACGCGTCAGGACGACGTCCACGTTCGCATCGCCGTAGTCGCGGCGGGCGTCGGACAGCGTCTGGAAGGCCTCCACCTGGGCGCGCATCGACGCCACCTGGGGCGCCATGCCCTGCTGCTGCTCGGGTGGCAGCTTCGCCTGGAGGGCCTCCAGCTTCTTCAGCTCCTCCTCGTACTGGAGCGTGCGCCCCAACTGCCGCTGGCTGATGACGGCGGTGACGACCTCGGCGATGCCGTTGACGTCCACCTCGGAGAGGTTCGCCTCCCGGCGCGCCTCGGCCTCCGCCTTGGCCTTGGCCTCCACCACCTTCAGTCCCTCGCGCGCCGCCGCCATGGCCTCCGGCGTGCCAGCGTCCACCAGCGCGCCCAGGTTCTGCAGGCCCTTCATGAGGGAGCCGTAGACCTCCAACATGCGCCGCTGGTAGCCCACGTATGCGTCCAGCTTCTCCTTCGACACCGTATAGGGATCGGCTTCCGCGGCACCGTCAGGAGCCCCGGCAGCCCGCTCGCCCACCTCCCCGGCGACCGGACTGGTGGCGTCCTCGGCTTTCTTGCAGGCCGAGAAGGCCACGAGCACCCACACTCCAAACAGCACCTTGCGCACGCACGTCCTCCTGACGGGACATGTCAGCCCCCCGTGTATGCTCCGGCAACCTGGGCGGTGAGAGGCGTCCCGCCTCTGTCTGTCATGGTGGGGTTGTTCCGGCCACTGAACAATCGCCGCATTACCTTTGACCAACCCTGCCGCGCTCGTGTACGAACCGCGGTTCTGTCGAAAGCGGTGGAGGGAATTTGAGGCTTTTCCTGGTTAGGCACGCGGATGCGGACGCGGAGATCCCCGAGGGTCTCGGTGACGAGGCGCGGGCCCTCACCGCGAAGTCTCGCACCAGCACCGCCCAGCACTTCGCGTCCCTGTCCGAGCGTATCGGGCCCGTGGGACGCATCCTGACCAGTCCGCTGGTTCGCACGGTGCAGACGGCGCAGATTCTTTCCATCTCCACCAGGTTCGAAGGCCCGCTGAAGGTGCATCGCTGCCTGCTGCCGGACATGCCCGTGGGCGCGGTGGAGCCGGTCCTCAACGAGTACGCCGACGAGAACCTCGTCCTCGTGGGGCACCAGCCGTCCATGGGCGCCCTGGCGGCCCATCTGCTCGGCATGCAGTCCTTCCCCAAGCCCGTCAACCCCGGCACCGTCATTGGTCTGGAGCGCGTGGAGGGGGAGGCGTCGCCGCAGTTCAAGTTCCTGTTCTACGCCGCTCCTGGCCAGCAGGTGCTTGAAGTCATTCAGTGAGGCCGCTGCGGCGATGATGGACGAAGCTCGCTACAACCAGCTGATCTCCGCCGCGTTCAAGCGCATCCTCGCCGCGGCGGATGGCATCGACCCCGACATCCTGGAAGCCGACAGCACCGGCGACATGGTCACGCTCACCGCGGCCTCGCGGGAGAAGTGCATCGTCAATACCCAGCGCGCCGTGCGGCAGATCTGGGTGGCGGGCCGGGGCCAGGGCATCCACTTCGACTACGACGCGGCCACCGGCACCTGGAAGGACGACAAGGGCCGGGGCTTGGAGTTGCTGTCGTTCGTCGCGGACGTCATCCGCGACATCACCGGGGCGGACTTCGTCTACCCCGACTGAGTCCTTCCGCTCGCCGCCTCCACCCAGTCCCCCCCCGCTGCCTGTGCGCGGCGCAGGGCCTCTCCGGCCTCCTTGAGGAGGCCGCCGAAGCTGACCTGCGCCAGGGCGCCCGCCACGGGAGCGCGGCCAGGCGGAGGCTCGGAGACGGCGACGCCCACGGAGGCGCTGGCGCCCTCGAAGGCCTTCAGGGACTTGATGAGCTCGCGCAGGCGCTGGCCCACAATCAGCGCACCGGAGCGCGGCGTGTGCGGGAGGAAGACGACGAAGCGGCTGTCCGCGAAGGGCACGGCCACGTCGATGTCGCGCACGCCGGACACGAGCAGCCCCAGGGCCTCGGCGAGCGCGAGCTTCCGCGCGCCGGGGGCCAGCGAGGCGGACTTCTCCGCGAACTTGTCGATGTCCACCAGCAGCACGGCGATGGGGTAGCGGTAGCGCCGGCTGCGCTTCACTTCCATCAACATCAGCCGCTTGAGGAACTCGAAGTCCGGAGAGGAGCCGACCGACGGCAGGTCGGAGCGGCTGATGCGGCGACCGTCCGCCCCCGAGCCACCCGGCGTGAGGGCGAGCGCGCGGAACGAGCCGGAGTGCCGGGCACCGCGGCGGGAGCTGAAGGCTGCGCGTTGGCGGCCGGCGCCACGGCGCTGCTGGCTTCCGCCGCGCCAACCTCAGCCTGGGCCGCTTGCGCGGGTGTCGGCTCCGGACGGGTCCCTGTTGAAGCGAGGGCCGCCTCGGCCTGCATCGCCTGGGCCTCGGATGACGTCACCGCGCCCGAAGGCTCGTCGGCCTCTGGCTCCGCGTGGAGCAGTGGGAGGTCGTCTTCGTCGGGAGCCTGCGTCGCCGCATCCTGGCCCGTGCGCTCGGCAACAAGCGCGGCGCTACCCGAAGCAGGCGTCTCGTCGTCGGCCGTGCTGCCCTGGGCAAGCGACGCGCCCGCTTCGTGGGCCGTGCTCCCGGCCTCGGAGGAAGGAGACGTAATGGGTTCTTCGTCCAGCTCGGGCGGAAGCGACGCGGACTCCGCTCCGCGCTTCACCGGCAACGGCGGAGGAACCACGGACGACGGCGTCACCAGCGACTGGGCGCGCTCGTCTTCCGGTGCAGCCACGCCCTGGACGACAGGGGCATCCACATCGTCGAGCGGCGGCGGTGGAGGCACGGCCAGCGCCTCGGCGCTCCCGGCGGGGGCATCCACGTCATCGAGCGGCGGCGGTGGCGGCCCCCTCCGCCCGTCCAGCACGCCCGGCAGCGGCGGCGGCCCATCCACATTGAATGGAGGGGGCGGTGGCCGCGAGGACACACCCCCAGCCCGCCGCAGCGCCTCCTCACGCTGCACGAGGAGCGACACGCACGTCAGCACCGTGGGGCGCTTCAGCGGCCCCACCAGGCACCCGTCCGCCCCAACCTGGGCGGCCCGCGTGTCCGCGTGCTCCTCATCCGGCGAGTACAACAGCAGCACCGGCGCGGACAGGCCTTCGGCCCGCACACTCCGGCACAGCGCCTCACCATCCAGCGTGCCCGTTCCGGACGCCATCAGGATGGTGGGCGCGCGCTCCCGCACCGTGCGCAGCGCCTCATCGACGCTGCTCACCCAGGACACTTCGTGACCGGCGGCTTCCAGATAGCGGCGAAGAGCGCCCGCCACCGGTGCGGAGGGCTCGGCGAGGACGATGGAGGGCATCAGACCTCCATGACCTCCTTCTCCTTCTTCTTCACGATTTCATCCACCTGCGCGATGCCCGCGTCGGTCTGCTTCTGCACCGTCTCGGTGACGCGCTTGTGGTCGTCCTCGGTGATCTTCTTGTCCTTCAGCTGCGTCTTCAGCACCTCGTTCGCGTCGCGGCGGAGGTTGCGGATGGCGACCTTGAACTCCTCGCCCTTGTTCTTCACCTGCTTGGCGATGTCCTTGCGGCGCTCCTCGGTGAGCGGCGGGAAGGGCAGGCGAATCATCTCGCCGTCGTTCATCGGATTGATGCCCAGGTTCGCCTCGCGCAGCGCCTTCTCAATCTCCTTGAGGACGCTCTTCTCCCACGGCTTGATGGTGATGAGCCGGGGCTCGGGCGCGTTGACGCTGGCCACGCCCGACAGGGGCGTCGGCGTGCCGTAGTAGTCCACCCGGATGCCATCCAGGATGGCGGTGCTGGCGCGGCCCGTGCGGACCTTCGTCAGGTCCGCGCGCAGGCCCTCGAGCGACTTGTCGATACGGCCCTTCAGTTCGGCGACGACGTCTCCACTCATTGCATTCTCTCCTTGAGTGCTTGCCGTTGGGTCAAGGCTCAGGCCCAGACCGTCTCGCTGCCACCCACCAACGTACCAATGTCCCCGTCACCCAGCACGGCGCGGTGGATGTTGCCCCGCTGCGTCAGGTCGAACACGATGATGGGCAGCTTGTTGTCCATGCACAGCGAGATGGCCGTGGAGTCCATGACGTTGAGATTCTGCTTCAACACGTCCATGTACGTCAGCGTCCGATAGCGCCGCGCAGTGGGGTCCTTCTTCGGGTCCGCGCTGTACACCCCGTCCACCTTGGTCGCCTTCAGGATGACCTGCGCGTTGATTTCCATGGCGCGCAGGGAGGCGGCGGTGTCGGTGGTGAAGTACGGGTTGCCGGTGCCCGCCGCGAAAATCACCACGCGGCCCTTCTCCAGGTGGCGCACCGCGCGCCGGCGGATGTACGGCTCGGCGATCTGCTCCATCTTGATGGCGGACAGCACGCGCGTGTGCAGGCCCTTCTTCTCCAGCGCGTCCTGCATGGCCATGGAGTTGATGCAGGTGGCCAGCATGCCCATGTAGTCGGCGCTGGCGCGGTCCATGCCCTCCGTGGCGCCCGCGACGCCCCGGAAGATGTTGCCGCCGCCAATCACCAGGGCCACCTCCACCCCGGCCTGCGACAGCTCGATGACTTCCTCGGCAATGCCCATCAGCGTGGGCGGATGGATGCCGTACTTCCCCTCCCCCATCAGGGCCTCGCCCGAGAGCTTGAGGAGAATGCGCTTATACGGGAGCGGCTTCTTCGTGTCGGAGGACATGCGCCACCGCTTCTATCCCCCGCTTTGCGAGGGATCAACGCTGGAGTCGGTGGGCCCGCCGCACATCGTCCGGTGGCGGTCGCCCGGGGAGGGGCCAATCGGACCCGCAAAAGCGAGGGCCGCGTCGCCCGGACGCCCCGTGGAGGGGACTTTCCGAGGCGCGCGGCCCTTGTCAGCCCTGCGTCCAGGCTCGCGGCCCCAGGGGGGACCGCGGAGGCCTTACGCCTGGCCCAGCGTCTTGGCGACTTCGGCGGCGAGGTCGTCCTTCTTCTTCTCGATGCCCTCACCCACCTCGTAGCGGACGAAGCGGCGCACGGAGACCTTCTCGCCAATCTTCGCGGCGCGCTCGGAGATCATCTCGCCGACCTTCTTCTTGTCGTCCTTCACCCAGAGCTGGTCCACGAGGCAGACGCCCTCGTAGTACTTCTCCATCTTCCCGACGAGGATCTTCTCCAGCATCGCCTCGGGCTTGCCCTGCTGCTTCAGGATCTCCCGCTGGATGTCCTTCTCCTTGTCCAGGTTGTCCGTGGGGACCTCCTCACGGCGGACGAACTTGGGGCCGGCCGCGGCAATCTGCATGGCCACGTCCTTCACCAGCTCCTGGAAGTCGGGGTTGCGGGCGACGAAGTCCGTCTCGCAGTTCACCTCGACGATGACGCCGATGCGGCCACCGTGGACGTAGGTGCCGACGACGCCTTCAGCGGCGACGCGGCCTTCCTTGCCAGCGGACTTGGCGATGCCCTTCTTGCGCAGCCACTCCTCGGCCTTGGCGAAGTCGCCACCCGACTCGGCGAGCGCCTTCTTGCAGTCCATCATGCCCGCGTTGGTCCGCTCGCGGAGTTCCTTCACCATCTGGGCGCTAACTTCGGCCATTGTCGTCTCCTGCCTCCGCCACACCAGGGCGCACCGCGCCGGACGGAGCATTGCAAGTTCAAGGGGATACTGCGTACCAGGGAAACAGAGGCGGCCGGGGAGCTGGCAAACCAACGCCACCCGGCCGCTTCGGCACTGACGTGAGGAAAGGGACGGCTACTCGGCCGCCGCCTCACCCTCGGGAGCGGCCTCGGCGGCCGGCTCGGACGCGACAGGGGCCGCGCCCTTCATCTCAACGAGGGGACCACGGCGCTCGCCGCCACGGTCACCACCCCGGTCACGACGGTCGTCGCGGCGGTCGCCACGGCGCGGGCCCCGGCGGTCATCGCGGCGGTCGCCACGGTCGTCACGGCCCTCGCGCTCCTCCTGCTCGTCGCGCTCGGCGGCGCCCGAGGCGCGGTAACGCGCGGCGCCCTCGAGGCAGGACTCGGCGATCTTGGAGGTGAACAGCTTGATGGAGCGGATGGCGTCGTCGTTGCCGGGGATGACGAAGTCGATGCCGTCCGGATCGCAGTTGGTGTCCACCAGGCCGATGACCGGGATGCCCAGGCGGCCGGCCTCGTGGATGGCGATGTGCTCCTTCTTCGGGTCGATGACGAAGACGCAGCGGGGCAGCTTGGTCATCTCCTTCACGCCACCCAGGTTCTTCTCCAGCTTCTCGCGCTCACGCTCGAGCTGGGCGACTTCCTTCTTCGGCAGGCGCTCGAAGGTGCCGTCCTCGGCCATCTTCTCCAGCGTCTTCAGGCGGTCGATGCCCTGCTTGATGGTCTTGAAGTTGGTCAGCGTGCCACCCAGCCAGCGGCTGGTGACGAAGAACTGACCGGCGCGCGAGGCCTCCTCGCGGACCACGTCCTGCGCCTGCTTCTTGGTGCCGACGAAGAGCACCGAGCCACCGCGCGCGGTGATGTCCGCCACGAAGCGGAACGCCGAGCGGGCCAGCACGACCGTCTTCTGCAGGTCGATGATGTAGATGCCGTTGCGGGCGCCGAAGATGAACGGCTTCATCTTCGGGTTCCAGCGCTTCGTCTGGTGGCCAAAGTGAACACCGGCCTCCAGGAGCTGCCTCATCGTGATGCCACCGGCGGCGGCCATCGCCTGCTGCTGCGTCTGCGTGTCCTGCGTTTCCATGTCGTTTCTCCGGTTGATCCGCCACGCCCGAGCAAACCTTCCGGCCGAAACGCCCGGGGGAGGAGTCCCTCTCCGAGGAGAGGCCCCCACCCACGGAGGCACCGGCGACCGGCACGGACGTGTGTGTAGTGGGTCCTGCCTGGGGTTGACTGCTCCCCGACCCCATACCGAGGGGCGGGGGGTCCTTAACAGAACCCCTCCGGGCCGCGCAAGCTTCGCCGCACCGCCCGTCCGGGCAGGGACGGCGCATGCCGCTCCCCCGGACTCCTGCCGTCCTGGCGGGCCCTTCCGCCCCGCCCGAAACAGCACCGGCGCGGTGCCGCCCCAGGGGGTGGCGCCGCGCCGGCATCCCGCACGGTGAGTCCGTCAGGCGGCCCGCGTCCTAGACGCTGGCCTCCGAGGCCCCGTGGCACTTCTTGTACTTCCGGCCGCTGCCGCAGGGGCACGGGTCGTTGCGGCCCACCGCCGGCTTGTTGGCCGCGGCCGGACGGGCCGCCTGCGCCACCGAGCCCTCATCCAGCTTGCCGTCCGCCGTGGCGCGCCCTTCCACCGCCTTCTTCTGCTGCTGCGCGAGCTGGCGCTGGATGCGGGCGGCCTCTTCCGCCGCGCTGGAGGCAGAGCGGGGCTGCACGTGCATCAGCTGGGTGACGAACTGCGCCTTGATGGCGGAGAGCATCTGGATGAAGCCCTGGTAGCCCTCCTTCTTGTACTCCTGCTTCGGGTCCTTCTGGCCGTAGCCGCGCAGGCCGATGCCCTGGCGCAGGTGGTCCATGGCCAGCAGGTGGTCCTTCCAGAGCCGGTCGATGGTCGCCAGGTAGTTGTACTGGAGGAAGCGCATGAAGTTCTCGCCGAACTCCTCCTCGCGCGCCTGGAAGACCTTCTCCGCCGCCTTGTAGATGTGCTCCTGGAGCTCCTCGCGGTTGCCCACGCCCTCGAAGCTCATCTCGAGGTTGAAGGTCTCCTTCACGCTCTGCTGGAGCGCGGCGATGTCCCAGCCCTCCACGCCGCGGGTGGGCGCGTAGGTGTCGGTGAGGGACACGATGACGTCCTCCATCGAGTCCAGAATCAGCTCGCGGAAGTCCGCCCAGCTGACGGTCCGCTCGGAGCGCGTCTTGATGCGCGTCTTCGGATCCTCGTCGTACTCGACCAGCGGCACGCCCGCGCCCGCGGCCAGCACCTGGCGCCGCAGCTTGTAGATGGTGCGGCGCTGCTGGTTCATCACGTCGTCGTACTCGAGGAGGTTCTTGCGGATGTCGAAGTTGTGGCCTTCGACCCGCTTCTGGGCGCCTCGATGGCACGTGACAGCCACACGTGCTCGATGACCTCGCCCTCCTCCATGCCCAGCCGCTCCATCAGGCCCTGGATGCGCTCGGACCCGAAGATGCGCATCAGGTCGTCCTCGAGCGACAGGAAGAAGCGGCTGCCACCGGGGTCACCCTGGCGGCCGGCGCGGCCACGCAGCTGGTTGTCCACGCGGCGCGACTCGTGGCGCTCGGTGCCGATGATGAAGAGGCCGCCGGCGTTGTGGACCTCCTCGCGCTCCTTCTTCGTCTGCTCCTCGAGCTTCGCCTTCGTCTCGGTGAGCTTCTGCTCCCACGCCGCGAGCTCCGCCTCGTAGGCCGTCAGGTCCAGCGGCTGCCCTTCCGGGGCCGTGGTGGGCGGCTCGGGCGGCGGGCCCATGGACGCCTTGGCGAGGACTTCCGCGTTGCCGCCCAGGAGGATGTCCGTGCCGCGGCCGGCCATGTTGGTGGAGATGGTGACGGCGCCCTTGCGGCCGGCCTGCGCGACGATGTCCGCCTCGCGCTGGTGCTGCTTCGCGTTGAGGACGTTGTGGGGGATGCCGCGCTTCTTCAGGAAGCTGGCCACCACCTCGCTCTTGGCGATGGACACCGTGCCCACCAGCACCGGCTGGCCGTTCTTGTGGAGCTCTTCAATCTCCGCGGCCACGGCCTCGAACTTCTCGCGCTCCGTCTTGTACACCACGTCCTGCAGGTCCTTGCGGATGGGCGGACGGTTGGTGGGGATGACGCGCACGTCGAGGTTGTAGATTTTCGCGAACTCCTCCGCCTCCGTGTCCGCCGTGCCCGTCATGCCGGCCAGCTTGGAGTACATGCGGAAGTAGTTCTGGAACGAGACGGTCGCGAGCGTCTGGTTCTCGTTCTCGATCTTCACGCCTTCCTTGGCCTCGATGGCCTGGTGCAGGCCGTCGGACCAGCGGCGGCCCGGCATCTGGCGGCCGGTGAACTCGTCGACGATGACGACCTCGCCGTCCTTCACCACGTAGTCCTTGTCGCGCTTGTAGAGCGTGTGCGCGCGCAGGGCCTGGTCCACGTGGTGCAGCATCTCGATTTCGCCCGGGTCGTAGAGGTTGCCCACGCCCAGCCGCTTCTGGAGCTTCTCGATGCCGTCATCCGTGAGGGACACGGAGCGGTGCTTCTCGTCCAGGGTGTAGTCCTGGTCCGGCACCAGCCCGGGGATGACCTGGTCCACCCGGTAGTACTTGTCGGTGCTGTCCTCGGTGGGGCCGGAGATGATGAGCGGCGTGCGGGCCTCGTCGATGAGGATGGAGTCCACCTCGTCGACGATGGCGAAGTTCAGCTCGCGCTGGACGTAGTCCTGCAGGCGGAACTTCATGTTGTCGCGCAGGTAGTCGAAGCCGAACTCGTTGTTCTGGCCGTAGGTGATGTCCGAGCGGTACGACTCCTGGCGCTGCTTGTCGTTCAGCTCGTGCAGCACGCAGCCCGTCGTCATGCCCAGGAAGCGGTAGACGCGGCCCATCCACTCGGCGTCGCGGCGAGCGAGGTAGTCGTTCACCGTGACGACGTGTACGCCCCGGCCGGACAGCGCGTTGAGGTAGGTGGGCAGCGTCGCCGTCAGCGTCTTGCCTTCACCGGTGCGCATCTCCGCGATGCAGCCCTCGTGGAGGAACATGCCGCCGATGAGCTGCACGTCGTAGTGACGCTGGCCGATGACTCGGCGCGCCGCCTCACGGGTGAGCGCGAAGGCCTCGAAGAGCAGGTCGTCCAGGGAGCGGCCGTTCTGGATTTCCTGCCGCATGCGGTTCGTCTCAGAGACGAAGTCCTCGTCCTTGAGGGCCCGCATGCGGGTTTCCAGCTCGTTGACTCGGGCGACCTTCGAGTGGGCCTTCTTCAGCTCACGCTCGTTCTTGGTCCCAATCAGTTTCTTTAGCGTCCATTCGATCATTCGGTCGGCTCTCTCGCCGGAGAATCCTCGAAGGACGGCGGCGAGTGAAGGGAAATCCCTGGAGGTGTAAGGGAGAAACGTATGGAAACCACGTGCGTCCGCCGAAACTTCCACTCGGCAGGCCGCCCACCACGCAGCGGCTCAGAGTAAAGCGGAACCCGGCCCACGCAATGTCCCCCACACGAAATCAACGCCGAGGCCCCTCCCGGCCTTCACGACGACTTCCCTCCCGCAGCCCCGGACGCCCTGGAGCGCCGGTTAACCGGCAGGGCCCTGCCCCAGGGGGCAAGCCCCCTGCACACACCGCGCCGCCCGCTCCCAAAGTCCCTCCCCGGGCGAAGGTCCCCGCCATGCCGGCCCGGACGCTGGCCGCCCGGCCCGGACGCTGGCTGTGGACCTGCCGCGCCGGGTTCGAGCCCCACCTCTTCGAGGAGCTCGAATGGGCCGGCGCCCAGCCACGCCTCCTGGGCGAGGCCCTGGTGGAGAGCGATGGCGTCTCCGGCGCGCCTCCGGCCTTCGCACGCGCGGGTTACCACGTCGTCGCCACGCTGACGGCCACCGCCCCCGAAGCCGTGGCCGAGTCCGCGGCCCAGGCCGTGCTGGCACTCCGCGGCCGGGCCCCGTGGGTCGTCCAGGCCTTCACGCCCGACACCCCGCGCGGCAACGCGCTGGGCCCCATCGCGGAG